>JBIOUF010000197.1:0-15068 GCA_044866695.1 Nocardioidaceae bacterium | reverse complement strand
CGCACCTGGAAAGCCCTCGAACGCATCACCCTCGATCCCTGGAGGATCGGAGCCATCACCGCCGCAGCACTCGTCCTACTCCATCTTCAGCGACCGACCCGGTGAGAAAACCTCAGTCACCTCACGGGCGGGTCACTGGCAGCACACGGGGTCCGGAGCGGCCCTCCGAACCGCCGGATCGAGCCCGTCACACTAGACTCCTTGCGGACTCTGTGCGGACTGAGAGGGGTCACACCCACTCTGACCTGCGCAAACGCGTCGAATCACACGTTGAAGCGGAACTCCACCACGTCGCCGTCGGCCATCACGTAGTCCTTGCCCTCCATGCGCACCTTGCCCGCGGCGCGGGCGGCCGCCATCGAGCCGGCGGCGAGCAGCTCGTCGTACGACACCACCTCGGCCTTGATGAAGCCGCGCTGGAAGTCGGTGTGGATCGCCCCGGCCGCCTCGGGGGCGGTCGCGCCCTTGCGGATCGTCCAGGCCCGGGCCTCCTTGGGCCCGGCGGTGAGGAACGTCTGCAGGCCCAGGGTGTCGAAGCCCACCCGGGCCAGGACGTCGAGGCCGGGCTCGGCCACGCCCATCTCCGCAAGCAGCTCGCGGGCCTCGGCCTCGTCGTCGAGCTCGACCAGCTCCGACTCCAGCTTGGCGTCCAGGAAGATCGCCTCCGAGGGGGCCACCAGCTCGCGCATGCGGGCCTTCAGCGGCTCGTCCCCCAGCTCGTCGCCGTCGCAGTTGAACACGTACAGGTACGGCTTGGCGGTCAGCAGGGACAGCTCGCGCAGCAGCGCCCGGTCGATCGCGGTGGCGGTCACGGGGGTCCCCGACTCCAGCGCGGCCTGGGCGTCCTTGGCCGCCGCCACGACCGGCGCGAGCTCCTTCCTCCCCCGGGCCTCCTTCTCCAGACGGGGGACCGCCTTCTCCACGGTCTGCAGGTCGGCCAGGATCAGCTCGGTCTGGATGGTCGAGATGTCGCCGGCGGGGTCCACCTGGCCCTCGACGTGGGTGACGTCGTCGTCGCGGAACACCCGGGTCACCTGGCAGATCGCGTCGGACTCCCGGATGTGGGAGAGGAACCGGTTGCCCAGCCCCTCCCCCTCCGACGCCCCTTTGACGATGCCGGCGATGTCGACGAACTGCACGGTGGCCGGCACGACGCGGGCGGAGGAGAACACCTCGGCCAGCCTGCCCAGCCGGGGGTCCGGCACGCCGACGACGCCCACGTTCGGCTCGATGGTGGCGAAGGGATAGTTGGCGGCGAGCACGTGGTTCCTGGTCAGGGGCGTTGAACAAGGTGGACTTGCCGGCGTTGGGCAGGCCGACGATTCCGATGCTGAGGGCCACGGGCGGGCAGTCTACGGCCCCGGGGTGGGCCGCCCCGGTGGCGCAGGTCACGCCGGACCGGGCGCAGGTCACATGTGGCTTTACATGGATTTTATCGATCCAGCCGTCTCATTCCCGCACACTAGAAGAACCACCCAACCTATGGAGGGATGTCATGCGACCGGAACGCACCCTGGTCCAAGACCTCGACGCCATGCACGCCGACTACGTCGAGGCCATCAACGCCGCCGTGGCGGAGGGCGACGACGCCCGCGCCTACGACCTGGCCACGGAGTACGACCACCAGGCGGTCTGGATGATCGCCGACCGCGAGAACCGGACCCACCTGCTGCCCCTGGACCGCGGGCTGTCCCCGGACACCTCGTTGCGTCGGCTGGCCAAGCGGCTGACCGCGCGCTCCGCCGCGTAGCCAGGCGGCACCGACGCGCCGAAGGGTCGACACCGGGGCGGGTCGCCGTGTTCTGATGAGCCGGCGGCCCGCCCCGGGTCGTCCCGCGTGAAGGGTGGTCCGGCGTGCAGTGGCTCGAACCCGGTGAGCCGGTCGCCGACCCGCTCGCGCCGTACGCCGAAGTCGACCGCCGCACCTCGGGCGGGCGGTGCTGGGTGACCGCCCACATGGTCGCCGGCCTCGACGGCACCGCGGCGATCGCCGGCCGCGTCGGGGCGCTGTCGACGCCGCCGGACCAGGCGCTGTTCCGCGAGATGCGCACCCTTGCCGACGTCGTGCTGGTCGGCGCGCAGACCGTGCGGCAGGAGGGGTACGGCTCGATCCGGCTGGACGCCGCCCGGGAGGCCTCGCGCCTCGCCGCCGGCCGGCCGGCGACCCCGCCCCTGGCCGTCGTCTCCCGCTCCCTGGACCTGGACTGGTCCTCGCGGGCCTTCACCGACCCACCGGCCGGCGGCCCCACCATGGTGGTCACCTGCCAGAGCGCTCCCCCGGACCGGCTGGCGCGCGCCCGGGAGGTGGCCGACGTGCTCGTCGCCGGCGCGGCCGCCGTCGAGCCCCACCGGCTGCTGGCCGAGCTGGCCGAACGCGGCCTCCACCACGTCCTGTGCGAGGGCGGGCCCACCTGGCTCGGCGAGCTGGTCACCGCAGGCCGGCTCGACGAGCTGTGCCTCACGGTCGCGCCGGTGATGGGCGGCGACCCGCTCCCGGTCGCGGTGTTCCCGCCCGGCCGGACCCTCGCCGGCTTCGTCCTGCGGCACGTCCTGCGTGACGGCGACACACTGTTCCTGCGGTACGAGAGGGCCTGCGATGCCTGAGCCGGACCCGGCGTTCACCACGCTGATGGCCGCCCTGGACCCGCCCATGGTCGTGGTCACCACGGCTGCGGCCGGGGAGCGGGCCGGCTGCCTGGTCGGGTTCCACGCGCAGTCCTCGATCGACCCCGAGCGCTACTGTGTCTGGCTCTCCAAGGCCAACCACACCTACCGGGTCGGGCTGCGCGCCACGCACCTCGCCGTGCACTTCCTGACCTCCGACGACCTCGACGTCGCCGTGCGGTTCGGCACCCTGACCGGCGAGGAGGTCGACAAGTTCGCGGGCCTCGGCGTGCGCCGGGGGGCCGGCTCGGTGCCGCTCCTGGACCGGTGCCCGCACCGGCTCGCGCTGCGACGCACCGTGCTCGTCGACGAGGGTGGCGACCACGTCTGCCTGGTCGCCGAACGCCTCACCGCCGAGACCACCGGCCGGTTCGAGCCGCTGCGGCTGGCCCGCGTCGCGCATCTGGCGCCGGGCCGCGAGGCCGACGAGCGCGCCGACCCGCCGGCCGGCTGAGCCGGAGGTTCGCCCCATGCGCATCGGCACCTGGAACGTCAACTCGGTCCGGTCCCGGATCGGGCGGGTCGAGGCGCTGCTGGAGCGGCACGACCTCGACGTCCTGGCGTTGCAGGAGACCAAGGCGCGCGACGACCAGTGGCCGACGATGGGGCTGGCGGCGCTCGGGTACGACGTAGCGACGTACGGCGTCGACCAGTGGAACGGGGTGGCGGTCCTCTCCCGAGTGGGGCTGGCCGACGTGGAGCGCGGGTTCCCGGGGATGCCCCCGTACGGCGAGCCCGCCGCGGCGGAGGCTCGCGCGGTCGGCGCCACCTGTGGCGGCGTGCGGGTGTGGTCGGTGTACGTGCCCAACGGCCGCGCCGTCGGCGACCCCCACCTGGCCTACAAGCTCACCTGGCTCGCGGCCCTGCGGGACGCAGCCGCCGGCTGGCTCGCCGAGGACCCGGACCTGCCGGTCGCGCTGGCCGGCGACTGGAACATCGCGCCCCAGGACGACGACGTCTGGGACATGGCGGTGTTCGCCCGCAGCACCCACGTCACGCCGCCCGAGCGCGCGGCCTTCCACGCCCTCGTCGACGCCGGCTTCGCCGACCTGGTCCGCCCGCACGCGCCGGGCCCCGGCGTGTACACCTACTGGGACTACTACCGGCAGCGCTTCGAGCGGAACAAGGGCATGCGCATCGACTTCGTCCTCGGCTCCCCGGCCCTCCAGCGGCGGGTCACCCACGCCTTCGTCGACCGCGCCGAACGGGCAGGCAAGGGCGCCAGCGACCACGCCCCCGTCATCGTCGAGCTCTCCGACTGACCCCTACGCCCTGACCCCACCCCCACTCCTCATCCACGACGCCGAACCGTCAATCTTGGTGCGCCGAGCCGTCAATCTTGGTGCGCCGACCCGGCAATGTTGGTGCGTCGAGCCGTCAATCTTGGTGCGGTCCACCAACTTTGACGGCTCGGCCCGCAACAGTTGACGGCTCGGCCCGCAAGAGTTGACGGCTCGACGCGAGCGAGGAGTGTCGGTGCGGCCGGGGACCCTGGCGGTCATGGACACACTGGCCCTGATCGCCGTACTGACCGGGTTCGCGCTGGCCGTGGCGCTGGGCGCCCTCGTGGGCGCGCAGTGGACCCGGGCGAGGTTCGCAGCCGACGTCGCCGCCGCGCGGGACCGGGCGGTCGAGGCCCGGGCGGCCGACCAAGCCGTGGTCAAGGACGGCCTCGAGCGGCTCCACGACCAGCTCCGCGACCTCGAGGGCCAGCGGATCTCCTGGCAGGCACAGCTGCGTCAGCAGGTCGACGACGTCCGGCACTGCGCCGACGGGCTGCGCCGGGAGACCGCCGCGCTCTCCACGGCCCTGCGCCGCCCCCAGGTGCGCGGCCGATGGGGCGAGCTGCACCTGCGTCGCGCCGTGGAGCTGGCGGGGCTGGTGTCCCGCTGTGACTTCACCGAGCAGGGGGTGCTGCGCTCCGACGACGGCCTGGCCCGGCCCGACCTCGTGGTGCACCTGGCCGGAGACCGGCACGTTGTGGTGGACGCGAAGGTCCCCCTCGACGCGTTCCTCGACGCGACGTCCGCGGGGGAGGAGGACACCCGCCGCGCGGGGATGGCCCGGCACGCCAGACAGCTGCGCACCCACGTCGACCTGCTCGGCGGCAAGGCCTACTGGCGGCTGCTGCCCTCCACGCCGGAGTTCGTGGTGCTGTTCGTGCCGGCGGAGGCGTTCCTGTCCGCGGCGCTCGAGGCCGACGAGACGCTGCTGGAGTACGCCGCAGCACGCCAGGTGGTGATCGCGACTCCCAGCACGCTCATCGCGCTGCTCCGCACGGTCGCCTTCGCCTGGACCCAGGAGTCGCTGGCCGAGCGCGCCCGCGAGGTGCACGGCCTGGGCCGCGAGCTGCACAGCCGCATCGCCACCTGGTCCGGTCACCTGGACCGGGTGGGCCGGGCCCTGGCCACCACGGTGGGCGCCTACAACTCGGCGGTCGGGTCGCTGGATGCGCGCGTGCTCGTCAGCGCGCGCCGGCTGAGCGACCTGGTCGACCACGAACCGGTCGCCGCTCCACGCCAGGTCGACCAGTCGCCCCGCTCGCTGGCCAGACCGGACCGCCTGGAGGGCGTGACGCCCGCTCGAGGATCACCGTGGCTGGATGGCGGGGAGGCGGCGTGGGCCGAGCCGCCGGAGGGCGACGCGGAACGGGACACGGCGTGACCCGGGCCGCCCGCCCGCCGCCCCGGCGCCGCTCCGGCGCGCCTACCGAGTCGTCACCTGGGCAGCCCCTAGCCTGGCCGCGTGCCACGCCACCGCACGCTGTGGGAGGAGGGGCGGCATCCCGGCCGCCTCGTCGCTCAGGCGGCGGCCGCCGTGCTGGTGGTCGTCGTGCTGCTGGGCCTGCTCGCCGGGGCCGCGCTGGGACTCTGGTTCGACCTCGCCTTCGTGGCGGTCTGCGTCGGCGCTGCGCTGGCGGTGCGGCCCCGCGACTTCTTCGCCGTCGGCGTCCTGCCACCCCTGCTGCTGCTCGGCGTCGTCGCCGGGGTGGCCGTGGGGAACCGCGACGCGGTGGCCGACGCCCAGGACGGGGTCGTCCAGGCCGTGGTCTCCGGCCTCGCGCACCACGCCGGAGCGCTGGTGGTCGGCTACGGACTCGCGCTCGCCGTCCTCGCGCTGCGCCAGATCGCCCTGCGCAACCACGGCGTGCTGGTGCCCCAGCAGCGGCCCTCGCCGTCGGCGCCCACCGAGCCCGCGCCGGTGCCCGGCCAGCGGCCGCCCACCCGGGTGCGCTGAGCCAGCCACCAGATGGCCCATGGTCCGGCGTCGAGGCAGCGCTCAGGCCCGCGCCTTCTGGGCCGCGCGCAGGTCCCGGCGCAGCTCGGGAGGCAGCGCGAAGACCAGTGACTCCTCCGCCGTGTGCACGGCTCGGGCGTCCGGGTAGCCGCGGTCGGCGAGGAAGTCCAAGACGCCTGCGACCAGGTCCTCCGGCACCGACGCTCCCGAGGTGACCGACACCGTCGAGACCCCCTCCAGCCAGGCCTCGTCGATCTCGCCGGCGTCGTCCACCCGGTACGCCGCCCGCGCGCCCGCCTCGAGCGCCACCTCGACCAGGCGCACCGAGTTGGAGGAGTTGCCGGAGCCGACGACGATCACCAGGTCGGCGTCGCGGCTGATCTCCTTGACCGCGGTCTGCCGGTTCTGGGTGGCGTAGCAGATGTCGTCCGAGGGCGGGTCGAGCAACGCCGGGAACCGCTCCCGGATCGCGGCGACCACCTCCAACGTCTCGTCGACCGACAGCGTGGTCTGGGAGAGCCAGGCAACCTTGTCCGGGTCGCGGACCTCGATGTGCGCCACGTCCTGCGGCGTCTGGACCAGCTGGATGTGCGCCGGCGCCTCGCCCGAAGTGCCCTCGACCTCCTCGTGCCCGGCGTGGCCGATCAGCAAGATGTCGTAGTCCTCGCGGGCGAACCGCCGCGCCTCGTGGTGCACCTTGGTCACCAGCGGACACGTCGCGTCGATCGTCCTCAGCCCCCGGGCGGCCGCGTCGGCGTGCACGGTCGGCGACACCCCGTGCGCGGAGAAGACCACGGTCGCCCCGGCAGGGACCTCGTCGAGCTCCTCGACGAACACGGCGCCCCGCGCCTCCAGACCGGCCACCACGTGCTTGTTGTGGACGATCTGCTTGCGGACGTAGACCGGCTCGTCGTACAGGTCCAGCGCCTTCTCCACCGTGATCACCGCCCGGTCGACGCCCGCGCAGTAGCCCCGTGGGGCCGCCAGCAGCACCGTCCGGTCCGCGTCGGCCGGCAGGACGGCGGGCATCCCGAGGTCGGAGGTCATGGGGTCATGGTAGGCGGGTCGGGCCAATCCAGGCCCGGGGCGAGCCGCGGGTGCGGAGCCTGGCCGGCCGTCGCATAGGGTGCTCGGCGTGGCGTTGCGCACCACCCCCGACCAGCCGGCCCCGGTGCGGCAGGTGGCGTCGCTGGTCGGCGGCTGGGTCGAGCGGCTCGGCGCCGTGTGGGTGCACGGCCAGGTCGCCCAGCTCAGCAGGCGACAGGGAATGAGCGTGGTCTTCCTCACCCTGCGCGACCCGGTGGCCGACGTGTCGATGAGCGTCACCTGTCCGCGGCCGGTGCTGGACTCGCTCGACCCGCCCCTGGTCGAGGGGGCCGGCGTGGTCGTGCACGGCCGCCCGGCGTACTACGTCAACCGCGGCACCCTCAGCCTCGCGGTCGACGAGATCCGCATGGTCGGGCTGGGCGAGCTGCTGGCCCGCCTCGAGCGCCGCCGGCAGCTGCTGGCCGCCGAGGGCCTGTTCGCTCGGGAGCGCAAGCGCCCGCTGCCGTTCCTGCCGCGGCTGGTCGGACTGGTCACCGCGGAGGGCTCGGCCGCGGAGCGCGACGTGGTGGAGCACGCGCGTCGCCGCTGGCCCGCCGTGGGCTTCCGGGTCGCGTACGCCGCGATGCAGGGCCACTCCGCCGCGCGGGAGGTGCGCGAGGCCCTGGCGGTCCTCGACCGGGACCCCGCCGTCGAGGTGGTGGTCGTGGCGCGGGGTGGTGGCTCGGTGGAGGACCTGCTGCCGTTCTCCGACGAGGGGCTGGTCCGCGCGGTGTTCGCGGCCCGTACGCCGGTGGTGTCGGCCATCGGGCACGAACCGGACACGCCGCTGCTCGACCTGGTCGCCGACGTCCGGGCCTCCACGCCGACCGACGCGGCCAAGCTCGTGGTGCCCGACGTCGCCGAGGAGCTGCGCCGGGTCGGCCAGCTCCGCGACCGTGCGCGTGCGCAGCTGCGCGGCCGGCTGGCCCACGAGGAGCGGACCCTGGCGATGCTGCGCGGCCGGCCCGCGGTGGCCGCGCCCGAGGCCGGCCTGGACCACCGTGCCCGCGAGGTCACCGACCTGGTCCAGCGGGCGCGGCGTACGGTAACCCACCGGCTCGACCGGGCCGGCGACGACGTGGCCCACCGGCTGGCCCGGATCCGCGCCCTGTCGCCGCTGGCCACGCTGCGTCGGGGCTACGCGGTCCTGCACGACGCCGACGGCCACGTCGTCGGGGACACCGCGGCGGCCCGGCCCGGCCAGACCCTGGAGGCGCGGCTCCACGACGGGCGCCTGGACCTGCGGGTCGACGCGGTGCACCGCGCCACCGACGCCGTACCAGCGGCTGGTGCCGAGGAGGACCGATGAGGACCGAGCAGAGCGGGCAGACCGCGATGGGACGGCGACCACCTGGGGAGCGCCCATGGCGGACGACCTGGCGCAGGCCGGGACGCGAGGTAGGCCGGTGAGCGGGTCGCCGGCGGAGCGGCCCAGCTACGAGGACGCCCGCGAGGAGCTGGTCGAGGTCGTGCGCAGGCTCGAGGCCGGCGGCACGACCCTGGAGGAGTCGATCGCGCTGTGGGAGCGCGGCGAGGAGCTGGCCGGGATCTGCCAGTCCTGGCTGGACGGGGCGCGGGCCCGCCTCGACCGGGCCCTGCACGGCGGCGAGGGCGACGCCGACCACGAGGGCGAGGGCTGACGGTCAAGCCAGCGACCCGGCCAGCCTGGCCACGTCGTCCGCCGACCCGCTGCCCACCACCACCGTCGTGGTGCCGGCCGACCTGCGCACCAGCGCATGGTCCCCACCCGCGTCCGACCAGGACTGCCACCGCCGCCCCGCGACGACGACCGGCGGCCCCGGGTCGGCGTCCTCGTCCACGAACTCCTCCACCATCGCCGCCGCCGACCGGTCGGCCTGCTCCAGCCCGACGTACCTGCCGTCCTCGGTGAGCATCCCGAGGTGCCAGGACTCATCGGGGCCCGGCGTGTAGCGCACGCTGGTCACCCGCCAGCCCTGCGGCACCGGGTCCGGGGCGAGCACGTGCAGGCTCGACTCGGTGCGCGCGTACCGCAGCGAGTCGGCGTAGGCGACGTCCCGCACCGGGTCCGGCACGTCGCCGCGCACCAGCGCCCGGAACGCCACGAAGGCCAGGACCGCCCCGAGCAGCACGACCAGCGCGCCCACGAGCCCGGGGAAGGTGCGCGGATACCGGCCCGCCTGCTCGCTCACCGGGCCATCCTCCCAGCACCGCGGGCAGCGAACGCGACCCGCGCCCGCCTCCTCGGCGCCGGCCGTGCGGCCGCCGCGGGCGCGGCTTCCCCCACGTTAGGATCACGGCCATGCCGGACACCCTCGCCTCCGTCGTCCACGACCCGCCGGACCGCAACCTGGCCCTCGACCTGGTCCGGGTCACCGAGGCGGCGGCGATGGCCGCCGGCCGCTGGGTCGGTCGGGGGGACAAGAACGGCGCGGACGGCGTCGCGGTGAACGCGATGCGCGCGCTGATCAACACCGTCGGCATGCGGGGGGTCGTGGTCATCGGCGAGGGCGAGAAGGACAACGCGCCCATGCTCTACAACGGCGAGGAGGTCGGCGACGGCACCGGGCCGGAGACCGACGTCGCGGTCGACCCGATCGACGGCACCACGCTGACCGCGAAGGGGATGGCCAGCGCCATCGCGGTCATGGCGGTCGCGCCACGGGGGACGATGTACGACCCGTCGGCGGTGTTCTACATGGAGAAGCTGGTCACCGGGCCGGAGGCCGCCGACGTCGTCGACATCCGCTACCCCGTCGCCGAGAACATCCACCAGGTCGCCAAGGCCAAGGGCGGCAAGCCCGAGGACGTGACCGTCGTGCTGCTGGACCGTCCTCGCCATGAGGACCTGGTCGAGCAGATCCGCGCGACGGGTGCCCGGATCAAGTTCATGGTGGACGGCGACGTCGCCGGGGCGATCATGGCGGCCCGCCAGGGCACCGGCATCGACCTGCTGCTGGGCGTCGGAGGCACGCCCGAGGGCATCATCGCCGCGTGTGCGATGAAGTGCCTCGACGGCGTCATCCAGGCCCGGCTGTGGCCGCGCGACGACGAGGAGCGGCAGCGCGCGATCGACGCCGGACACGACCTGGACCCCGACCACATGCTGTCCACCGACGACCTGGTCTCCGCCAACGACGTCTTCTTCGTGTCCACCGGCATCACCGACGGCGAGCTGATGCAGGGGGTCCGCTACCGCGCCGGCGGCGCGACCACGCACTCCCTGGTGATGCGCTCGCGCAGCGGCACGATCCGCAACATCATCTCCGAGCACAAGCTGCAGAAGCTGCGCCGGTACTCCGCGATCGACTTCGACCACTGACCTCCCGCTGATGAGCGATCGCCGACCTGCAGGCAAGGTGGACCCGTGAGCACACCCGCGTTCGTCGTCGCCGGAGAGGCCCTGGTCGACATCGTGGTGCCGGTGCAGGGCACCACCGAGGAGGCGCCGGGCGGCTCGCCGCTGAACGTCGCGGTGGGGCTGTCCCGACTCGGGGTCGACACCGTCCTGGTCACCGAGCTCGGCGACGACGAGCGCGGCGAGCTGGTGGCCGAGCACGTCCGGCGCGCCGGCGTCGTCCTCGACGAGCGGTCCGTCGTCCCCGGCCGCAGCACGAGTACGGCGACCGCCTACCTCGACGTGCACCATGCGGCGACGTACGACTTCGATCTGGCCTGGACGCTCGACGAGCGAACCCTGCCCGACCAGGCGACCGGCCTGCACGTCGGATCCCTCGGGGTGGTCCTGCGACCGGGCCGGGACGCGGTGGCCGCCCTGGTGGCGCAGGCCGCGCAGCGCGGACTCATGGTGACCTTCGACCCCAACGCGCGCCCGGCGCTGACCGCCGATGTCGAGCAGGCTTGGCGCGACGTGCGGGAGATCGCCGGGTCGGCCCGGCTGGTCAAGATGTCGAACGAGGACGTCAGGTTCCTTCAGCCCGGGCGCACCCACGCCGAGGTCGCGGCCGAGCTGCTCGCCTCGGGCACCGACCTGGTGGTCGTCACGGGGGGTGGCAAGGGCGCCGAGGCCTTCACGCGCTCGGAGTCGCTGAGCGTGCCGTCCCGGTCGACCCGGGTGATGGATACGGTCGGAGCCGGTGACTCGTTCATGTCCGCCCTCGTCGCCCTCGCCCTCCAGCACGGCCTGGACAACCTGCACCGACCGCGCCTGACCGCGTTCCTGGAGGCGGCGCACGAGGCCGCGGCGATCACCGTCTCGCGCCGGGGGGCCGACCCGCCGACCCGGGCGGAGCTGCGTGACTGGCCGGACGGCTTCTGAGCCTCGTGCCGGGCGTCAGCCTGCCGAGGTCTGCGGCAGTGGGGTGTCACGCAGCCGGCGCATCCGCGCACCCGCGTCCACCCGGTGCAGGACGCCCGTGACGACGTCGAAGACCCGTGGGTCGAGGGCCATGCCGCAGTGGCTGCTGGAGACCCGCACGTGGTCGGCGCCCGGGTCCAGACAGGCGCGCCAGTCGACGATGCCGTCGCGTTCGGAGTAGACCGCGGTGTACGGCAGGTGACCAGGCAGCGGCAGCGCGGACTGCGCCCAGCTCCGCTGAGCACAGTCGCCGGTCGTGCAGTCGGTTCCCATCAGGCTGCGCAGGCCGAGCCGCTGCAGCCGGTGCAGAAGTGCGATGTCCAGGCGCAGCAGCGTGTGCACGGCGGCCGGGGCCAGCACCGGGCTGCCCAGCGTGACCAGGCCCGCGACCAGGTCAGGGCGCCGGCCCGCCAGGTTGCGCGAGAGCATGCCGCCAAGGCTGTGGCCGACCAGGACCACCCGCCGTCCCCGGCGGTCGGCGACCTCCTCCACGCGGCGCTCCAGCGCTTCGCCGGTCTGCAGGACGCAGCGGGCGTTGAGCCGGATCCCCGACCGGTAGGTCCGGTAGCCCTCGCCGCGCAGATGGGCCGACAGCGCGGTCAGGCTGACGTCCCCGGCCAGGAAGCCGGGAACCAGCACCACGGGGTGCGTGCGGCCCGCGCCCGTTCGGCCGGCGGGCGTCGTGGACCGGCAGGCGGCGCGGGTGGTGCTGACCCGGTGGACCAGCCGCATCGTCTCCAGGACGGCGCTGGTCTCGCGCGACAGGGCCCGCAGCCCGCGCGGGCCGAGGAAGCCCGGCGGGAGCAGGAAGTCCGCGAGGTTCCCCTCCACGTCGGTCACTGTAACGCGTTTCACACAGAACATGTGCCATGTTCGGCATGATCGGAAACCCTTGTAGCGTTGATTGGCTGACGAGCGACAAGTTTTCGAGGAGGAGTGCCGATGCCCGGCATCGAGCCGCGGGACCGAGTCCATGCTGTCGTCGAGGACGACGCGGACGTCAAGCAGTCCGAGGAGCAGGTCGCCGCCCTGCCGAACGGCATCGAGATCTGCTACCAGACCTTCGGGGAGCCTGCCGACGCGCCGCTGCTGCTGGTCATGGGACTCGGCGGGCCGATGATCTGGTGGCCCGACGAGCTGTGTCGGCTGCTGGCCCGCCGGGGCTTCTACGTGATCCGCTTCGACAACCGCGACACCGGCCGCTCCTCCAGGCTGAGCCAGTACCGCGTCGGTCGCCGCGAGGTGCTGCGCGCGTTCGCCGGCCGGCCCGTGGTCCCGCCGTACACCCTGCTCGACATGGCCGGGGACGGGTTCGGGCTGCTGGACCATCTGGGCATCGAGCGCGCCCACGTCTGCGGGGTCTCGATGGGCGGGATGATCGCGCAGACCATGGCGATCGAGCACCCCGAGCGCGTGCTGTCGCTGGTCTCGATCATGTCCACCACCGGCCGCCGCAGCGTCGGCTGGCTGCACCCGCGGCTGATGCCCAACCTGCTGGCCCGCCGGCCGCAGTCGCGCGAGGAGTACCTCACCACCTCGGTGATCATCGGGCGGCGCATCGGCTCTCCCGGCTACCCCACGCCGGACTGGACCGCCGAGGACCGGGCGAACCGCACCTGGGAGCGCGGCATCAACCCCGCCGGCGTCCTGCGCCAGATGCTGGCCATCATCACCCAGCCCAACCGCGAGGCGAAGCTCGGCGACCTGCCCATGCCGGTCGCGGTCCTGCACGGCCTGCGCGACCCCATGGTCCACGTGACCGGCGGCAAGGCGACCGCCCGCGCAGCACGTGGCGCCGAGCTGGTCCTGGTGCCGGGCATGGGCCACGACATCCCGCCCGGCCTGTACGGCACGTTCGCGGACCTCATCGAGCGCACAGCCGCGCGAGCTCGCGAGCGAGGCTGAGCGCTCGATGAGGTCTCTCGGGCGAAGCCCGAGGACGGTCGAGTCGGCGCAACTGCCCTGTGGCGCGAAGCGCCCTCTCTGCGGTTGCGCCGACTCGGCGCTGCCCCGCCGCGCGAGCCGGCTGCTCCACCGCCGACTCGGCCTCTCGTCGGCGGGAGGTCGCGACGGCTCGACCCACCACGATTGACGGCTCGGCCGACCAACATTGACGGCTCGACGTGAGGCGGGGGTCGGTCAGTCGGAGGGGCAGAGGGCGACCAGCTCGTCGAGGGCGTCGGAGAGGTAGCCGATGAGGTTCCAGACGTCGGGGACCAGCTCGCGGGCGGCGACACAGCCGAAGTCCAGGTTGCCGTCGTAGGAGAACAGCGTGATGTTCAGCCCGCCGGTCATGTCGGTCACCGCCGAGACCGGGTAGATCCCCTCGACGCGGGCGCCGGCGACGTACAGCGGCAGCTGCGGGCCGGGGACGTTGCTGACGAACAGGTTGAACGGCAGTCCGGGGCCGGTCGCCAGCCGGAACAGCTGCCGGGCGGCCAGGCCGGAGAGCGCGGTCGGCACGACCGCGGAGAGGTCCTGCAGCAAGGTGGCGGGAACGGTCTTGAAGTGCCGCTTGGCGGTCTGCATCTCCTGGCCCACCAGGCGGATGCGCTCGTCGGGGTCGCTCTCGTCGGTCGGCAGCGCCGCCAGCATCACCGAGACGGAGTTGCCGCCGGCCTGCTGACCGTGCGCGCGCACCGAGACCGGGACGGCGGCGACCAGAGGTACGTCGGGCAGCGCGTCGTGGTCGAGCAGCCAGCGCCGCAGCGCCGACGTGGTCAACGCCATGACCACGTCGTTCAGGGTGACCCCGAAGTGCCGCCGCACGCGCTTGACCTTCTCCAGCGGCACCGCGCCGAAGGAGAACCGCCGGTGCGCCGTGATCGGCGCGTTGAACGGCGTCTTCGGCACGGGCAGCCGCCGGTCGTCCAGCGGGCGCTCGGACCCGCCCAGCACCCGGGAGACCGCTCCGGCGGTCGCGCTGACCGTGCGGACACCCGGGACGTTGCGGACCCCCGGCAGGGTGTCCACGTAGCGCAGCGCGGCGGGCATGGTGCGGGCCACCTCGACCGGGTTCAGCGCGGCGGAGCGGAGGCCACGGGCCGCCAGGTCCAGCGTCGACGGCAGCGGCCGCGGCACGAAGGGCCGGTCCTCGGCGGGCACCTCCCGGGGCTCGACGGTGACGTCCATCACGGTGCTGAGGATCTCCGCACCGGAGACCCCGTCGATCGCGGCGTGGTGCACCTTGGTGTACAGCGCGGCCCGCCCGTCGGCGAGACCGGTGATGACGTAGGTCTCCCACAACGGGCGGGTGCGGTCCAGGGCGCGCGCGTGGATCCGGGCGACCTGCTCGCCGAGCTGCTCCGGGCTGCCGGGCGCGGGCAGCGCGAGCTCGCGGATGTGGAACTCGACGTCGAAGTGCGGGTCGTCCACCCAGTACGGGCGCCCGAGCCCCAGCGGCACCTCGACCAGCCGCTGCCGGAACAGCGGGGCGAGGTGCAGCCGGGACTCCAGGACGTCGCTGACCACCTCGAGGTTCCACACGCCGCCAGGGGCGGTCGACGGGTCCAGCACCAGAAGGCTGCCCACGTGGCCGACCGTGGTCGGCGACTCGACGAGGAGGAACTGGGCGTCGAGGGCGGTCAGCTGGCGCACGCGCCCAGCCTATGGTGCAGCTGACGAGACGCGAGCCGCGTCATTCAGTCGCTGAGCCGCTCCCCGGTCTCGGTGTTGAAGACGTGCACGTGGGTCGGGTCGGTGGTCACGTAGATGGTGTCGCCCTTGTGCACCGAGTTGCGGTCGTGCACCCGCACGATCACGTTGCTCGGCGCGCCCTCGACGT
>JBIOUF010000196.1:0-3999 GCA_044866695.1 Nocardioidaceae bacterium | reverse complement strand
AGGTCCGGCCCCCGTTACCACCCGCCGGTTCGTACTCGGCGGTGATCCGTGCCAGGGCGAACTCGGCGCCGGCCACGATGTCGCTAAGCCGTTCGAAGGTGAGCTGGGACATTGTGTTTCCCCCGTTCCGTCGACGGGATCCGTCGGACCCCGCTCTTGCTAGCTGTGGTGTAGGTGAGCTCGTGCCTGTTCCCACCGATCTGTTGTCTGCGTCCGCGGCCAGGTTCAGCGAAACTCCCTTACCTTGTCGAGCCCATCCGGCACGCGAATTGATGCACGTTCAGAAAGCAGCAATCTCGTTCGCCACGGTCCTGCGACCGAGCCTGACCGCCGCATGGGCAATCTCGGGGCTTGACGACCTTCGACATCAGCGCGCGCAGTTGGTCTCAGCCCGAGGAGCCATGGAACCCGTACTCCGCCAGCCGGCGCCGGGCGGTCTCGCGGTCCTCCTCGCTGAACAGTGGCTCGAACTCCTCCCGCAGGATGACGTTCTCCACGGTGAGGTCGAGACGCTTGCGCTCCCACAGCGCCACGAACCCGTCCGAGACATGGTCGCTGGCAAGCAGTCGCCGGGCCGTCTCCAGCCCGCCGTACTGTGCCAACATGCCGAGGTAGTAGTTGGCCGGGTAGCCGGCCTCGCGCTTCGCGCGAACGTAGACGTCCTTCATCGCCGCCTCGAACCGCGTGAGCAGGTCCTTGCCCGACGGCGCCTGCTCGGTGGCTTCGGCTGCACGCCGGTCGTCTCCACGTGGTGCCGGCCGGTGTGGTTCGGCAGAGGCCGGTACGGGCGCCGGCGGTTCCGGCGCCAAGGCATCGTCGCCGCTCGCGCCGTTCGCCTGGCGGCGTACGAAGCCGCGCAGCGCGTCGGCGGAGGAGAAGATGTCGTAGCCCAGCTCCTGCAGCCTGGGCAGGTCCGCCTCCTCCGGGTCGAGCTCGAGCACCACGGGCTTGCCGATCCCGGTCTGCAGTCCTTCTCGCCAGAAGGCCTCGGCGACCGCGAGGATGGCGCCGGACTCGGGGTCGGAGATCTCGACGTCGAGCTCCGGCTTGGCGAAGCCGAGCTCGACCATCTCCTCGACCAGCCGCCGCACGTCTGGTGGAGCCAGGTCGTCGCCTTCCTCGGCGACCAGCTCGACCCTCGGCAGGGGTGCTTCTGGACGGGGGAAGCGGGCACTGCGGAGGCCGCCCAGGAAGTCGTTGGCCGCGTTCGCCAGCAGCTCTCGGCGGGCGGCGAGGAAGTCGCGGTACCGGTCGATCCGCCACAGCCGCTGGTCCAGAGGGACCCACTGGCTGGCGAGGGCTCCTGGATGGGTCGATGCCACCTCGGGGAAGTAGTCCTCGGGACGCCGTTGGCCGATGGCGAGGTTGCTGTTCTGCGTGAGGAAGCAGAAGTTCGGCACGGCGTTCACCTCGGCTCGGGAGTAGCCGGCCTTGTACAGCTGCGCCTTGGGGAAGATGTGGTGCACCTGCAGCGAGGCCAGGGGGCCGAGCATCTGGCTCTTGAGCGGCAGCCCGTTCCCGAAGTCACGCGCCTCCCCGACCCGGGTGAGCATGTAGAGCAGCGGGTAGAAACGCGATCCACGGCCGAACGCCGCGAAGTCGTGAGGTCCCACGGTGAGGTTGCCACCGCGCCACTGCTCGAGCGCGCCGATGAGCCCGTCGACTCCCGAGCGGTTCAGCGTCTCGTAGTCCTGCGCGAGCACTGTCTCTGTCGATCCGGTGAACCGGCCCCAGAGCGCGGTGTGCACGTACCAGAACAGGAGCCGGCTCTGGGTCCTCGCGTCACCGAGCGTGCCGCCGTTCAGATGCTGGAACCGGGAAACGACCGGGATGGCGTACCGGCCCATCAGCACCCGGTTGTGGTCCAGCCCCAGTCGCGATGCGGCGAGGTCGAGGAAGGCGCCGACGTGCTCCGCCGCCTCCGTGATCGCCTGCCGGAACTGCGACGGCGCGACCGCGTCCAGCGCCGAGAACGGGGCCTTGCCCGTGGCGATCGCGTTGACGTTGCGCATGAGCCAGTCCAGGTCGAACTCGTATCCCGCAAGGCGCCACACGTGCAGATGCCGGCGGAGCTCGCTGCGCGCTTCGGGCCACTGGGCACAGATCCTCGCCAGCGCGAGGTCACCCTTGGACAGCTTCGTCCCCCCCGAGTTGACCCTGTTGAAGATCTCGACGACGTCCTCGATGCTCTTGTCCGGGCCGGTGATCTTCTCGGAGTAGAACTCCTTGTCGAGCACCGCGTGAAGCCTGGTCAGCCGGGTCATGTACGGGACGATCTGCGAACGTGTCGTGTCGCTGGCGTTGAGTCGCGCGATCTGTGGCTCGAGGCCGCGCACGTAGAGTGCGGTGACGTCGACCCAGCGCGGGTCGCCCTGCATCTTGGCGGGTGCGTAGAACTCGAAGGTCTCGTCCTCGACGTTGAAGTGGAGTCCGGTGAACGCCGCCGGGTTGCCCTCGAAGAACGCCGGGGGCCTGCCACGGGAGACGCCGTAGAGCGACGTGATCCGTTGCTGGCCGTCGAGGAGCAGCTGTTTGACCCCACCGCCGCCCTGCAGGTCGCCTCGTACGGCGTCGGCGGCGGCTTCGGTCTCCCACACGAGCAGCCCCCCGACGGGATACCCCCGATACAGCGACCTCATCAGGCCGCGGACCTGGTCTCGGTTCCACACGTAGCCTCGCTGGAACTCCGGCAGCAGGACGCTCCCGGAGTCGATCTGGCTGAGGATCGCCTCCACCTTCGTCATTGCCCTCCCCCTCGCTGGCCGTCACAGCTGGCAGCCGGGACCCCGCGGGTCCGGCTGGCACGAGAGTGCGGCCGGGACAGCCGGTGCGAAAAGGGCCATTTGTCCCTGATGAGCGCCGTGTCGTTCCTGAGCCCGCAGTCCGGGACAGAGGCGCGAGCGGGTTGGGTCGCGGCGCTGTGCGGGGCGCGGCGTGTGCGGTTGTCTGGACACGGGCTCGCTCCGCGGTTCCTGAGGAGGGCGACGAAGGAGCCCGTCTCGAAGGGCGCCCTCCTGACCACCGGGGAGCTCCGCAAGCTCGCCCGAGGCCACGAGCTTCTTGAAACGCAACCCGGCCAGGTGCCACCGACGCCGCCCTGGTGCGGTCATACTTGCCCGGTGGCGACAGTGACGACTGTGACCGTGCAGCGGTCCGGCCCGGCTGTCCGTGCCTCACTGGCCGAGCACGCCCCGGCGGAATGCAGTCAGTTCGAGGCGGAGCTGCGGGACGCGCTGGCCCGCGCCAGCGCCGACCTGGACCTGACCAGGGTCGATGCCGTGCTGACCCGCTGGCACGCTCGCGCCACCATCGTCGCCAACCCACTCACCCCCGTGGAAGAGGCGCTGGTGCAACGGGCCCGAGCCGGAGACTTCACTGGGCTGCTTGTCCGCGGCGATGACGGCGCCTGGACCACTCTCTAGGGCGGAGCCGTGCCGCCCTACCGGCTGCTGTGGCTCGAGATCGCCGAGCGGCAGTACCTTGATCTGCCAGCTGACGTGCTCGACCTCGTCGACGCCCGTCTGGCGCAGCTGGGGCAGGACCCGCTGAGCCTGCCGGACGCGGCGTACGACCCCGCCTCCGACCAATGGAGCCATGGGATCTGGCTGCCTCACCCCTCCCGCATCGGCACCCGCACGCCGCGCTGCCGCGCGACCGCGACCGCCTCGTCGTAGCCGGCGTCGACGTGCCGGATCACCCCCATGCCGGGGTCGTTGGTGAGCACCCGCTCGATCTTCGCGGCCGCCAGGTCGGTGCCGTCGGCGACGGTGACCTGGCCTGCGTGGATGGAGCGGCCGATGCCGACGCCGCCACCGTGGTGGATGGAGACCCAGGTGGCGCCGGAGGCGGTGTTGACCAGCGCGTTGAGCAGCGGCCAGTCGGCGATCGCGTCGGAGCCGTCGAGCATCGCCTCGGTCTCCCGGTACGGCGAGGCGACCGAGCCGCAGTCGAGGTGGTCGCGGCCGATCACGACGGGGGCGGACAGCTCGCCCGAGGCGA
>JBIOUF010000195.1:0-3115 GCA_044866695.1 Nocardioidaceae bacterium | reverse complement strand
GGGGTGGGCCGGCGCGTCTGGGTGAAGGGGCGACCATGGGCGACGGCCCGCCGGTCGGCGCGACGTCGTCCTGCTTCACCGGCGCGCGCGGGGGGCGGTCGCGGGACAATGGCGGCCCATGGCCGCGCAGGATCTCCTTCGAGCCGGTGCCGACGCCCTCGCCGCGGGTCGCTGGCAGGACGCCTGTGACGCCTACGAGGCGGCGGTGAGGGCGGAGGAGTCCGCGGAGGCGGACCTCGGGCTGGCCACGGCCCTGTGGTGGCTCGGCCAGACGCCGGGCAGCGAGGCGCGGTGCACCCGTGCCTACACGCTGTTCCGCCGGTCGGGCGACCTGGCAGGTGCGGTCGCGTGCGCGGTGTGGCTGGCGGTGACCTACAAGGCCGACTACGGCAACGCCGCGGCGGCGAACGGCTGGACGCGGCGAGCCGAGCGACTGCTCGACGCCACCTCACCGGGTCCCGGACACGGCTGGGTCTGGGTGACCCGCGCCTACCGCATGAGCGACCTCCCGCTCGCCGAGGAGCTCACCCGCCGGGCCCTCGACGTGGCGGTCGAGGCCGGGGACGTCGACCTCGAGCTCACCGCGTCGTCCCAGCTCGGCCTGATCCGCGTTGCGCAGGGTGAGGTCGCGGCCGGACTGGCGCTGGTCGACGAAGCGGTGGCCGGGGCACTGGCCGGGGAGGCGGCCAACCTGGCGACCGTCGTCTACACGTGCTGCGACATGCTCAACGCCTGCGAGCTGGCCGGCGACGACGCGAGGGCCGAGCAGTGGTGCCGGGTGGCGGAGGACTTCGCCCGGACGTACGGCTGTCCCTTCCTCTACGCCGAGTGCCGGGTCCACTACGGCGGCGTGCTGGCCGCCGTGGGCAGGTGGGAGGAGGCCGAGCGCGAGCTCGCCACGGGGCTCCGGCTCACCGACGCCGCGTACCCCGCTCTCCACCGGCGCTCGCTGACCCGGCTGGCCGGGCTGCGGCTGCGCCAAGGCCGCCTGGAGGACGCCGAGCGGCTGTTGGCCCAGGCGGGAGGGGCGGCGGAGGCGGAGGCAGACGTGACGCTGTCGGTGGCGGCGCTGCTGCTCGCGAAGGGCGACGCGGCCGGGGCCCGGCGAGCGCTGGAGCGCCGGTGGCGACGCCTCTCCAGGCACCGCGCCCATCTGGCGGCCGGGCTCGACCTGCTCGTGGACGCCCGCCTGGCCACCGGCGACGTCGCCGCGGCGGGAGCTGCGGCGAGCCGGCTCGGGCAGGTCGCGGCCGGCGCGGAGAGCGTGCGGCTCGACGCCATGGCCGCGGCAGCGGCGGGACGCGTGGCGCGCGCTCGCGGGGACGCCGTGGCCGCCTCCGACCGGTTGGAGGCGGCCGCCGCGGGGTGGTCCGAGGCGGGAATGCCCTTCGAGGCGGCGCGGGCGAGGTGCGAGCTGGCCGGCGTCCTGGCACCGACCGACGCCGCGCTGGCGGTCGAGCACGCCCGCTCGGCGCTGGCGGCGTTCGAGCGCCTCGGTGCGGTGGCCGAGGCGGACCGGGCCGCAGCGTTCCTCCGCTCCCTGGGCGTGGTCGCCCGCACCGGGGCCAAGGGGCTCGGCCTGCTGACCGCGCGCGAGAGTCAGGTACTGCGGCTGGTCGCCGAAGGGCTGAGCAACCCCGAGATCGCGCAGCGGCTGCACGTGACGCGGAAGACCGCCGCGCACCACGTCAGCAACATCCTGGCCAAGCTGGGCCTGCGCAACCGGACCGAGGCCGCCGCGTACGCCGCCGCACAGCCCGTGCTGCGCGGTCACCGTCCCCCCCGAGAGCCGCCGAGAACGACCTCTGACACCGACCCCTCGAACATGGGGCAGCTGCCCGATGCTGCCCGCAGCGAATGACGCCAGGCTCGTCGACATGACCTCCACCGCCAGCTCACCCGGCCCCTCGGCCCAGGCCGAGTCGTTCCAGATCACTCTCGAGGCGGCCGAGCTGTACGAGTCGGCCTTCGTGCCGGCCTTCTTCGCCCAGTGGGCGCCGGTCCTCTGCGACGTCGCCGGTGTCGCACCCGGGCAGTCGGTGCTCGACGTCGCCTGCGGCACCGGCATCGTGGCCAGGACCGCCGCCGACCGGGTCCGTCCCGGCGGCAGGGCGGTCGGGCTCGACCTCAACCGGGCGATGCTGGCTGTCGCCGCGCGGGTCCGCGACGACATCGAGTGGCGCCAGGGCGACGCGGCTGCGCTTCCCTTCGCCGACCGCTGCTTCGACCTCGTGCTCAGCCAGATGGCGCTGATGTTCCTCCCGGACCGGGGGGCCGCCCTGTCCGAGATGGTCCGGGTGACGACCGACCCCGGCACGGTCGCGGTCCTCGTGCCCGCCTCGCTGCACGAGCAGCCCGCGTTCAAGCCGTTCGTGGAGGCTGCGGAGTCGGCCGCGGGTGCGGAGGCGGCGTCACTGCTCACGACGTACTTCGCCTGCGGTGACCTCGCCGAGCTGACCTCGCTGCTGCGGGCAGCCGGGGCCACCGTCCGGTCGGCGCAGACCGTCACCGGCAGCTACGGCGCGCCGTCCGTCGACGCCGCCGTCACCAACGAGGTCGAGAGCACTCCCCTGGTCGAGCGGATCGACGAGGCGGTGTACGCCGAGCTGCGCCGCCGCGCCCACGAGGTGTGGGCGCCGTTCACCACCGGGGCCGGGCGGCTGGAGGCGCCGTTCCGGTGCCACGTGGTCGCCGCCTCACCGGCACGGTGAGCCGCTCGGACCGACCGAGCCGGTGGGGGCGGCGCAGCGCGCACCCGCCCTCTCAGCGACGCTGCAGGCAGCCCCCGCGAGGGGCGGCGACCGCGGCCGGACCGGGGCGTCGCGGCACTGCGGGGAGACGCGGAAGGTGGTGGGTCGAGCTCGAGCGGTCGCCCCTGGGCGGCGCTCGTGGCAGCGAGGGTCGAGGCCAGGCGGCCCAGGGCCCGGGCGAGCTGTCGGCGGTCCGCCGGGGACAGCGCGGCGAACAGCGCGGCGGCCCGGTCAGCGTGACGGGCGTAGACCTGCCGATGCACGGTGTGCCCCGCGTCGGTGAGCTCGACGACGGTGGCGCGCCGGCCGTCGGGGTGAGCGACCCGGCGGCCGAAGCTGGCGGTGATCACCGGCGCGACCGGGAT
>JBIOUF010000194.1:0-2011 GCA_044866695.1 Nocardioidaceae bacterium | reverse complement strand
TGCGCATCACCCTCTTGTGCGCGTCGGCGTTGCGGGCGTACCCGGCGTACGGGCCGACCACCGCGGCGAGCTCCGCCGAGCGGCGGTACGACGTGCCGGTCATCAGGCTGGTGATCGCCGCCGCCATCGCCCGGCCACCGTCGCTGTCGTAGCCCAGCCCCATCGCCATCAGCAGCGCGCCGAGGTTGGCGTACCCGATGCCGAGCTGCCGGTAGTCGCGGGTGGTCTGGCCGATCGCCTCGGTCGGGAAGTCGGCGAAGCAGATGGAGATGTCCATCGCCGTGATGACCACCTCGACCGCCCGGGCGAACCGCTCGGAGTCGAACGTGTCGTCGTCGCGCAGGAACTTCATCAGGTTGAGGCTGGCCAGGTTGCAGGAGGAGTTGTCCAGGGACATGTACTCCGAGCAGTTGGCGACTACGACGCCCCCGACGATGTAGGAGTGGTTGCGGGGTTCGGTCAGGTTGTACGTCGTCTCGAAGCCGTCGTCGACGCGGCTGACCAGCCGCACGGTCTCCTTCACCGAGTAGGCGCGATGCACGTCGACCACATGCGTGAGCCGCGCCTGCTTCTCAGACAGGGTGAACCCCACCTGCGCGGCGAACTCCCTGAGTGAACGTCCCGTGATGCGGAGGTCGAAGAACGGGCCGTCTGACTGGTAGACGGCTCTTGAGCCGTCCCTGCGCAGGTAGCTGAAGGATGCCTCCTTCGCCGGTGTCTGGAGTATGCGCGCAGCGATGCCGAACGACGCGAGAAGCTCTTGAACGCCGAGGAGCAGCTCCTCAGAGCGGCTGCCGAGACCCGCGTACCGGGTGCCCTTCAGCTCGTCGTCGACCACGCACCCGTCCGCGTCGAAGAGGCCACGGAGGAACGCCAGGACAGTATCCTCCGGAGCCTCGAAGAGCGGCTCGGGAACGCGCTTGTGCGCGGCTCGTGATCGGGAGACGCCGAGACCGCGGAAGAACTGGATGACATCGCGCCTGCCGGACCTGAGCTGCACCGTGCCGTTGGGCTGCTCACTCGGCTTGGCCTCGAAGCCGGTCATGGACCGCAGGAGAGCCGAATGAAGGGGGAGGACCTGTGTCTGGTCGGCTCGCGAACCGTATACCAGGGTCAGCTTGTCCTCGGACACGCAACCGCCCCCGACCAGCCACCCGACCAGGTGCCCCAGGGACTCATCCCACTTGTCCGGCAGTGCCAACGCGGAGCGCTTGGCGACCTCCCGAGCCTCGGCTGGCAACGACGAGTGAGCCATGGGTCGTGGTGCGAAGTGGTGTGACCTGACCACCTCGTCGGCCTCGGTCAGCTCCTGGGCGTGGACCCAGCCTCGGTTGGTCGTCCAGACCCGGTGCTGTGGCGTGCATCGAAGTCTCGAGCCGTCGCTGAACCGCAGCGACACGATGGGGTTCGTGCCGGTGACCATGTAGCGCACCGGTCGGGTGGGGACGACTCGGTCAGTCGGGTCATCGCTGCTTGTCAGGTCGTGTGTGAAGACCTCGAAGGTCTCGCCGTTCGCGGCCCGCGAGACCAGATCACCGATACGGACCAGTCCCTTGTCCGTCACCACGCGCTGGTCCGCCGGGAAGCACGGGTTGCTCGCGGTGATCCTGCCGGTCTCGGGGTTGGTGTGCCAGTCGTTGATCGTGTCGTCGTACTGCAGCCCCGGGTCGGCGCACTCCCAGGCGGCCCGGCTGATCTTGCGGAACAGCTCGCGGGCGTCGACCTCCTCGATGACCTCTCCGGTCTTGCGGGCCCGGAGGCCGAAGGAGGTGCCGTTCTCGACCGCGCGCATGAACTCGTCGGAGACCCGCACCGAGTTGTTGGCGTTCTGGTACTGCACCGAGGTGATGTCGCGGCCGCCGAGGTCCATGTCGAAGCCGGCGTCGCGCAGCGCGCGGATCTTGTCCTCCTCGCGCGCCTTGGTCTCGACGAACTCCTCGATGTCGGGGTGGTCGACGTCGAGCACCACCATCTTCGCGGCGCGGCGGGTGGCGCCGCCGGACTTGATGGT
>JBIOUF010000193.1:0-21458 GCA_044866695.1 Nocardioidaceae bacterium | reverse complement strand
CGTGCTCACCGGGTTTCGAGACGCCTCCGCTAGCGCTCCGGCTCCTCAACCAGCGGTGGCGGCGCTAGCGCTCCGGCTCCTCAACCAGCGGTGGCGGCGTGGGCGCAGTTCTCAACCAACGGCGGATCGGTGAGCGAGGGGTGAGGTGGTTGCGGTGACGACGTGGCTGGTGCTCGGCCTCGCCGCGGTGCTCGTCGGGTTCGCCAAGACCGCGGTCGGCGGCATGGGCACGGTCGCCGTCGCGCTGTACGCCAGCGTCATGCCGGCCCGGGAGTCGACGGCGGCTCTGCTGCTGCTGCTGCTCGTGGGCGACCTGGTCGCGGTCTCCCGCTACCACGGGCACTGCGACTGGAGACTGCTGCGACACCTGCTGCCGGCGGTGCTGCCCGGTCTCGTGGCCGGTGCGGCGGTGCTGGCCGTGGTCGACGACGCCACCCTGCGCCGGCTCATCGGGGCGGTCCTGGCCGTCCTGGTGCTGCTTCAGCTCGCGCTGCGCAGCCGGGCGTCCGCCCGGTTGCGGCCGTCCCGGAGCGCCGGCGTCGGCGCGGGGGTGGCGGCCGGCTTCACGACGATGACCGCCAACGCCGCGGGCCCGGTGATGACCCTCTACCTGGTCGGCCAGGGCGTGGACAAGATGCGCTTCCTCGGCACGGGGGCGTGGTTCTTCCTGGTCGTGAACCTGTGCAAGGTGCCGTTCAGCGCCGGCCTGGGCCTGTTCGAGGCCCAGATGTTCCTCACCACGGCGCTGCTCGCCCCGCTGGTCCTGCTGGGCTGCGCGCTCGGGGTGTGGACGGTGCGGCGGATCAGCCAGGACCGCTTCGACACCACGGTGCTGGCCGCGTCGGCGCTCAGCGCCGTACTCCTGCTGCTTCCAGGCTGAGCACGCCCAGGCCCGGGTCACGCGCCGATCGCGCCGGGGGCCGTAGCGTGGGCGGCATGCGCGACGTGGTGTCCCGGGTCGACGCCTTCCAGCGTCGCCACCGCGTCGTCGGCTTCCCCCTCGGCGTGCTGTACAAGTTCTTCGACGACCAGGGCGGGTATCTCGCGTCGATCCTGACCTACTACGCCTTCGTGTCGATCTTCCCGTTGCTGCTGATCGCCTCGTCGGTCCTCGGGTTCGTGCTCCAGGGGAACGTCGAGCTGCAGCAGCAGCTGCTGGACTCGGCGCTCAGCCAGTTTCCCATCGTCGGTGCGCAGCTCACCGCGCCGGAAGGGCTCACTGGGAGCACCTCCGCGGTCGTGATCGGGGCGATCACGTCGATCTACGGCGTGCTGGGGCTCGGCCAGGCCGCGCAGAACGCCGTGAACGTGGTCTGGGCGGTGCCACGGAACAGCCGGCTCAACCCCGTCGTGAGCCGGCTGCACAGCGTCGTGATGCTGGTGCTCGCCGGCTCGGCGGTCCTCGGCATCACGCTGGTCTCGAGCATCCTGACCAACCTGGAGGCGTTCGGCCCCGACCTGGACACCTGGGTCCGCTGGCTGACCATCGCGGCGTCGGTGGCAATCAACGCGGTCACCATGGCGGTGCTGATCCGGCTGGCGACGTCGCGTCGCCCGTCGCTGCGGTCCACCCTGCCCGGCGCGGTGGCCATCGCGCTGATGTGGCAGGGACTGCAGACGTTCGGCGCGATCTACGTCAGCGCCGTGATCGCGCGGGCCAGCGCGGTGAACAGCGTGTTCGCGCTGGTCCTCGGACTCATCGGCTTCCTGTACCTGGCCTGCGTCACCGGCGTCATCGGGCTGGAGATCAACGTGGTCCTGGCCGAGCGCCTCTACCCCCGGGCACTGCTCACGCCGTTCACCGACGCGGTCGACCTCACCGAGGCCGACCGGCACGCCTACACCCGCTACGCCCAGGCACAGCGGCACAAGGGGTTCGAGCACGTCGAGGTCAGCTTCCGACCGCCGTCGCGAAGCAGCCCCGCGCAGGGCAGTCCCGGGCAGGCCAGCTCCGCGACGGGCAGCACCGCGCAGGCCGGCTCCGCGACGGGCAGCACTGCGACGGCCGACGGGTCCGCCGGCACGCCCGCCGACTCGACGGCGGAGTCGCCCGAGCGGTCCTGACGCACGCCGGCCGCCCCGCTCCGCACCGCCCCGCACCGCACCGCCGCCACCCCCGGCCACCCCCGCCCGGAAGGGAAGCGCGGATGCCCCCGTGACTGTCCCGCGGAGTGGTCCGCCGGTGGTTGCCGCTTGGAACCATCGGTGCAGCGGGACGGGGCGACCCGACGGAAGAGGTGACCTCATGGGCTACATCCTGCTGGGGCACGGTGGCCTCGACATCGAGCCCCTGGTGACCCCGGCAGACATGGAGTTCGTCGCCATCCCCGAGGGCACCACCTTGCAGTTCTACGCCGACGCGGGACAAGGGCTGCTCTACGGCAGCAGGCACCTGGACATCTGGGACCAGCTGCAGACGCCGTGGCCTGCGCTGGACTCCACCCGGGTCACCTACAACCTGGCGCTGCACCACGCCCGCGAGCTGCTGCCGGAGGATCTCCGGGACGACCCGCAGCTGCGCGGCCACACCCTGGTCCGGCCCGGCGTCGACGGGGCTGCGGACCCCCTCCGGATGTGCACCGGGACGGCGAAGAGCTGCCCGACCGAGCCGAGAGCCGTCGCGGCCGGCGAAACCCACACCTGCGACGGGGTGCTGGCGACGTACCACGGCGACCTGCACTGGCTGGCCTGCACATTCTTCGCAAGGGCGGACGGATCGCGACGATCACCCGTCCGGACTATTGCCCCCTCCGACCGACGCCAGCGAGGGTGAAGACCGAAGGTAAAGGTTTCGCGATCATCGGGGGTCTGCGTGCCGGAGGGCCTCCCAGCCGTGCCTGGTCGGCTCCCGCGGCACGCGGAGCCGACCGAGGGAGGCGTCCATGAGCGGGAAGACGCCGGCGCCCTTCGTCGGTCGCGCCCGCGAGCTGGCCGTGCTGAGCGGCCTGCTCGACGCCACGGCGCGGGGTGACGGCCGAGCCGTGGTCGTCCGAGGGGGCGCGGGGATGGGCAAGTCCGCGCTGCTGCGCGAGGCGTGCCGAAGCCCCACCGCGGCGCAGGCCGCCAGGGGCCCTGGGGTGCTGCGCCTGCTGGTCCAGTGCCGCCCGGCGCACCGGGCCCGCCCCTATGCCGCCCTTCGCGAGCTGGTCGGCGACCCCGGGCCCGGGCACCTTGCCGGTGCCCCGTCCGGCCCTCTGGACGGCCACCACGAGCGGTACGACACCGCTGGCGACACCGGCCAGGACACCGGCCAGGACACCGGCCACGAGGAGGTGCACCACGCCGGGTACGACGTACCCGCCGGACACCCCGCTGCGCAGCACGCGATCCGCCTTGCTTCTCACCTGGCTACCGAGCGACGGACCGGCCGGCGCACCTCCCCGGAACCGGAGCAGGCGCCGGCGGACGCACCGGTCGGCGTGGTCCGCGCGTTGCGCACCGCACGGCCCGTGCTCCTGGTCCTCGACGACGGTCACTGGGCCGACGACGAGACGCTCGCCGTGCTGCCAGAGCTGCTTACCGACGACCAGGAGGCCGGCCTCGGACTCGTGCTGTCGGTCCGGCGGCAGCCCGTCCCAGACCGGTTCGAGGCGCTGGTCGCCCGGCTCTGCGAGGCAGGGCTGCTCGAGCAGATCGAGCTGGACCCACTGGACGAGACCGAGGCGCACACCTTGGCGGCCGCGGTGCTGGGCCGCCCCGCCGACGCCGCCGCGCGGGCCCAGGTGGACCTCGCCCGAGGCAACCCGCTGCAGGTCCTGGACCTGCTGGCGAGCATGCCCGGCCCGTCGACGCGCCGCGCCGCAGCGGCCCCCGCCGTGCCGGAGCAGCCGGTGCCGGCCGCGGCAGGCGCGGTGCCCGCGGACCTGACCGCCGTGGCTGCCAGCGTCCGCGACGTGGTCGCGATGGCCGCCCTGCTGGGGCCGCGCTTCTCCGTGCGGGACCTGTGCGTGGCAGTGGGCCGGTCGATGACCGAGATGCTCCCCGACGTGCGCGAGGCGCTGGCGGCCGGCCTGCTCGCGGACGCCGGAGAGGACTGCCTCGCCTTCGCGCGGGTGGACCTGCACCGGGAGCTGTACGAGGAGCTGCCCGCGGCCGTGCGGGGTGAGCTGCACCGCGACATCGCCGAACGGCTGCAGCAGGCCGGGGCGCCGCCGGAGGCGGTCGCGCGGCACCTGCTGAGCTGTCCGAGCCGTCCGGCCGACCTGGAACGGATGGTCGGTCTCGCCGAGCAGGTCCTGCCCAGGTCCCCCGAGACCG
This sequence comes from Nocardioidaceae bacterium, assembly GCA_044866695.1. Taxonomy (GTDB): domain Bacteria; phylum Actinomycetota; class Actinomycetes; order Propionibacteriales; family Nocardioidaceae; genus JBIOUF01. The sequence goes on along the minus strand of JBIOUF010000193.1, from coordinate 17,201 downwards.
CGATCGCGCTGTGGCGCCGGCATCACGCGGTGGCCGGCCCGGACGTCGGCCCGCGGAGCAAGGCCGAAGCCGGGCTGGCCGCGGCCTACCTGGCCGCCGGCGAGCTGTACCTCGCGGAGTCCACGGCCCGCCGGGCGCTGGCCTCCCGGTCTCTGGCCGGATCGGCGGCCGCCCTGCAGCTGGTGCTGACCACGAGCCTGTTGTGGCAGCGGCGGTGGCCCGCGGCGCGCGCGACGGCGGAGGCGGCAGCGTGCTCGCCGTTCCTGCACTCCTGGGACCGCGCGGAGCAGACCGCCCTGGCCGCCAACGCCTCGCTGTTCGCCGGCGACACCGAGGCGGCGCTGGAGGCCGCCGACCGGGCCGCGGCCGCGGCCAGGGGGCCGGCGGCGGACCGGCTGCGGGTCCGCGTCGGCACCGTGCGAGGCCGCATCGCACACGTGCGAGGCGACCTCGACACCGCGCGACGCCTGCTCGACGAGGCCGCCAGGTCGACGTTGGCCGACCCGACCCGGGAGACGCTCGACGCGTGTGCGCTGCCGATGCGGGCGGTGCTGCTGGCCGAGCTCGACCGGCTCCCCGACGCGGTGGCGCTCATGGAGCACGGTGCGGAGCTGGCTCGGGCTCGCGGCGCGTGGGGAGCGTCGACCGCGACGATGGTCACGCGGGCCGGGGCGTTCCTGGACCTGGGCGACCTAGCGGCGGCCGGCCAGGCGCTGGACGCCTGCCTGGCCCGTGAGGACACCGGGCTGCGCGATGCCGACCCGGTGCTTGCCGCCCGCCGGGCTGCCGTGGCGCTTCACGTGGACGGACCGGAGGCGGCCGAGAAGTGGCTGGCGAGGCTCGCCGACCGCGCCGAGTCGGTGGCCGGTCTGCCCGGGGTCGGATGGTTGTTCCGGGCCCGCGCGAGCGACCTGTTCGCGCGGGGACGGCTCGACGAGTGGACCAACGAGCTGGAGCGGGGCTGGGCGCTGCTCTCCCGGCACGGGCCCCGCACGGAGCTGCTGCTTCTGGGTCCGGAGCTCGCGGAGGCCCTGGCGCGGGTGAGCGACCGACGCGGCGTCGCCGCCGTCGCGCTGGCCCTGGAGGACCTGGCCGACAGGGCCCCGGGCGTGACCACGATGCGGGCGGCCGCGCTGACCGCGCGGGGCATCTGCGACGGCAGCCCCGCCCTCCTCAGCGAGTCCATGCGGGCATGGCAGGAGTCGCCGCGCCGTCTGCAGGCGGCACGGGTCACCGAGCTGGTCGCCGGTCGGCTGGCCAGGCTGCGCCGGCGGACCCAGGCCGACGAGATGTCCGCCGAGGCGGTCCGCGGGTACGTCGAGTGCGGGGCGGCCTACGACGCCGGGCGCCTGCGGGAGCAGCGCCGCCGACGACCACGCCCGGCCGCACTTCCCGAGCAGGCCCGCGGTGACGGCTGGGCCACGCTCACCCCGACCGAGCGGGTCGTCGCCGGCTACGTGGAGCAGGGCGAGTCCAACGCCCGCATCGCCGAGCGGATGGTCATCTCCCGGCGTACCGTGGAGACGCACGTCTCGCATATCTTGTCGAAGTTGCGGTTACGGTCCCGCGCCGAGCTGCGGGTCGCCGCCGCGCAGGCGGGCCGGCTCCCGCAGCGCGAGGGCTGGGGCCTGGCCTGATCCGTGCCGCCGACCGATGTGACTACGTAGGACTACGGAACAGGGTCCCCAGTCGTCATGCCTGGACTGGTCCACACGCCATCCCGGCGGTGACCGGGCGGACGGTTCGACGGCGCAGCCGCGGCTGCCCGACGGGGCGGGTCTCGGTGTCGCCACGGATTCCCTGGCGGACCGACCGGTCTAGCCTGCCCAGTGAGCAGGCAGGTCCGCCCGGGCGTGCCGCCTTCCCCGAGGAGAGTCCATCATGACGGCTCGGCGACGGACCCACGTACACGCACTCGACCCGGTCTCCGCAGCCGGGCTCACCGCGCAGCTGCGCGAGCATCCACAGCTCGAGCTGGTCCCCCTGGGGGAGTCCGCGGACGCCGAGTCGATCGCGGTCGCGGCCGTGGAGAGCCTCACCGAGCCCGCCGTGGCGATGGTCCGCAAGGCTCGCCGCTACGGCTGCCGCCGGGTCGTCCTGGTCGCCGGCGCGCCGGCCAGCCTGGACCTGTTCGCCGCGATCGACCTCGGCGTGTGCGCGATCCTGCCGCGCGACGACGCCAGCTCCCACCGGCTGGCGCATGCCGTGCTCAGCGTCGCCGCCGGCGAGGCCGCGATGCCCGCCGACATGCTGGGCCGGCTCATCGACAACGTGGCGCGGATCCAGAACGACGTGCTCTCCCCGCGCGGGCTGCGCGTCACGGGCATGGCCGACCGGGAGGTGCGCATCCTCCGGATGGTCGCCGACGGCCGCGACACCCGGGAGATCGCCCAGGAGCTGAACTACTCCGAGCGCACCGTGAAGAACGTCTTGCACGACGTGACCACCCGGTTCCAGCTGCGCAACCGGTCCCAGGCCGTCGCGTACGCCGTCCGCGAGGGGCTCATCTAGCGTCCAGCCGGTCCTCGTCGTAGGTCGAGCCGTCAATGTTGGTGGGCCGAGCCGTCAATGTTGGTGGGCCGAGCAACCAGCCCCGGTGGTTGAGGAGGGCGAGCCGCTAGGCGAGCCCGTCTCGAAACCACCGGCGGCCGCGGCAGGACGAGCCGGCAGCCGGCGAGCTCGGGAGCCCCCGGCAGGTGGCGGCGGAGCCAACGCCGACTCGGCCTCACTCGCCGGGAGCCAACGCCGGCTGGCCCCTCTCTCGCCGGGAGGTAGCGCCGGCTGGGCCCTCTCTCGCCGGGAGGTAGCGCCGACTCGGCCCTCACTTGGGGGCGAAGATCCGCGACTCAGCCCTCATCGATGCGGGCAGTCGGGCGGGGGCGCGAGGGGAGGGGCTGCTCGTCCTCGACGGGGCGGGTACGGCGGGCGGCGCCGAGCGCGACCTGGGACGGTGGGGTGGCGACCTCGTCCACGTAGGACAGCGGGAGGGGGGCCAGCACGGACAGCTCCAGCGTGGCCCGCGGCGCGACCCCCCAGGCCGCCCACAGGTGCGTGGTGTCGACCGCGGAGGTGGCAGGTGCGCACCGGACCAGCACGGTGCTCTCCGCGTCCCCGAGCGCGCCGGTCAGGAACTCTCCGGGCAGGGTCTCCGACAGCGCGGTGCCGGCCAGCACCCGGCCGAGCAGGTCGTGCTCGGTCGCGGTGTCGCGCGCCTGCGGTACCACCAGGTAGTTCAGCCGGAACCTCCGGCTGGGCGGCAGCCGCCCGACCACCACCCCGTCGCCGTTGCGCAGGTCGGACCAGCCCACCGTGCTGCCGCCGGCGTCCTCCCGGACCGCGTGCAGGTGGAGATGCAACGTCGCCTCGACACGTGTGCTGCCCTTGCCCGGCGGCTCGGCCGGAGCGGCGCGAGCGGCCGGTGGCGACCCGCAGCTGATCCGGACCCCGGGCAGCAGGGCGCCGAGCCAGGCCGTGAGGCTCCCGTCCACGTCGCGCAGCACCGCCCCAGTGTCGCGACGGCTCGGCGGGGGCGGCGATGCCCGGGAGGCAGACTTCGGTGACCGCGGGGGGTCCCATCGGGCAGCCAGGGCTGCCCGGGTGACGGCACTTCGGCCGGTGGGCGGCGATGGTACGGCGGGCGAGGGTGGAACTCGGCTCGACGAGAACGTCCACGCGCCGCCGGTCCGTCGCCCGTCTCGCCCAGCTTCTCGCCCAACGTCTTGCCCAACGTCTCGCAAGGAGGCCCGATGCCGACCTACCTGTCCCCCGGCGTCTACATGGAGGAGGTGTCGGCCGGGCCCAAGCCGATCGAGGCCGTCGGCACCGCGACCGCCGCCTTCGTCGGCTTCGCCGAGCAGGGTCCCGTGGACGCGCCGACGCTGGTGACCAGCTGGCCGCAGTACACGCGGACCTTCGGCGGCTTCGTCGAGGGTGCCTACCTGCCCATGGCGGTGTTCAGCTACTTCCTGAACGGCGGTGGCAACGCCTACGTCGTCCGCGTCGGCGCGCAGGCCGACCAGAACGGCTCGGGCGACGGCGCCAAGCAGCTGACCCGGTACGCCGAGGGCCAGCTCTCGGCGGGGGCGGGCAAGCCCGCGCTCTCGGTCCGCTCGCTGGCGCCCGCCGACGAGGCGAAGGACATCACCGTGCTGGTCTCCGACGCCTCCGAGGGCGCGGAGGACACCTTCAAGCTCGAGGTGCTCAAGGGCGACAAGGTCGTGGAGACCTACGACAACGTCGGCGTCAAGCGCGGCGCCAGCAACGTCGCCACCGCCGTCAAGCAGCAGTCGAAGCTGATCGCGATCGAGGAGGTCAAGGGCGGCACGGTGGCGGTGCCCGAGAAGGGCAAGGTGGCGCTCGCCGCCGCCCCGGAGCCGCCGCCGGCCGAGCTCGACGTCAGTGCGGACACCTACGTCGGCGACGTCAGCGACCGCACCGGGTTCGGAGGCCTCGAGGCGCTCGAGGACGTCACCATGCTCGTCGTACCGGACCTCATGTCGGCCTACCAGCGCCGCGCGATCGACGACGAGCAGCTCAAGGCCATCCAGCTGGCGATGATCGCGCACTGCGAGCTGATGAGCGACCGGGTGGCGATCCTGGACGCTCCGCCGGGGCTCAACGCCCAGCAGCTCAAGGACTGGCGGATGGACTTCGCCGGTTACGACTCCAAGTACGCCACGCTGTACTGGCCGTGGATCAAGGTGATGGACCCGGCGACCGGCGTCCCGACCATGATGCCGCCCTCCGGGGCCGTCGCCGGCATCTGGGCCCGCAACGACGACACCCGCGGAGTGCACAAGGCGCCCGCCAACGAGATCGTCAGAGGCGCCATCTCCTTGGAGCTCAACCTCACCAAGGGGGAGCACGACACGCTGAACCCGGTCGGGGTGAACTGCATCCGCTCCTTCCCCGGCCAGGGCATCCGCATCTGGGGGGCGCGCACCCTCTCCAGCGACCCGGAGTGGCGCTATCTCAACGTGCGCAGGCTGTTCAACTACATCGAGAAGTCGATCCTGCTCGGCACCAACTGGGTGGTCTTCGAGCCGAACGACTCCGCGCTGTGGGACCGGGTGCGGCGCACCATCGTGATGTTCCTGCGGCGGGTCTGGCAGTCCGGCGCGTTGTTCGGCCGGACGCCGGGAGAGGCGTTCTTCGTCAAGTGCGACGAGGAGAACAACCCGCCGGAGAACCGGGACGCCGGGATCCTCACCGTGGAGATCGGCATCGCTCCGGTCAAGCCAGCCGAGTTCGTGGTGTTCCGGCTGTCCCAGCTGGCCGACGGCGCGGCCCTGGAGGAGTAGCCGTGCCCGCCGTCGACGCCGCCGCCGCGACAAGCCACCACCAGACAGGAGCCACCCGATGGTAGACCTCAACCCCGCCCGTCAGGGCATCCTCGAAGCCTCAGCGCGCGACGACGTCCTGTCCACCGCCACCTTCAAGATCTCCTGCTCGCCCGGCGGGGAGGCGGTGTTCTCCGAGCTCGGCGGGATCATGAGCGAGATCGAGTCCGCGGAGTACATGGAGGCCGGACCGAAGGGGCCGATGTTCGGGCGCTTCATCGGCAAGGCCAAGCCGCCGACGGTGACCCTCAAGCGGGCGATGAGCACGGGCAAGGACACCACCTGGATCTGGACGTGGCACGCCCAGGCTCGGATGGGTGACTCCGCGGCGTACAAGCCGACCACGCTCGAGCTGATCCCCGCGGGCAAGGAGTCGGCGGTCAAGACCTACGTGCTGAGCAACGCCTTCCCGACCAAGGTCGAGATCGCGGGCATGAAGGCCGGCGGCACCGAGGTGGTGCTGCAGACGGTGACGCTCCAGTGCGACGAGATCATCGAGGGGCCGTGAGCCGCCGGTGGACCTGACCACCGGGCGCCAGCTCCCGATCGACCCCAGCGACAAGGAGACCATCCTCTCCGCGGCGCTGTTCCGGATCTGGACGCCGGAAGGGTCCGCCGACTTCGCCGAGCTTGGCGGCATCACTAGTGAGGTGGAGCAGACCGAGTACATGGAGGCCGGGCCGGTCGGGGCGATCTTCTCCCGGCACCCCGGCCGCTCCAAGCCGCCCACGGTCTCGTTGCGCCGGGCCATGCGCACCGGCCTCAGCACCACCTGGCTGTGGACGTGGCACGCCTCGGCGCGGCAGTCGCTTCCCACGATGTACCGCGACTGCTCGCTCACGCTCTTCGCCGCCGGTGACGACCCCTCGGGCTCGGGCCGGATGACCTATCTGCTGATGAACGCCTTCCCGACCAAGGTCGAGATCGCCGGCGTCAAGGCCGGGGCCAGCGAGGTGATCCTCCAGGCGGTGACGCTGCAGTGCGACGACCTGATCGACCCGAACGTCGTGTGAGGAGGTCACGATGACGCTGATGTCCGCCGACCGTCCCGGCCGGTCCGTCGAGGGGCTGCGCACGGAGTTCGACTTCGTGCTGCCGCGCGGGTACGTCGACGGGCGTGGCCGGGTCCACCGCCGAGGCACCATGCGGCTGGCCACCGCGCGCGACGAGATCGCCCCGCAGGCCGACCCCCGCGTGCGGGCCAACCCGGCGTACCTCACCGTGCTGCTGCTGGCCCGGACGGTCACCTCCCTGGAGGGGGTCGACGAGGTCGGCACCGACGTGGTCGAGGCGCTGTTCGCCGCCGACCTGGCCTTCCTGCAGCAGATGTACCAGCAGGTCAACCAGCAGGGCGAGACCCGGGTCGAGCTGCGCTGCCCGGCCTGCCGGCACGAGTTCGCCGTCGACCCGGCCACGGAGGCCGAGAGCCTGCTGGGGGCGGTGGGGGACGTGGGGGAATGGTGACGCACCCCTCGGAGCGGCTCTGGGCCGAGGTGGTGCGCATCGCGGCGGCCCTGCACTGGTCGCTTGACGACATCGTGGACCTGGAGCACCCGGTACGTCGTCGCGTGCTCGCCACGCTGGACGCGCTCGCCGCCGCGCAGCCGGGTCGGTGAGGGACCCATGCGCTGGCCCTTCTCCCGCAGGTCGAGCAGCGCCGTGCCGACCAGATCGCGGCAGGCGCCTGGGGACCAGGGCTGGCGGTCGCTGCCGCCGCTGCGACCGGTGACCGGTCCGGCGCCGGTCCGCGCCGCGGTCGGCCGGGGTCTCCCCCCGGTGGCCGGGGCCACCGCGCTCGTCGACCCGGTGACCGTCGAGGACCTCCCGCTCCCGTCCCGTCTCGTGGCTCCCCGTCACGACGTCCCGGACGGGATGCCGCCTCGTTCCGAGCCGCCCGACCCGGACCGCGGCACGACTTCGCACACCAGCGCAGCCGAAGGCCGGCCCGTGGGCGGCTGGTCGACCGCGGTGCCGCCTCCGCGACTCGGTGTCGACCCCGGTGCCCGGCCGGCTCGGCGCGACGAGGCCGGACCGGAGCCCGACGCGCCTGCCGACTCCGGGAGCGGGCCGGTCCGAGCCGAGGGCGGTCGGCCGGGCGCCGAGCCGGACCGGAGCGACCGGCCCGGCCGGCGGGAGACGCCGGTCCCCGTCGACGACGGGCTGGCAGCGGCCATCGCGATGCTGGACGCCGAGGTCCTCCGTGGCGCGGTCGCCTCGGGCCGGGCCGCCGCGTTCGGCCCGCTCGGGCCGGTGGAGTCCGAGCCGCCGACGACCCTGCGCCGGCCCACCCTGGCCGAGTCGCGTCGGCGGGGGGTGACCGTGCAGCGGCCGGCCGAGTCCTTCGAGCCCGACGCCGGCCCGCCCCCGACGGTCCAGCGGGACCTCGCCCCACCCGAGACGGCCGGGCCGGTGGAGCCGGCCACGTGGGTCGACCCGGCTGCGTCGGTCGAGCCAAGCGGGTTGGTCGAGCCGGCTGGGTTCGAGCCAGGGGAGCCGTTCGACCCGGTCGCGCTGGTCGTCGAGCCCGGCGAGCCCATCGCCGGGGCTCCGGAACCGCCGGTGGGTGCGACCGGACCGGCACCGCCGGCACCGGCGGACACCTGGGTCGAGCCGGTCGTGCCGACTGGGTCGGCCGCGCCGGTCGAGCCGGTTGTGGTCGTGGAGCCGGCCGCGCCGGTCGAGCCCTTCGTCGCGGCTCAGGGACCACTGCTGGGCGACACCGGGCCGGAACGGGGGGAACCGGCTCGGCTGCCGGCCGAACCGCACGAGCCGGCCGCAGTGGCCGAGCCGGTCCAACCGGCTCCCGCGGCGGTCCATCCCTTCGGCGGAGCCGAGGACCCCCCGCCGGCCGGGAGCGTGGGGAGCCCTCCGACGCCGGCTGCTGCGGCGGCCGAGCCGGCGCGGTCGCCGTTCTTGGTCGAGCCGCCCGTGCTGGTCGAGCCGCCCGTGTTGGCCGAGCCGGTCCAGGCCCATGGCGAGAGCGCATCGAGCTCACCGGCGCCGGCTCCTGCCGTGGTCGAGCCGGTGCAGCCGCCCACGTCGGCCGAACCCCCCATGCCGGCCGAGCCGGCCATGCCAACCGAGCCGGCCATGCCAACCGAGCCGGCCGAGCCCTTCGTCGCAGCCCAGGAACCCGCGCTGGGCGAGACCCTCGACGAGAGCGCGTCGACAGCTCCAGCGCCAGCCCCCGCGGTGGTCGAGCGGGTCGAGCCGGCCGCGGTGGTCGAGCGGGTCGAGCCGGCATCGTTGATCGAGCCGGTCGAGCCGGTCGAGCCGGCCGTGCCGGGGGAGCCCTTCCTCGAAGCTCAGGAGCCACCGCCGGTCGACACCGTGACGCGCCCTCCGGCACCGGCGAGGCCGGCCGGCCGCGACGTGGTGACACCCGAGGAGGCGGACCGGCGCGACCGGCCGGCGGGCCACCCGGAGGCCGGCCCCGGAACGGCCCCGCCGGCGGTGCCCGAGGCGCGGGCCGGGCCGACCAGGTGGGTGGCGCCGGCTGGTGCCGAGCAGCCGGAGCCGGACGGCACACCGACGGCCGAGCCGCGGCCGCCACACCCCGCCCCGAGCGCGCAGCCCGGGTCGGCTCCAGGCCGGAGGCCGGCGGGTCTCGACCCGGTCGGGGCTGGCGACTCCTCCACCGCGACCCGGCTGGGCACCCCCCCGACCGCCGCGGCGAGGAACCCGGCGGGCGTGCCGGCGGGAGTCATCGGGTCGTTCGCCCGGATGACGGGGATCGACCTCGGCTTCGTCCCGGTGGTGCGCACCCCCGCGACGGACGCGACCGCCTCCGGGCTGAACGCCCGTGCCTTCACCGCGGGCGGCGTGGTGCACGTGCCCGGCTCCGCCGGTCCGCTGGACCGGTCCGACACCGAGGCGCTGGTCGCGCACGAGCTCGCCCACGTGGTCCAGCAGCGTGCTCTCGGCGGCATGGCGCGGGAGAGCGACGGCCTGGGTGAGCGCCTCGAGCAGGTGGCGCAGGAGGTCGAGTCGGCGTACCGGGGGCGGCGCAGCGCCGACACCGTGGGCGACCTGCTGGCCGGAGAGACCGGAGTCCTGCCGGCCCCCGGCGCCGCCCCGGCCCACGACCCGGCCCACGACCCGGCCAACGATCAGGACACCGAGCCAGCCGTCGCCGAGGAGCCGGCGCCGGAGCTCGTCGTCTCGGGCCCGCTGTCCTGGACCCCGCAGCACGGCTTCCGCGCCGAGCCGAGCCCGCCGCCGGTCCAGCGCGCCGAGGCGGCCCCCGGCACCGAGGTGGGCGTCGCGTCGACCGAGCCGGCACTCCCCGGCCCCTTGGGGTCGGACGGCCAGCCGCTGACGTACCCGGTCGTGGCCGACGCCGCGTCGCCGGGACCGGAGGAGACCCAGAGCGGTCCAGGCGCGGGACGGCCGGAAGGCAGCTCCCGCCCGGCGTTCGACGAGATCGACGAGGCGACGCTGGCCCGGCTCGCGGAGCGGATCGGAGCCCGGCTGGTCGTCTCCCCGGTGGACACCCGGAGCCCCGAGCTGCTGGACCAGCTGGCCTTTCGCCTGTACGGCCGGCTGCGCTCCCGGATGCGACGAGAGCTGATCAGCGACCGGGAACGGGTCGGGCTGCTCACCGAGTTCCACTGACCGCCGCCACCGACCGCCGACACCGCAGGAGAGGAGCAGACCGTGCCACTGGGCGCACGCAGCCTGGGCAGCCTCGCTGCCGGGATGTTCAACCTGCGCGGGGACTCCAGCAAGTTCCTGGTCGTCATCGACGACGGCCGCTACGACCTCGGCTCGTGGTCGCGGGTCACCGGGCTGGCCGTCACCTGGGACCCCATCGAGGTGCGGGTCGGCGACCGGAGCGAGCCCTGGATCGCGCCGGGGCTGCCGAAGTACAGCAAGGTGACGCTGAGCCGGGCCACCTGCCCCGACTCCGAGGTGGTCCAGGAATGGCTGGCCGAGACCTCGGAGGAGCCGGAGGTGTTCAGCGGCAGCATCAAGCTGATGAACTGGCTGGGCATCCCGCTGTGCGAGTGGACGCTCAAGCGGTTCGTGCCGATCGGCTGGAAGATCGCCGACTTCGAGACCAAGGCCGCCACCATCGTGCTGGAGACCCTCGAGCTCGTGCACACCGGCTTCCTCGACGACGACGTGAAGCTCCGATCATGACCATCGCCGCGATCGGGACCCTCGCCGCGAGCGCGATGAGCGCCGCGTCGGCGGGCGAGAAGCTGGGGCCGCCGCTGGGGCTGGCGTTCCGCTTCACGGTGAAGATCGGCAACCTCGACCTCGGCTCGTGGCAGAGCTGCTCGGGGCTGAAGATGGACTTCGCGCCCCTGGCGGTGAAGGCCGGCGGCCACTACGACGGCGTCCGCTACCTGGCCGGCGAGGTGAGCTACCCCAAGGTGGTGCTCAAGCGCCCAGTGTCGAAGGCGGACTCCAAGACGCTGCAGGGCTGGCTGGCGACCCAGGGTCGCGGCTGGGTCGACGGAGGAACGGCGAGCGGCGACAGCGCGGTGGTCACTCTCTACGACTCCTACCAGAAGCCGGTCATGAAATGGACCCTGGCGAACGCTCGCCCGGCCTCGTGGAGCGGCCCCGACCTCGACGCCGGAACGACGAAGGTGGCCAGCGAGATGCTCGAGCTGGTCCACGAGGGGTTCGACGTCGTCGTACCCGGAGACGCACCGGCCGGTGCGCTCACCGCGGGTGGCCGCGCGGGCCCGCCCACGGTCTCGGGCCCGGGCGGCTCGGTGACGTTCCTGTTCCCGCCGACGGAGATGGCGGTGACCCGGACCTCCGAGCAGCCCTCCCAGGTGCTGTCCACGAACCTGCAGGGCGCCCCGGAGGCGTCCAAGGACGTCACCACCTACGTGCTGAACAACCTGTACCTCGAGGCGGCCGACGTCTCCGCGGACGTCAAGAAGCTCGCCACCTGGGCGGCGAAGACCAGCTGGGCATGGAAGACCGTCAAGAGCCAGAAGAAGCTGGTGCCGGCGCTCCCGTGGCTGACCTACACGTGGGGGGCGGCCCTGCCCAACGTGCAGCTCACCTACCTGTCGGTCACCTACGTGCGGTTCAACGCCTCCGGCGCTCCCACGCGCGCCAAGGTCAGCATCAAGCTCAGCGAGATGGAGGGGCAGGGCGCGTCCGGCAGCCGCAACCCCAGCTCCGGCGGCATCGGCGGCCGGGAGGCCCGCGTCGTGGTGGCCGGAGACAGCCTGGCCAGGCTGGCCGAGGAGAAGTACGGCGAAGCACGGCGATGGCGGGAGCTGGCCGAGGCCAACGGCCTCGACGACGCCCTGCGCCTGCGACCTGGCCGCTCGGTGTACCTGCCCGCGGCCGGCGAGCTGTCCGGGAGGAGCCGATGACCTCGACCGCGATCGAGCAGCACCTCCGGCTGGAGCAGGAGCTCATCTCGCCGGAGGTCGGCGTCGGCGCCTCGGCGGCGGCGCTGGCCCCCGAGGTCGCCGCGTTGCTGGTGCGCGTGGTGGTCGACCAGCACCTGAGCCTGCCCGACACCTTCGAGCTGACCTTCTTCGACGAGACCGGAACCGTCCTGGGCGACGCCGGGCTCGCCCTCGGCACCGCGGTCACGGTCTCCGGCGCGGTCCTCGACCAGCCCGGCACGCACGTCCTGGTCGCCGGCGAGGTGACCAGCCTGGAAGGCAGCTACACCGGCCTGGAGGCGCTGACGATCGTCCGTGGCGCGACCAAGGACCACCGGCTGCAGCGGATCCGGCGCACCCGCACGTTCGTCGACGCCAAGGACTCCGACGTCGCGCGCCAGATCGCCTCGGGAGGCGGGCTCACCGCGGGCGAGATCACCACCACCACCCAGGTGCATCCGGTCCTCGCCCAGGACAACGAGACCGACTGGGCCTTCCTTCGCCGCCGGGCCGAGGAGACCGGCTTCGAGGTCGGCGTCACCGACGGGGCGCTGTACTTCCGCGAACCCACCACCACGACCGGAGCCAGCCCGGTCGCGGTCGCCTCCGGAGCGGCCCTGCTGACCTTCGAGCCGCGGGTCAGCTCGGCCAACCTGGTCAAGGAGGTCGAGGTGCGCGCGTGGGACCCGGTCAACGCGAAGGCCATGGCGGTGCGCAAGCCGGTGGACTCGGGCGCGGTGTCGGTCGGCGCCGGGGACGCGGTCGCCGCCGCGGGGGTCTTCGGACCGGCGACGCCGCCGGCGGCCCCGGCCGCCTCGCCGCTGGGCCCGGCCCCGAGCGGCTCGGCGATGGTGGTCTTCGACCGAGCGGTCACCGTGGACTCGAGCAGCACCCGGGCCCTGGAGGACGCGGCCACCGCGCTGGCCGGCCAGGTGGGCAGCGGCTTCGCGGAGGCGGAGGGCGAGCTGGTCGGCGACGCCCGGGTCAAGGCCGGCGCGGTGCTGGACGTGTCCGGGGTCCCGGACGCCTTCGCCGGCTCGTGGACGGTGACCAGGGCCCGGCACGTGTTCGACGCGGACGCCGGCGGCTACCGCACCTGGTTCGCGGTCACCGGACGGCAGGACCGGTCCCTGCTCGCGCTCACCGGCGGCGGCGGCGCCGAGCACGGGCCGACCAGGATCGCCGGCGTCGTGTGCGGCGTGGTCACCGACGTCGCCGACCCCCTCGGCCTGGGCCGGGTCAAGGTGGCGCTGCCATGGCTGTCGCCGGACTACGAGTCCACCTGGGCTCCGGTCGCCCAGCTGACCGCTGGCAAGCGCACCGGCGCGATGTTCCTGCCCGAGCCCGAGGACCAGGTGCTGGTGGCGTTCGAGTTCGGCGACCTCCGTCGCCCGTACGTCGTCGGCTCGGTGGTCAACTCGCGCACCGGCGCGGGAGGACTGCTCGAGCCGGGCGGCACCGAGCCGGGCAAGATCGCGGTCAAGGCCGGCCGGCCCGCGACCGTGGTCAAGCGAGGGCTGGTGACCCCGTCCGGGAACCGGCTGTTCTTCGCCGACGACGGACCGCCCACCGGTGGCCGGCCGACCACGTCGCAGGTCGTGCTGGGCACCACCGGCGACAAGTGCGGGCTGCTCCTGGACGCGGTGGCGGGGACCGTCACGTTGCAGTGCCTTCCCGGCAGCCCGCCCGGGACGCTGAAGATCGAGTGCGACGGCAACGTCGAGATCAAGGCCGGTGCGCAGGGCCAGCTGACCATCGACGGCGGCACCCAGCTCACCCTCAAGGGCAAGACCGTCTCCATCGAAGGCACCGGGCCGGTGGCGGTCAAGGGCAAGCCGGTGCAGCTCAACTAGGCGGGAGGCCCAGCGAGGTGACGACGTACAGCGAGCCCACGGCGGCTGCTCCGCCTGCTCCGCAGCCGGGCACTCACCCGGCCGGCATCCGCTTCGCGGGCCGGGGATGGGCGGTGCCGGTCGGCGTCGCCGCCAACGGCGGCATCGCCATGGTCGACGGGGTCGCGAACATCGAGAAGGCGATGCGCGTCATCCTGGCGACCTATCTCGGTGAGCGGCCGATGCGCCCGGCGTTCGGCTCGCTGCTGAAGGACTACGTGTTCGCCGGTGTCACCGAGGAGAACGCCAAGGGGATCCAGGCCGAGGTGCGCCGGGCGCTGTTCGAGTGCGAGCCCCGCGCCCGCGTCGACGACGTCGTGGTGGAGGTCGCCGGCGGCGCCGAGGGCAGGTTCGACATCGACATCGTCTACACGGTCCTGGAGACCAACTCCACCCACAACCTGGTCGTTCCCTTCTACGCGATCCCGGGAGAGGGGGACTGATGCTGCCCGCCCCACGCCTGGACGACCGTGGCTTCCAGGACCTCGTCGACGACGCCAAGCGGCTGGTGACCCGGCGGTGCCCGGAGTGGACCGACCACAACGTCTCGGACCCCGGCGTCACGTTGATCGAGACGTTCGCCTACATCACCGACGCGATGCTGTACCGGCTCAACCGCGTGCCCGACCGGCTCTACGTGAAGTTCCTGGAGATGATCGGGCTGCGGATGTACCCGGCCACCGCCGCGCGGGGCCCGGTGACGTTCTGGCTCGCGACCCCGCCCGAGGCGCCCTTCGTGGTGCCCCAGGGGACCGAGGTCGCCACCCCGAACGCCGACGACGGCAGCCGGGTGCTGTTCAGCACCGTCGGTGACCTGGAGATCGTCCCCTGCGCCCTAGCGGGGCTGGCCACCTGCGCCGCCGGCGGCGACGAGCAGGACCACACCATGCAGGCGGAGCTGGACAGCCCGGTGGCGGCCTTCTCGCCCGTGCCGGTGCCCGGTGACCTGGTGTACGTCGGCCTGGACGCGCCGACCCCTCGCTGCGCCGTGCGCGTCGACCTGGTCGCGCAGGCCGAGGGCGTCGGGGTGAACCCGCTGCGCCCGCCGCTGGTCTGGGAGGCCGGCTGCGGGGACCGCTGGGTGGAGTGCGACGTGGGCCTCGACCAGACCGGCGGGCTGAACCGGTCGGGCTACCTGGTGCTCCACGTCCCCGACCAGCACAGCACCCGGGTGGTCGCAGGGCGCGCCGGCGCATGGCTGCGGGCCCGGGTGACCGAGCCGGAGGAGGGCCAGCCGCCGTACAGCGCCAGCCCCGTGCTCAGCGGCCTCAGCGTCTGCACGGTCGGGGGGACCGCGACCGCGGTCAACGCCGAGGTGGTCGCCGAGGAGACGCTCGGCGAGTCGGAGGGCACGCCGGGGCAACGGTTCCTCGTCGGCAGGTCGCCGGTGCTCGTGGGCGTGGGCGAGGCCGTGGTCGAGGTCAGCTCCGAGCAGGGCTGGCAGGAGTGGACCAGGGTCGACCACTTCGCCGAGAGCGGCAGCGACGACCGGCACTTCGTGCTGGACGCCTACGCCGGGGAGCTGCGGTTCGGCCCGATGGTGCGGCTGGACGACGGCACGGTCCGACAGCACGGGTCCGTGCCGGAGGCCGGTGCGACCGTCCGGATCCGCAACTACGCGGTCGGCGGCGGTCCGCGGGGCAACGTCGGCGCCCACGGCATCACCGCGCTGCGGACCTCGATCCCGTTCGTGACCGGCGTGGAGAACAGGTACGCCGCCACCGGCGGCACCGACGGGGAGACGCTGGACGCGGCGATGCAGCGCGGACCGCTCCTGCTGCGCACCCGGGACCGGGCGGTCACCGCGGAGGACTACGAGGCCCTGGCCCGAGAGGCGGCGCCGGAGGTCGCCCGCGTGCGGTGCGTGCCCGCCGACGGCGACCTCGTGCCGGCCGGCACCGTGAAGGTCCTGGTGGTGCCGGCGGCGCCCGCCGACCGGCACCGCATCTCCTTGGAGAACCTGGTTCCCGACGAGCAGACCCTGGCTCGCATCGCCGCGCGGCTGGAGGAGACCAAGGTCGCCGGGGTGCGGGTGCTCTTGGAGCCGCCGCGCTACCGCGGCGTCACGGTGGTCGCCCGGCTGGTCGCGCGGCCGAGGGTCCGGGCGGCGCAGGTCGAGCAGGACGCGCTGGATGCGCTCTACCGGCTGGTCAACCCCCTGCCCGGGGGCGGCCCCGGCGGCGACGGCTGGCCGTTCGGGCGGCCGGTGCAGACCGGCGAGGTCTTCGCCGCGCTCCGCGACGTCCGCGGCGTCGACCTGGTCGAGGACCTGCGGATGTTCGGCGCCGACCCGGTCACCGGAAAGCGCGGCGCGGAGGTCCAGCGGCTCGACCTGGACAAGCACAGCCTGGTCTTCTCCTTCGAGCACCACGTCCGGGTCGAGGAGCACTGATGCGCGCCGAGGTGCCGGGGCTGCGCTCGCCGTACCCGCTCGCGACGCTGGTCCCGGCGTACCTGCAGGAGGACGACTTCGTGGTCCGGATGACCACCGGCCTCGACGACGTGCTGGCTCCCGCCATCTCGGTCCTGGACTGCCTCGAGGCCTACGTCGACCCGCTGCTCGCGCCGGCGGACTTCGTGACCTGGCTGGGGTCCTGGGTGGGTGCGCCGCTGGACGACAACTGGCCGGACGACCGCCGCCGGTGGAGCGTGCTGGCCGCGTGCGAGCTGCACCGCCTCCGGGGGACCGTACCCGGCCTTCGCGCGCTGGTCTCGCTCGCGACCGGCGGTGAGGTCACCGTGACCGAGCCCGGCGGGGTCGAGCGGTCGACCTCGCCGACCGGTGCGGACGGCGGGTCCGGACCCGACCAGGCCCTCGTGGTGAGCGTCGCGGTCGACGACCCGTCGTCGGTCCGGCAGGCCGCGCTCGAGGAGCTGGTGGACGCCGCCAAGCCCGCCCATGTCCCGCACGTGATCGAGGTGGTGCCGAGATGATCGTCTGCCGCAAGTGCCGGACCCAGAACGCCGACACCGACGCGTTCTGCGGGTCGTGCGGCGCCTTCTTGGAGTGGACCGGGGAGAAGGTCGCCCCCGAGCCGGCGCCGGTGCCCCAGGAGGAGCCGGCCGCCGCGGAGCCGGGCCGCCGGCCGAACCTGCTCGAGCGCATGCAGCAGGCGGTGGTCTCGGTGGTGAACCCGGCGCCGCCCCGCGAGGACACCGGGGACACCTGGACCGGGTTCGGCAAGCAGCCCGCGGGCGCGCCCGGAGCGCCGGGTGCCGGCCCGCCGGGTGCGGCGGGTCGTCCTGGGCCGCCGGGAGCGCCGGCCCGCCCTGGTCCACCTGGTCCACCCGGTCCACCCGGTCCGCCTGGTGCGGGTGGTCCGCCGCGTCCACCCGGACCGCCGGGACCGCCCGGCCCCCCGGGACCGCCGGGTGCGGGCGGCCCGCCGCGTCCGCCCGCGCCGCCTCGCGCCGCCGGCCCGCCCGCGCCGCCTGCACCGCCGGCTCCGCCTCGTGCCGCCGGTCCGCCTGCGCCGCCCGCGCCACCTCGTGCCGCCGGTCCGCCTGCGCCGCCTGCGCCACCGGCACCCCCCGGTGCGGGTGGGCCGCCGCCACCCCCACCGCCGCCCCGGCCTCCGGCCGCCGGGGGAGCCCCGCCCGCGCCGCCG
>JBIOUF010000192.1:0-23888 GCA_044866695.1 Nocardioidaceae bacterium | reverse complement strand
CGGGGCTGCTGCTCGGCAAGGTCGGGTCCCTGCTGCTGGTGATCGCCCTGCAGCTGGTCGTGCTCGGCGCCGCCGCGCTGGTCGCCGGCTGGAGCCCCGCGACCGGGCCGCGCGCGGTCGCCGGAGCGCTGGCGGTCGCGGCCACCGGGACCTTCGCCTTCGGCTCCCTCGGGCTGCTCATGGCCGGGGTGCTCCGCGCCGAGGCCACGCTGGCCGCGGCCAACCTGGTCTACGTGCTGCTCGCCGCCGGCGGCGCGGTCGTCGTCCCCACGTCGGCGTACGGGTGGTTCGGGTCGGTGCTCGCCTGGCTGCCGTCGGGCGCCCTGGGTGGCGGCATGCGGGAGGCGCTCGTGGACGGGACCTTCCCGCTGCAGCAGTCGCTGGTGCTGCTGGCGTGGGGGCTGGCCGGGACGGCGCTGACCGCGAGGACGTTCCGGTGGGAGTGACCACGCCGGCGCCCCGCACCGCGCGCGCCGGGACGCCGCCGGGATGGACCGGGCGCTGGCTGCCCCGGCTGGCCTGGGCCTCGCTGGCCGTCAACGTCCTGATCGTGCTCACCGGCGGCGTGGTCCGGCTGACCGGATCCGGCCTCGGCTGTCCGACCTGGCCCCGGTGCACCGAGGAGTCGTTCACCCCGCACGGCGCGATGGACGTCCACGCGGCGATCGAGTTCGGCAACCGGATGGTGACGTTCCTGATCGCCGGCGTCGCGGTGGCCACGTTCGTCGCCGCCTGGCGGCACGGCCGGCCGGCGCTGACCCGGCTGGCCCTGGTGCTCGCGCTCGGCGTTCCGGCGCAGGCGCTGGTCGGCGGCGTCACGGTGCTCACCGACCTCAACCCCTGGGTGGTCTCCCTGCACCTGCTGGTGTCGCTGGCCATGGTCGCCGTGGCGGTGGTCCTGGTGCAGCGGGTCGGCGAGTCCGACGGCCCGCCTCGCCCGACCGTCGCGCCGGGCGTGGCGCGGCTGGTGCGCGCCGTGTTCGTCGCGGGGTGGGCGGTGCTCTACGCGGGCACCGTCGTCACCGGCAGCGGCCCGCACGCCGGTGACGTCGACGCCCCCCGCAACGGCCTCGACCCGGCCGACCTGAGCCGGCTGCACACCGACCTGGTGATGCTGCTCCTCGGCCTCACCGTGGCCGCGGTCCTGGTCGTGTTGCGCTCCGAGGCCCCCCGCCGGCTCCAGCTCGCCGCCCTCACCCTGCTCGCCGTCGAGCTCGCCCAGGGACTGGTCGGTGCCGTCCAGTACGCCCGCGACCTGCCCGTCGCCCTGGTGACCCTCCACCTCCTCGGCGCCGCCCTCCTCTCCGCGGCGATGACCTGGCTGCTCCTCGGCATCCGCGAACGCAGCCCCCTCTGACCCGCCGAGCCGTCAATGTCGGTGGGTCGAGCCGTCAATGTTGGTGGGCCGAGCCGTCAATGTTGGTGGGCCGAGCCGTCAATGTTGGTGGGGCCTCAACCATCGGCGACCTGCTGGTCGAGGAGCCGGACGCCGGCGGAGGCGTCTCGAGACCCGGTGACCGTGGGCTCGGTCCCAGCGAACGTGCCGGTGGTTTCGAGACGGGCTCGCAAGCTCGCCCTCCTCAACCACCGGGGGGTTCGCAGGCTCGCGCGTCAACCAACGGTGGGCAGCCGGACCGGCTCAGCGGGTCAGCAGGGGGTCCAGCGCGACGCTCAGGAAGAGCAGGCAGAGGTACATGTTGGACCAGTGGAACAGCCGCATCGGCTTGACCACGGACGGGGCGTCGCCGCGGTGGGCGCGGTGCAGCAGCAGGTGCGACTCGCTGAGCAGGACCACGCCCAGGGCCACGGCCACCACCGGGTAGAACCACCCGGTCGGCGCTACGGGCCACAGCAGCAAGGAGGTCGCCGCGGTGAGGTAGGCGTAGACCAGGATGTGGCGGGCCACCGAGACCAGCGGCGCGACCGTGGGCAGCATCGGCACGCCCGCGGCGGCGTAGTCCTCGCGGTAGCGGATGGCCAGCGCCCAGAAGTGCGGTGGGGTCCAGAAGAACACCACGAGAAACAGCACCACCGGCGGCCAGGCGAGCGAGCCGGTGACCGCGGTCCAGCCGATCAGCGCCGGGAAGCAGCCGGCCGCACCGCCCCAGACGATGTTCTGGGCCGTGCGCCGCTTGAGCACCATCGTGTAGCCGACGACGTAGAACACGTTGGCGCACAGGGCGAGGCCGGCCGAGAGCCAGTTGACCAGAACGCCGAGCAGCACCGTCGACACCACGCCCAGGACCAGGCCGAACACCAGCGCCGACCGCGCGGACACGACGTGTCGCGGCAGCGCGCGACGGCGGGTCCGGCGCATCCGCTGGTCGATGTCGCGGTCGTAGACGCAGTTCAGGGCGTTGGCGCTGCCCGCGGACAGGGTGCCGCCGAGGACGGTGGCGACCACCAGACCGAGATCGGGCACACCGCCCTGCGCCAGGAACATGACCGGCACCGTCGTCAGCAGCAGCAGCTCGATGATCCGCGGCTTGGTGAGACCGACGTACGCCGCCAGCACGTGACCCACCCGGGTCCGGCGCGCCTCGCGCCGTGAGGCATGCGCCTCGACGGAGACGGGCTGGTCGACGGCCGTCACGGACACCTCGATGCTGGCGGGACGGGGCTCGGCGGACCCCTCGGGGGGCTCCCACTCTAGGGCATGGTCCGCCCCGGGCCGGGGACGGCCGCGGCCGCGCCGGATGCGTCGTCCCGGCGCGCGTGAGTAGGCTCGCCGACAGAGCACGGCAAGCCGTGTGGGACCCATCTCCTCGATCCGAGAGGACCTCGCGTGAGCCCGACCCTCGAGTGGACCGACGTCGACGCCAAGGCGGTGGACACCGTCCGGGTCCTGGCGATGGACGCCGTGCAGAAGGTCGGCAACGGCCATCCCGGCACGGCGATGAGCCTGGCCCCGGCGGCGTACCTGCTGTTCCAGAAGGTCATGCGGCACAACCCGGCCAACCCGGCCTGGCCCGGCCGGGACCGGTTCGTCCTCTCGGCGGGCCACTCCAGCCTGACCCTCTACATCCAGCTCTACCTCGGCGGGTTCGGCCTCCAGCTGGAGGACCTGCAGTCGCTGCGCACGTGGGGCAGCAAGACACCCGGCCACCCCGAGTACGGCCACACCCCTGGCGTGGAGACGACGACGGGCCCCCTTGGGCAGGGCGTCGGCAACGCCGTGGGCATGGCGATGGCGGCCCGCCGCGAGCGGGGCCTGTTCGACCCCGACGCAGGGGTCGGGGAGAGCCCGTTCGACCACTACGTCTTCGCGATCTGCAGCGACGGGGACCTGGAGGAGGGAGTCAGCGGCGAGGCCTCGTCCCTGGCCGGACACCAGCAGCTCGGCAACCTCGTCATGATCTACGACGACAACAAGATCTCCATCGAGGACGACACGAGCATCGCGTTCAGCGAGGACGTCTCCGCGCGGTACGCCGCCTACGGCTGGCACGTCCAAGACGTCGACTTCACCGGCGGTGGCACGGAGTACCACGAGGACGTCCAGGCCCTGTACGACGCGCTCGAGAAGGCCAAGCAGGTCCTGGACCGGCCCAGCTTCGTCAACCTGCGCACGACCATCGCCTGGCCGGCGCCCAACGCGCAGAACACCGGCAAGGCGCACGGCTCGGCGCTCGGCGCCGACGAGGTCGCCGCGACCAAGAAGGTGCTCGGGTTCGACCCCGACCGCGCCTTCGAGGTCCCCTCCGGGGTGCTCGAGCACACCCGCGGACTGGTCGAGCGCGGCAAGGCCGCCGAGGCGGCCTGGACCGAGGAGCTCGACGCGTGGGCGGACCGGGCCGGCGAGCGCCGCGCGCTGTACGAGCGGATGACGACCCGGTCCCTGCCCGAGGGCTGGGCCGACGCGCTGCCGTCCTTCCCGGCCGACCCCAAGGGGATGGCCACCCGGAAGGCCTCCGGCGAGGTGCTGTCCGCGCTGGCGCCCGGGCTCCCCGAGCTCTGGGGGGGCTCGGCCGACCTCGCCGAGTCCAACAACACGACCCCCAAGGGCGAGCCATCCTTCGTTCCCGAGGAGCACTCCACCAAGGAGTTCAGCGGCAACCGCTACGGCCGAGTGCTGCACTTCGGCATCCGGGAGCACGCCATGGGCGCGATCATGAACGGCATCGCGCTGCACGGCGGCACCCGGGTGTACGGCGGCACCTTCCTGGTGTTCTCCGACTACATGCGGCCCGCGGTGCGGCTGGCCTCGATCATGGGGCTGCCGGTGACCTACGTGTGGACCCACGACTCCATCGGGCTCGGCGAGGACGGCCCCGCCCACCAGCCGGTCGAGCACCTCACCGCCCTGCGGGCGATCCCCGGGCTGGCCGTGGTCCGGCCCGCCGACGCCAACGAGACCGTCGCAGCCTGGAAGGCGGTGCTCGAGCGTGCCGACCGCCCGCACGGCCTGGCCCTGACCCGGCAGAACGTGCCGGTGTTCCCCCGCGGCGAGGACGCCGACGGTCAGCACTGGGGCGGCACGGAGGACGTCGCCAAGGGTGGCTACGTGCTGCTCGACGTGGCGGGCGGCCAGCCCGACGTGGTCCTGGTCGGCACCGGGTCGGAGGTGCAGCTCGCGGTCGCCGCGCGGGCCACCCTGGCCGACCGCGGCATCCGGGCGCGGGTGGTGTCGATGCCGTGCCGGGAGTGGTTCGCCGAGCAGCCGGCGTCGTACCGCGACGCCGTCCTCCCCCCCGGCGTACGCGCGCGGGTCAGCGTCGAGGCCGGGATCGCGATGAGCTGGCGCGACCTGGTCGGCGACGCTGGGCGCAGCGTGTCGCTGGAGCACTACGGCGCCAGCGCCGACTACGCCCGGATCTTCACCGAGGTCGGCATCACGGCCGACGCGGTGGTCCGCGCGGCGCAGGACAGTATCGAGGCGGCCGGCCGCGGGTAGAGGCACCGGAGAAGCCATCGCGCCCGAGTGCGCCATCCAAGCCATCCAAGGAGGAAAGACCATGAGCGGACGACTCGAGGCCTTGGCCGCGGAGGGGGTCTCCATCTGGCTCGACGACCTGTCCCGGGAGCGGATCGAGACCGGCGGCCTCGCCGACCTGGTGAAGAACCGGTCCGTGGTCGGCGTGACCACGAACCCCACCATCTTCGCCGCCGCGATCGCCGACGGGGAGCGTTACGACGAGCAGACCCGCCGCCTGGTCGCCGACGGAGCCGACGTCGACCGGGTCATCTTCGAGCTGACCACCGAGGACGTCCGCAACGCCTGCGACATCCTGGCCGACACCTACGCCGCCACCGGCGGGCTGGACGGGCGGGTGTCCATCGAGGTCGCCCCCACGCTGGCGTTCGACACCGAGGCGACGCTGGCCGCCGCGCGCGAGCTGTGGGGGGCGGTCGACCGGCCGAACCTGTTCATCAAGATCCCCGGCACCGCCGAGGGCCTGCCGGCCATCACGACGGCCCTCGGCGAGGGGATCAGCGTCAACGTCACGCTCATCTTCGGGCTGGGCCGCTACGACCAGGTGATGGACGCCTACCTCGCCGGCCTCGAGAAGGCCCGCGACGCCGGTCTCGACCTGGCCGCGATCGAGTCAGTCGCCTCGTTCTTCGTCTCCCGGGTCGACACCGAGGTGGACCGGCGGCTGGACGAGATCGGCACGCCGGAGGCGAAGCAGCTGAAGGGCAAGGCGGCGGTCGCGAACGCGCGGCTGGCCTACCAGGCGTACCAGCGCACGTTCGGCGGCGCGCGCTTCGCCGCGCTCGAACCGGCCGGAGCGCGCCATCAGCGTCCGCTGTGGGCCTCGACCGGGGTGAAGAACCCCGACTACCCCGACACCATGTACGTCGACGAGCTCGTCGTCGGCAACACCGTCAACACCATGCCGGAGAAGACCCTCGAGGCGGTGGCCGACCACGGCCAGGTCACCGGCGACACGGTGACGCCGAGGTACGACGACGCGCGGCGCGTGCTGGACGCGCTGGCCGCGCAGGGTGTCGGCTACGACGACGTGATCGCCACGCTCGAGCGCGAGGGCGTGGACAAGTTCGTGAAGTCCTGGAGGGAGCTCCAGGAGACGGTCAGGAAGCAGATGGAGGCGGTCCAGGAGTGAGCGAGCGGAGCGAGCCGGCGGCCGGATGTCGGCGACCACCAGCCACACGACCGTGGGACGCCGCTCGGGACCACCGCAGGCCCACGACCCCGCGCGGGACGAGACGAGGGCTGCCGAGGTGAGCGCCAGCCTGGAGGTCGCGGCCACGGGTGCCGCCGCGGACGCCGTCACGACCCGGCTCCCCGAGCTGGTCAAGGAGCAGTTCGCCAGCCGGCTGTTCCGGAAGGACCACACCCTGTGGGGCTCCGCGGCCGAGGACGAGGCCGCCAAGCGGCTGTCCTGGGTCGGCCTGCCCCGCTCGTCGCGACCGCTGCTGGGCGAGGTGGCCGCGCTGCGGGAGGAGCTCGCGGAGCGCGGCCTGGACCACGTGGTGCTCTGCGGGATGGGCGGGTCCTCGCTCGCGCCGGAGGTGATCTGCGCGACCGCCGGCGTGGAGCTGGTGGTGCTGGACTCCAGCGACCCCGACATGGTCCGCGCCGCGCTGGCCGACCGCCTGGACCGCACCGTCGTGGTGGTCTCGAGCAAGTCGGGGTCGACGGTCGAGACCGACTCCCAGCGCCGCGCCTACGAGGGGGCCTTCCGCGACGCGGGCATCGACCCGGCGACCAGGGTCGTCGTGGTCACCGACCCCGGCAGCCCGCTCGACGGAGACGCCCGTGCCGCCGGCTACCGGGTGGTCAACGCGGACCCGGACGTCGGTGGCCGGTACTCCGCGCTGACTGCCTTCGGCCTGGTCCCGAGCGGCCTGGCCGGAGCGGACATCGAGGCGCTGCTCGACGAGGCGGAGTCGGTCGCCGACCTGCTCGCCGCCGACGACGAGGCCAACCCGGGCCTGCGGCTCGGCGCGGCGATGGCCGGCACCGACCCGCTGCGCGACAAGCTGGTCCTGCTCGACGACGGCTCGCCGCTGGTCGGCTTCGCCGACTGGGCCGAGCAGCTCATCGCCGAGAGCACCGGCAAGGACGGCACCGGCATCCTGCCGGTCGTGGTGGGCGGCCCCGACGAGCACGAGGTCGCCGAGCACCTCGCCGACGTGACGGTGGCGCGGCTGTGCTCCGACGACGCCCACGAGCACGACGTGTCCGCGTCGCCGAGGGCGGAGGTGCACGTCTCGGGGTCGCTGGGCGCCCAGCTGCTGCTCTGGGAGGTCGCCACCGCGGTCGCCGGCCGGCTGCTCGGGATCAACCCGTTCGACCAGCCCGACGTGGAGAGCGCGAAGAAGGCCGCCCGCGCGCTGCTGGAGAGCACGCCCGAGCCGGAGCCGGCCGCGTTCACCGACGGCGTCGTGGAGGTGCGCGGCCTCGGCGGCAAGCACCCCGCGCTGGGCGGCAGCTGGCTCGAGACCGCCCGGACGGTGCCGGACGCGGTCGTCGCGCTGCTGGACCAGCTCGACCCGGACCGTGGCTACGTCGCGGTGATGGCCTACCTGGACCGGCTCGCCCTCGCCGACCTGGCCGAGGTCCGCCGCACGCTGGCAGACCGCACCAGGCGGCCGGTCACGTTCGGCTGGGGGCCGCGGTTCCTGCACTCGACCGGCCAGTTCCACAAGGGCGGCCCACCGGTCGGCGTGTACGTCCAGATCACCGGCGAGCCGGCCGCGGACCTCGGCGTACCCGGGCGCGACTTCACCTTCGGACGGTTCATCGCCGCGCAGGCCGCCGGCGACGCCCAGGTGCTCGCCGAACGCGGCCGGCCCGTCCTGCGGCTGCACCTGACCGACCAGACGGCCGGGGTCGCCGTCTGCCGCCAGGCGCTCAGGTGAGCGGGCCGGCCACGCCGAGGCGCCGACCCGGACCCGGGGACCACAGGTGAGCCGGCGGAGAGCGGGACGGGCCCGATGAGCCCACCGGCGCGCCGCAACCCGCTCCGCGACCCCCAGGACCGCAGGCTGCCGAGGATCGCCGGGCCCTGCGGCATGGTCATCTTCGGGGTGACCGGCGACCTGTCCCGCAAGAAGCTGATGCCGGCCGTGTACGACCTGGCCAACCGCGGCCTGCTTCCCCCCGGCTTCTCCCTGGTCGGCTTCGCCCGCCGCGACTGGGCCGACCAGGACTTCGCGCAGATCGTGCACGACTCGGTCAAGCTGCACGCCCGCACCGAGTTCCGCGAGGAGGTCTGGGACCAGCTCTCGGAGGGCATCAGGTTCGTCGGCGGCGACTTCGACGACGACGTCGCCTTCGAGACCCTGCGCCAGACCATCCTCGACCTGGACCGGCTCCGGGGCACCAACGGCAACCACGCGTTCTACCTGTCCATCCCGCCCCGGTTCTTCGCCAACGTCGTGGGCCAGCTGAAGGAGCACGGCCTGGCCGACCAGAGCGCGGACTCCTGGCGCCGGGTGGTGATCGAGAAGCCGTTCGGTCACGACCTGCGCTCGGCGCGAGAGCTCAACGCCGTGGTCTCGGAGGTGTTCCCGCCCGAGTCGGTCTTCCGCATCGACCACTACCTGGGCAAGGAGACGGTGCAGAACATCTTGGCGATCCGGTTCGCCAACGCGATGTTCGAGCCGATCTGGAACTCCAACTACGTCGACCACGTGCAGATCACCATGGCCGAGGACGGCGGCATCGGCGGGCGGGCCGGCTACTACGACGGCATCGGCGCGGCCCGCGACGTGATCCAGAACCACCTCATGCAGCTCATGGCGCTCATCGCCATGGAGGAGCCGACGTCGTTCGAGGCCGAGGCGCTGCGGATCGAGAAGCAGAAGGTGCTCAGGTCCGTCGTCCTGCCGCGGCGGCTGGACCGGCATACCAGCCGCGCGCAGTACGCCGAGGGCTGGCAGGGTGGGGTCAAGGTGCCCGGGTACCTCGACGAGCCCGACATCCCGGACACGTCCATGACCGAGACGTACGCCGCCATCACGCTGCACATCGAGACCCGCCGCTGGGCCGGCGTGCCCTTCTACCTGCGCACCGGCAAGCGGCTGGGCCGTCGGGTCACCGAGGTCGCGGTGGTGTTCAAGCGCGCGCCGCACCTGCCGTTCGGCGCCAGCGCGACCGAGGAGCTCACCCAGAACGCGCTGGTCGTCCGGGTCCAGCCGGACGAGGGGGTGACGATGCGCTTCGGGTCCAAGGTGCCCGGCACCGCGATGGAGATCCGCGACGTAAACATGGACTTCGCCTACGGCGGCTCGTTCACCGAGGCGTCCCCGGAGGCGTACGAGCGGCTGATCCTCGACGTGCTGCTCGGCGACCCGCCCCTGTTCCCCCAGCACGAAGAGGTCGAGCTGTCCTGGAAGGTGCTCGACCCGGTCATGGACTACTGGGCGTCGCACGGCAAGCCGGACAGCTACCCGGCCGGCACCTGGGGGCCGGCCTCCGCCGACGCCATGCTGGCCCGTGAGGGCAGGACCTGGAGGCGACCGTGATCACCCTCGAGGACACCGACGCCTCGCAGATCGCCTCGGCGCTGGTCCGGGCGCGGAGGTCGGCGGGCAGCCCCGCCATGGGGATGGTGATGACGCTGGTCATCGTGGTCCCCGAGGACGAGGCCGACGAGGCCCTCGACGCCGCACGCACGGCGTCCCGGGAGCACCCGGCCCGGCTGCTCGGCGTGGTGCTCGGCAACCGCCGCGGCGCCAGCCACGTCTCCGCAGACATCCGCACCGGTCGCAGCGGCGCCGGCGAGATGGCCCTGATCAAGCTCTCCGGCGAGGTCACCAGGCACCCGGAGTCGGTGGTCGTGCCGCTGCTGCTCCCCGACTCCCCGGTCGTGGTGTGGTGGCCCTCCGACGCGCCCGCCGACCCGGCCGCCGACCCGCTCGGCCGGCTCGCCAACCGCCGGATCACCGACGCCGCGTCGGTGCACTCCGGGAAGGCCAAGGCGATGCTCGGGCAGTGTCAGGCGTACGCCGAAGGCAACACCGACCTGGCCTGGACGCGCATCACCGGGTGGCGGGCCCTCCTCGCCGCCGCCCTGGACCAGGTGCCGGCGAAGGTCGAGCGGGCCGAGGTCACCGGCCCGCGGGTGAGCCCGAGCAGCGACCTGCTGGTCGCCTGGCTCTCCGACCGGCTTCGCGTGCCCGTGGTCCGCCGTCGCTCCGACGGTCCCGGCATCACCTCGGTCGTGCTGGAGACCCGGATGGGCCAGGTCGCGCTCACCCGCTACGACGGCAAGCTGGCCACGCTGGTCTCACCGGGTCAGCCCGACCGCCCGGTCGCCCTGAAGCGCCGTACCGTTCCCGAGCTGCTGAACGAGGAGCTGCGCCGCCTGGACCCCGACGACGTGTACGCCCGGACCGTCAAGCGGCTGGTCCGGCTGGCCCGGCAGGCCGACGCCCCCAGAGCCGCCAAGCAGCCGGCGGCCAAGCAGGGCGGGAGGTCCTGAGATGGCCGACCGGCAGCCCGACGCCGCGTCGGCCACCGAGCCCGGCGGGCTGAGCGTCAAGCGGTACGCCGACCCCGACGAGCTGGCCCGCCACGTCGCGGCATCGCTGATCGGCAGCATCGCGCGGGTGCAGGGCCTGGGTCGCACGGCCTCGCTGGTCCTGACCGGAGGGTCGGTCGCCGACCGGGTCCACGCCGCCGTCGCGGCCTCGGACGAGGTGGGCCTGGTGGACTGGTCGGACGTGGAGTTCTGGTGGGGCGACGAGCGGTTCGTGCCCGAGGCCGATCCGGACCGGAACGCCGGTCAGGCCCGCGCCGCGATGCTCGACCGCCTCCCGGTGGACCCGGCCCGCGTGCACGCGGTCGCCGCCTCCGACGGCCCGCTCGGCGACGACCCGGACGCGGCCGCTGCCGCCTACGCGGCGGAGCTGGCCGCCGCGCTCGGCGCCGACGGCCCCTGCTTCGACATCCTGATGCTCGGCGTAGGCCCGGACGGGCACTGCGCCTCCCTCTTCCCCGGCCGCCCGGAGGTCTCCGACCCGGCCCCGGTGCTCGCGGTCCGCGGCTCTCCCAAGCCGCCGCCGACGCGCGTGTCCCTGGGCATGTCCACGCTGATGCGGGCCCGCGAGGTCTGGTTCGTCGCCACCGGCTCGGAGAAGGCCGAGGTGGTCACCGCCGCCCTCCGCGGCGCCGAGGTCACCGACGTCCCCGCCGCCGGCCCCAAGGGCACCGAGCGGACCGTGTGGTTCGTGGACCGGGACGCCGCCTGGATGCTGTAGCGCGCGGACGCGGCGGCTCGCGAGCTGGCCGGCTCAGGCTCAGGCCTCCCCGGCGATGCGGTAGGTGCCGTCGGCGTAGTCCAGGCGGAGGGTGACGTGGTCGTCGAAGAGCGGGTTGCCGTCGGCGTCGCTGTAGGAGACGTCGTAGCTGACCGTCATGGTGTCGGGGTCGGCGGAGATGTTGCTGACCTGGGCGTTGGGCCGGCTGCGCCAGGCCTTCCGGTACTGCCCGAAGCTGCCGCTCTGCTTCTGGAAGTCCTCGGTGAGCATGTCCCAGCCGGCGGCGGGGTCGGAGGTGACCGTGTCGAGGTAGGTGGTCACGAACGCGGTCATCCCCTCGGCCGTGGCCGTCGGCGACTCCGACTGTGACCCGGAGGTCTGCGTGGTGGCGGGCGCGGCAGGGGTGCGCTCCTGGTCGCCCGACCCGTCCCGGGTGACCGCCCAGACCAGGCCCGCGACGACCGCAACGGCGAGGACGACCGCGGCGACGGCGAGCAGCCGGCCCCGGGACGAGGGCCGGTCCTGGCCGGTCCGAGCCGGCGCGGGGGGTGGCGGCGGGGATGGCGGGGGGGATGGCGGGGGGGATGGCGGGGGGACCGGCGCCACCTCCCGCGTGGGCGAGGCGTCGGCGAGCCCGGCCATCCGGACGGTCGGCGGTGAGGGGGCTACGGGCTCCGGGTCCGCCGGTCCCTCCTGCAGGAACCGCTGGACCTGCGCCAGCGACCAGCGCCGCTCCGGGTCCGGGGTCATCGTGCCGGCCACCAGCGGCGCCAGCCAGCCGGCCTGCTCGGGCCGGGGCGGCTCCTCGTGCACGATCCGGTAGAGGGTCCCGATCACGTTCGCCTCGGTGTCGTAGGCCGGCTTGCCGACCAGCGCGAAGTACGCCGTGGCGCCCAGCGACCACACGTCGCTCGCCGGGGTCGCGGTCGCCCCGGACACGACCTCGGGCGCCAGGTAGGCCGGCGAGCCCACCAGCAGCCCGGTGGTGGTCAACGCGACGTCCCCGTGGCCGCGGGCGATGCCGAAGTCGGTGAGCTTCACCTGCCCGTCCCTGGTCACCAGCACGTTCGACGGCTTCACGTCGCGGTGCACGATCCCGGCCCGGTGCGCGGCCTCCAGGGCGCCGGCCAGCTGGCGCAGGATGGTCGCGGCCTGGTCCGGGGACAGCGGGCCGCGCTCGCGCACCGAGGCGGCCAGCGTCGGCCCGTCGACGTACTCCATGACCAGCCAGTGCTCGCCCCCGTCGTCGACGAGGTCGAAGACCGGCACGACGTTGGGATGGTGCAGCGCCGCCGCCAGCCGGGCCTCGCGGAGGATCCGGGCCAGGTCGGTGTCGGCCATCTCCCCGCGCAGCCCGCCGATCCGCTTCATGGCGACCGGCCGGTGCAGCACGGTGTCCCTGGCCAGCCAGACCGCGCCCATGCCGCCACGGCCGACCTCGCGCTCGAGCGCGTACCTGTCGGCGATCACGGGACCCCCGCTCTCACCGGCGCACGTGGGACGTGCCGGTCACACTTCCCCGCGCTTGCGCCGGTCGCGCAGGGTCTGCAGCGCCTCGGAGAGGATGTCGGCGGCCTCCTGGTCGGTACGGCGCTCCTTGACGTAGGCCAGGTGGGTCTTGTAGGGCTCGATCTTCGGCGGCGGCGGCGGGTTGTCGTGGTCCAGGCTGGCGGGCAGCCCGCACCGCGGACAGTCCCAGGACGCGGGGACGGCCGCGTCCATCGCGAACGTCACCACCGACTCGTGCCGGTGGGCGCAGAAGTACACCACCTGCTGCCGGGGCGCGGACTCACCTCGCTCCGCCTCCCCCATCGGCCCGGCGCCGACCCGGCTCCCCCGGATCGCGTTCCCGCCACCTGCCACCCTCGTCGCTCCTGTGCCCTCGTCAGAGTCGTCACGCCACCGGAGGCCACCGGTGGGTCAGTTCCCGGCCTTCAACAGCAATCCCAGCGCGATCACGCAGGCGAACCAGATCAGGCCCGCTCCGATCGTGATCCGGTCGAGGTTGCGCTCGGCCACCGAGGAGCCGCCTAGACCGCTGGACACGCCACCCCCGAACATGTCCGACAGCCCGCCGCCCCGGCCCTTGTGGAGCAGGATCAGCAGGATCAGCAGCATGCTCGTGAGGACGAGCAGCACGGTGAAGGCGATGACCACGGTGGCACAGCCTAACCGATGCCGGACCGCGGGCCGGCGCGGAGATGAGCGCGTCTCAGGACAGGTCCTGGGGAGGCACCAGGCACCTGACCGCACCGGGGAGCAGGTGACGCCACGTGGGACCGCACCGGTCCGCCACGGCGACCTCGAGTGGCTGCGCCCAGCGGCGAGAAAACACGAGTACCCCGTCCACCAACCCTTGCCCGCTCCGCGCCGCCAGGGCAAACCTTGGCGGCCGGGGCACTACGACCTGTTACGAAAGTCCAGCTGCCTGCTACGCGACGACATCCGCGGCACCTCGCTGCGTTGTCCTCGCTCGAAGGAGCGCTGCTACGACTTCGTTCGTCCGCCTTGCGAGGCACCACGCCTGCCGCCGCTCGCGACGGCAGGCACTTTCGCAACAGGTCCTAGACCGGCATGTCGTAGAACCGGCAGATGCCGCTGAACTCGTCCAGCTGCAGGCTGGCGCCGCCGACCAGGCACCCGTCCACGTCGGGCTGGTCCATGATCCCGCGGACGTTGGCCGCCTTCACCGAGCCGCCGTACTGGATCCGCACCGCCGCGGCGGTGTCGGCACCCCACACCTCGCCGATCCTGGCCCGGATCGCGGCACACACCTCCTGGGCGTCGTCCGGGGTGGCCACCTCGCCGGTGCCGATGGCCCACACCGGCTCGTAGGCGACCACGAGACCTCCCACCTGCTCGGCGGAGAGCCCGGCCAGCGAGCCGTCGGTCTGCTCGACGCAGTGCTCCACGTGCCGGCCGGCCTGGCGCACGTCGAGCTCCTCGCCGAGGCAGACGATCGGGGTCATCTGCGCGCCGAGCACCTGCTTCGCCTTGGCGTTGACGATCTCGTCGGTCTCGGAGTGGTACTGCCGGCGCTCGGAGTGGCCGACGACGACATAGGAGCAGCCCAGCCTGCTCAGCATGCCGGCCGACACCTCACCGGTGTACGCGCCCGGGTCGTGCGCCGACACGTCCTGGGCGGCGTAGCCGATCCGGAGCCGGTCGCCGTCGACCAGCGTCTGCACGGACCGCAGCGCGGTGTACGGCGGGCAGACCACCACCTCGACCCGGTCGTGGTCGTGCTTCTTGTCGGTGAGGGTCCAGGCCAGCTTCTGGACCAGGGCCACCGCCTCCTGGTGGTCCAGGTTCATCTTCCAGTTGCCCGCCATCAGCGGCACGCGGTCAGCCATCGGTTCGTCTCGCTCCTCGTCAGTCGGCCAGGACGTCGATGCCCGGCAGTGCCTTGCCCTCGAGATACTCCAGGCTGGCGCCGCCGCCGGTGGAGATGTGGCCGAACGCCGCCTCGTCGAAGCCCAGCTTGCGGACCGCCGCGGCGGAGTCCCCGCCGCCGACGACGGTCAGCCCGTCCACCTTGGTGAGCGCCTCCGCGACCGCTCGGGTGCCGCCGGCGAAGGCGTCGATCTCGAAGACCCCCATGGGCCCGTTCCAGAACACCGTCCTCGCGTCCGACAGCGCGGCGGCGAACGCGTCCGCGGACTCCGGCCCGATGTCCAGGCCGATCTTGTCGGCCGGGATCGCGTCGGCGGAGACGACCTCGGGCGTGGCGTCGGCCGAGACCGCGTCGGCGACCACGATGTCGGTGGGCAGCAGCAGCTCCACGCCGGAGTCCTTCGCGCGCTGCAGGTAGCCGCGGCACGCGTCCTGCTGGTCCTCCTCGAGCAGGCTCTTGCCCACCTCGAGCCCTTGGGCGGCCAGGAAGGTGAACAGCATCCCGCCGCCGATGACCAGCTTGTCGGCCTTGCCGAGCAGGTTGTCGATCACCCCGAGCTTGTCGGACACCTTGGACCCGCCGAGCACCACGACGAAGGGCCGGTCGGGGTCCTCGGTGAGCCGGCGCAGCACGTCCACCTCACCGGCGACCAGGCCGCCCATGGCGTGCGGCAGCAGCAGCGCCACGTCGTAGACGCTGGCCTGCTTGCGGTGCACCACCCCGAAGCCGTCGCTGACGAAGACGTCGGCGAGCTCGGCCAGCTGCCGCGCGAAGGCCTGCCGCTCGGCCTCGTCCTTGCTGGTCTCCCCGGCGTTGAACCGGACGTTCTCCAGCACCGCCAGCCGGCCGTCCTGCAGGCCGGCCACCGTCTCGCGGGCGCTGTCTCCGACGGTGTCGGTGGCGAACGCGACGTCCTGGCCGAGCAGCTCGCCGAGCCGCCGCGCGACCGGGGCCAGGGAGTACGTCGGGTCCGGGGCGCCCTTGGGCCGGCCGAGGTGCGCCACGACCGCAACGCGCGCGCCCTTGTCGAGCAGCTGCCGCAGGGTGGGCAGGCTGGCCCGGATCCGCCCGTCGTCGGTGATGGTCTGCCCGTCGAGGGGCACGTTGAGGTCCGAGCGCACCAGGACCCGCTTGCCGCGCAGGTCGCCGAGCTCGTCGATCGTCGTCATCGTGGTTCTCCCTGGTGTGTCCTGCCGGATGTCCCTGCCGGATGTCCCTGCCGAACGGGTGTCGCAGGTCCGGCCCGGATGACACGCGTGGCCCGGTCGCCGTCGGCGCGACGGCGACCGGGACGCGCGAGTCGGTGGTCAGGCCGGCGTCAGAGGCTCTCGCCGACGTACAGGCAGAGGTCGATGAGCCGGTTGGAGTAGCCCCACTCGTTGTCGTACCAGCCGAGGACCTTGACCTGGTTCCCGATCGCCTTGGTGACCCCGCCGTCGAAGATGCACGAGGACGGGTCGGTGACGATGTCGGAGGACACGATGGGGTCCTCGGTGTAGGTGAGGTACGGCGCCAGCGGCCCCTCGGTCGCGGCGGCCTTGACCACGGCGTTGACCTCGTCGGCGGTGACCTCCCGGCCGGCCTCGAAGGTGAGGTCGGTCGCCGAGCCGGTCGGTGTCGGCACCCGGACGGCGAACCCGTCGAGCTTGCCCTTGAGCTCGGGCAGCACCAGGCCGATCGCCTTGGCGGCGCCGGTGGAGGTGGGCACCATGTTCAGCGCGGCGGCGCGGGCCCGCCGCAGGTCCTTGTGGGGCGCGTCCTGCAGGTTCTGGTCCTGGGTGTAGGCGTGGATCGTGGTCATCAGGCCCTTGACGATGCCGATGTCGTCGTTGAGCGCCTTCGCCATCGGGGCCAGGCAGTTCGTGGTGCACGAGGCGTTGGAGATGACGGTGTGCTTCTCGGGGTCGTAGTCGGTGTGGTTGACGCCCATCACCACGGTGATGTCCTCGTTCTTCGCGGGCGCGGACACGATCACCTTCTTCGCCCCGCCGGACTCGACGTGGGCGACCGCCTTCGTGGCGTCGGTGAAGAAGCCGGTGGACTCGATGACGACGTCGACGCCCAGGTCCTTCCAGGGCAGGGCGCCCGGGTCGCGCTCGGCGAGGATCTTCAGGGAGGCCGAGCCGATGTCGATGGCCCCGTCGCCGACGGAGACGTCCTCGGGGAACCGGCCGAGGATCGAGTCGTACTTCAGCAAGGTGGCCATGGTCTTCAGGTCACCGAGGTCGTTCGCGGCCACGATCTCGAGGTCGGCGCCGGACGCTGCCACGGCGCGGTAGAAGTTGCGGCCGATGCGGCCGAAGCCGTTGATGCCCACGCGTACGGTCACGGAAGCGGTCTCCTCGTGCGGATCGGTGGATGGGACTCGTGCACTCGTGCCCCAGAAGGGGGCACCCTAGTCGGACCATACCGCTGTCTGTCGGGCACCGGCACCCCCGGGGGAGGGCCGCGGCACCCGGGGACCCAGGAGACTGCCGGACGACGCCACGTACCGCCCGACCCCGGCCCGGGCCCCGGTCGGACGACCAGGGCCGACGGCGCCGTTCAGCCCCGGTGCTCGGCGAGCAGCTCGGGGGTCAGGCTCGCCTCCGTGTCGGGGATGCCGAGGTCGCGAGCGCGCTTGTCCGCCATCGCCAGCAGCCGGCGGATCCGGCCCGCGATCGCGTCCTTGGTCAGCACCGGCTCGTGCAGCTGGCCGAGCTCCTCCAGCGAGGCCTGCTTGTGCTCCAGGCGCAACCGGCCGGCCAGCTGGAGGTGCTCGGGCACGTCCTCGCGCAGGATCTCCAGCGCCCGCTCGACCCGGGCCCCGGCGGCCACCGCGGCCCGGGCGGACCTGCGCAGGTTGGCGTCGTCGAAGTTCGCCAGCCGGTTGGCCGTCGCCCGGACCTCCCGGCGCATCCTGCGCTCCTCCCAGGCCATCAGCGACTCGTGGGCGCCGAGCCGGGTGAGCAGCGCGCCGATCGCGTCCCCGTCGCGGATGACCACCCGGTCCACCCCGCGCACCTCGCGTGCCTTCGCGGAGATGCCGAGCCGCCGGGCTGCGCCGACCAGCGCGAGCGCCGCCTCGGGGCCGGGGCAGGTGACCTCCATGGCGGAGGACCGGCCCGGCTCGGTGAGCGACCCGTGGGCCAGGAACGCGCCACGCCAGGCGGCTACGGCGTCGCAGCCCGCGCCCGAGACGACCTGCGGCGGGAGGCCCCGGACCGGACGGCCCCGGCCGTCCAGCAGACCGGTCTGCCGGGCCAGCGCCTCGCCGTCGCGGACCACCCGGACGACGTACCGGCTGCCGCGACGGATCCCGTTGCCGCTGACCATCACCACGTCGGAGGAGTGCCCGTAGACCTCCGCGATGTCTCGCCGGAGGCGTCGCGCCGCGGCCCCGGTGTCCAGCTCGGCCTCGACCACGATGCGGCCACCGACGATGTGCAGGCCGCCGGCGAACCGGAGCATCGAGGAGACCTCGGCCTTGCGGCAGCAGGACTTGGTCACCTTCGTGCCGGCCAGCTCGGCCTTGACCTGCGCGGTCATCGCCATGGGCACCACCGAGCCAGCCGCCGTGGGTGCGGTCCTGTCACAGCCTGCTCCTCCGCTCAGGGCCGGGCGCCGTCGACACGAGGCCGGCGACGGGTCCGGGACTCGGGGGGTTCGGCCACCCTACGTCGCCGCCATGACCCGCGCATAGGCGGCCGCCAGCCTTCCCGGGTCGTGGCGAGGGGTGCCGTCGCCACGGGCGACGTCGGCGACCACCAGGTCGGCGCCGAGCGAGCCGGCACACTTCTCCAAGGAGCCCCGGTCGGTCACCGTCCCCGGGTCGACCAGCACCACGTCGAGCGCGAGGTCCGGGGCGTGCTCGGCGAGGACCTCCAGATGCGTCTCCGGGGAGAACCCGTCGGTCTCGCCGGTCTGCGGCTCGAGGTTCAGCGTCACCAGGGTCCGGGCGGCGGACCCGGCCAGCGCCGCGCGCAGGTCGGGCACCAGCAGGTGCGGGATCACGCTGGTGAACCAGGAGCCCGGCCCGAGCACGCACCAGTCCGCGGCCCCGATCGCGGCCAGCGCCTCGGGGGCCGCGGGCGGGTCGGCCGGGTCCAGCCAGACCGAGGTGACCTGGCCCTCGGTGGAGGCGACCTCCACCTGGCCTCGGACGGTGGTGGGCGCCCTCGGGTCGCCGGGGACCAGACCGGCCACGGAGGCGGCGATGTCCAGGGCGGTCGTCGCCATGGGCAGCACCCGGCCCTGCGCGTTGAGCAGCCGGGCCACCCAGTCCAGGCCCTCGACCACACCGACGGCCGTCGCCGAGGGGTAGTCGGCAAGCAGCTCCCAAAGCGCGACGATGAGCAGGTTCCCGACGGCGTGCTGGCGCATCTCCCCCGAGCTCTCGAACCGGTGCTGAAGCACCCGGGCCCAGGTGCGCCCCCAGTCGTCGTCGCTGCAGAGCGCGGCGAGGGCCTGTCGCAGGTCGCCGGGCGGCAGGCAGCCGAACTCCGCGCGCAGCCGCCCCGACGAGCCGCCGTTGTCCGCGACGGTGACCACCGCGGTCAGGTCGGAGACCACGCGGCGCAGCGCGGACAGCGACGCGGCCAGGCCGTGTCCGCCGCCGAGCGCGACCACCCGGCGGTCCAGTACGACGCTGTCCCACATGGTGTCACCGGGCGGCTCGACGACGGGGTCACTCACGGCCCAGGTCCCGGTGCTCGGCGCGCGCGTCCATGCCGCCCCTGCGCAGCCGCTCGGCGATCTCCTCGGCCATCGCCACCGACCGGTGCTTCCCGCCCGTGCAGCCGACGGCCACCGTCATGAACCGCTTCCCCTCGCGCAGGTAGCCCTCGCCGACCAGCGCCAGCAGCGGCACGTAGTGGGACAAGAACGCCTCCGTGGCCTCGTGCTCGGCGACGTACGAGGCCACCCCGGGGTCCCGGCCGGTCAGCGGCCGCAGCTCGGGCACCCAGTGCGGGTTGGGCAGGAAGCGCATGTCCGCGACGTAGTCGGCGTCCACCGGGATGCCGTACTTGAACCCGAAGCTGACCACCGTCGTCTTCAGCGTCGTCGCCCGCGTGCCGCCGAACGCCTCGGCGACCCGGTCGGTGAGCTGGTGCACGTTGAGGTTGCTGGTGTCGATGATCAGGTCGGCCGAGCCGCGCAGCTCGGCGATCACGGAGCGCTCGCGGGTCAGGCCGTCCAGCAGCCGCCCGCCGCCCTGCAGCGGATGCGGCCTGCGGGCGGCCTCCTGCCGGCGCACCAGCACGTCGTCGTCGGCCTCGAGGAACAGCAGCGTGGTCCGCCGTCCGGTGGCCCCGGCGCCCACCACCCCCTTCAGCGCGTCGAAGAACGAGCCGGACCGGACGTCGACCACGACCGCCACCGGCTGCTCGCGGCCCTTGGTCTGGTCCACCAGC
Organism: Nocardioidaceae bacterium; assembly: GCA_044866695.1. Classification (GTDB taxonomy): domain Bacteria; phylum Actinomycetota; class Actinomycetes; order Propionibacteriales; family Nocardioidaceae; genus JBIOUF01. Next base: position 3,929 of record JBIOUF010000192.1, on the reverse strand, counting down.
CGGACCACCTCGGGCACCAGCCGCGGCGGCAGGTTGTCCACGACGAAGTAGCCCAGGTCCTCCAGCTCCTTGGCGGCCGTGCTGCGGCCGGCGCCGGTCATCCCGGTCACCACGACCAGCTCCCCGGGACCCACCGCCGGCTCGGGGTCCGGCTCTCCCGCCGGCCGGCTCGCCGGGGTGCCCGGGTCGGGCACCCGGTCCGACGGCGGGTCCGTCACCGGGTCGGTCATTCAGCCCTCCTGGATCTCGCCCGTGGCGGTGTTCACGGCGACCGGGGGGCGCGCGGACCGTTCGGCCAGGGCGGCGACGATCGCCTCGGCGGTGCGCTGCCCGATGCCCGGCACCGCGGCAACCTCCTCCACTGTGGCAGCCCGGATCCGGCGCAAGGAGCCGAACCGGCGCAGCAGCGCCGCGCGGCGCACCTCGCCGAGGCCGGGCACCTCGTCGAGCAGGCTCTCGACCATGCTCTTGGAGCGGCGGGAGCGGTGGTGGGTGATCGCGAACCGGTGGGCCTCGTCGCGCACCCGTTGCAGCAGGTACAGGGCCTCGCTGGTGCGCGGCAGGACCACCGGGTCCTCGCGGCCGGGCAGCCACACCTCCTCCAGCCGCTTGGCCAGGCCGCAGACGGGCACGTCGTCGACGCCGAGCTCGTCCAGCGCCCGCTGCGCGGCCGCCACCTGGGGCGGGCCGCCGTCGACGACCACCAGCCCCGGCGCGTACACGAACCTGCGGGCCCGGCCGGTGTCGGGGTCGACCAGCATCGGGCCCTCTGCCCGGTCCGGGCCGGCGTCGAGCACCTCGGCGGACGCGGCGCGCTCGTCGAGCAGGCGCCGGAACCGCCGGGTCACCACCTCGTGCATGGACGCGACGTCGTTCTGCCCGTCGACGCCACGGACCACGAACCGGCGGTACTCGCCCTTGCGGGGCAGGCCGTCCTCGAACACCACCATCGAGGCCACCACCTCGGTGCCCTGGAGGTTGGAGACGTCGTAGCACTCGATCCGCAGCGGCGCCTCCGGCAGCCCCAGGGCCTGCTGCAGCTCCTCCAGGGCCCGGTTGCGGCTGGTCAGGTCGGACGCGCGGCGGGTCTTGTGCAGCGCCAGCGCGTGCTGGGCGTTGCGGGCGACGGTTTCCTGCAGCGCCTTCTTGTCGCCGCGCCGCGGCACCCGCAGCGAGACCCGGTGGCCGCGCAGCCCGGCCAGCCACTCCTCCAGGGCGGGCGCGTCCTCCGGCAGCGCCGGGACCAGGATCTCCCGCGGCACCCCGTCGGCGGACTCCCCCGCGTAGGTCTGCAGCACGAACCGCTCCACCAGGCCGCCGGTGTCGGCGTCCTCGGTCCTGTCGGCCACCCAGCCGCGCTGGCCGCGCACCCGGCCGCCGCGGACGTGGAAGATCTGGACCGCGACCTCCAGCGGGTCCTCTGCGAAGGCGACCACGTCCGCGTCGGTGCCGTCGGGGAGGACCACCGCCTGCTTCTCCAGCGCCCGGTGCAGCGCGCCGAGGTCGTCGCGCAGCCGGGCGGCCCGCTCGAAGTCCAGCGCCGTCGACGCGGCGTACATCTCCTTCTCCAGCCGGCGGACGAACCCCGCGGTGTTGCTGGCCATGAAGTCGCAGAAGTCCTCGACGATGGCGCGGTGCTCCGCAGGCGTCACCCGGCCGACGCACGGCGCGGAGCACTTGCCGATGTAGCCGAGCAGGCAGGGCCGGCCGATCTGCGCCGAGCGCTTGAACACCCCCGCCGAGCACGACCGCATCGGGAACACCCGGAGCAGCTGGTCGACGGTGTCCCGGATCGCCCAGGCGTGCGAGTACGGGCCGAAGTAGCGGGTGCCCTTGCGCTTCGCGCCGCGGCCGACCATCACCCGCGGGAACTCCTCGGCCACCGTCACCGCCAGCCAAGGGTAGGACTTGTCGTCGCGGTACTTGACGTTGAACCTCGGGTCGAACTCCTTGATCCAGGAGTACTCCAGCTGCAGCGCCTCGACCTCGGTGGCCACGACGGTCCACTCGACGCCGGCGGCCGCGGCGACCATCGAGGCGGTCCGCGGGTGCAGATGTCCCGTGTCCTGGAAGTACGAGGTCAGCCGGGCCCGCAGGTTCTTGGCCTTGCCGACGTAGACGACCCGGCCCTGCGCGTCGCGGAACCGGTAGACCCCCGGCGAGGTCGGGACGGACCCGGTTTCCGGGCGGTACGTCGACGGGTCGGACACGCCGCCACCCTACGGTCACCGAACGCACCCCGAGCGTAGCGAGCGGGTGCGCGAGGCGACCGGACAGGAGTCGACCGCAGGTGGCACCGGAGGGGACCACCACCTGCATCGAGGTGCCCAGCCGACCACGACGCGGGCCGAGGGGCCACCATCGCCGGCTCGACCCACCAACCCTGACGGCTCGACCCACCAACACTGACGGGTCGACGCACCGGGCACCTAGGCCCGCACGACCTGACCCTGCTGGACCTTCACCGCAACCGTCGGCAGGTCGGGGACGCTGCCGGCGGGCTCGCCGTTGGGGCCGGCGACGTTGGCGCCGTCCTCGATGGCGAACTGGCTGCCGTGCCGGGGGCAGGTGATCACGCCGTTCTCGACCGAGCTCAGGACGGTGCCCTGGTGGGTGCACTTGTCGCTGAACCCCTTGAACGCGCCCTTGGTCGGCTGGGTCACCACCACGCCGGCGTCGGCGAGGACCAACCCGCCTCCCACCGGCACGTCCGCCGCCGCGACCAGCCCGTCCCCGGCCTGCCCGCCGGCGTCCGCGCTCCGGCTCGGCTCCGTGGCCGACGCGCTTTCGCCGGCCGACGGTCCGGTGGCCGTGCTGTCGTCCCCCGACCCGCATGCGGCGAGCACGGGCGCCGCGAGGCCGCACAGGGCGGCGCACCGCAGCATGGTCCGGCGGCTCAGGTCGGCGGCCGCGCGCGGGTGGAGGGGTCGGTCGAGCTCGGTGGTGCGGTCTGCCATGGCGGGGCTCCTCGGCGGGCCGTAGGGACGCAGATGGTTGTTGGCCCGACGCTAGCCGGACCCGGCCCCCGGCGGCTGAGAGCCGCCGGTGAGCACGCGCCCGGCGAGGAGGGCCGGCACAGGGACCTACGGACCGCCCGGCCGTCGGGTTCAGCCGGCCGCCACCCTGCGCCGAGCGGGCCCCCGGCGCCGGGCCTGGCGCCTGGGTGGCTGGGCGGCCTCCCGCCCGTCGAGCAGGGGGCGCAGGAACGCGCCGGTGAAGCTGTCCGGGTGGACGGCGACCTCCTCCGGGGTGCCCTCGGCCACGATCGTGCCACCGCGGCTGCCGCCCTCGGGGCCCATGTCCACGATCCAGTCCGCGGTCTTGACCACGTCGAGGTTGTGCTCGATCACGAGCACGCTGTTGCCCTGGTCGACCAGCCGCCCGAGGACCTGCAGCAGCTTGCGGATGTCCTCGAAGTGCAGGCCGGTCGTGGGCTCGTCCAGGACGTAGACGGTGCGGCCGGTGGACCGCTTCTGCAGCTCGGCGGCGAGCTTGACCCGCTGCGCCTCGCCGCCGGAGAGCGTCGGGGCGGGCTGGCCGAGCCGGACGTACCCGAGGCCCACGTCCACCAGCGTGACCAGGTGCCGGTGGATCGCCGGGATCGCGGCGAAGAAGTGCACCGCCTCCTCGATCGGCATGTCCAGGACCTCGGCGATGGTCCGGCCCTTGTAGTGCACCTCGAGGGTCTCGCGGTTGTAGCGGGCGCCGTGGCAGACCTCGCACGGGACGTACACGTCGGGCAGGAAGTTCATCTCGATCTTGATCGTCCCGTCGCCCGCGCACGCCTCGCAGCGCCCGCCCTTGACGTTGAAGGAGAACCTGCCCTGGAGGTAGCCGCGCATCTTCGCCTCCGGCGTCGCCGCGAAGAGCCGGCGGACGTGGTCGAAGACCCCGGTGTACGTCGCGGGGTTGGACCGCGGCGTGCGTCC
>JBIOUF010000191.1:0-4527 GCA_044866695.1 Nocardioidaceae bacterium | reverse complement strand
AGCCGCCCGAGGCACGCAGGATCCGCGCCACCTGCGCGGCGGTGCGAGCCGGGTTCTCCCGCTTCAACGCCACCGCCAGCTCCAGCACCGAGGTGTCGATCCGGGAGCCGGGCTGACGGGTCGAGGGTGTCGGCGTACGACCTCATGTGTCGGTTGGTGTACGACCTGACGTGTCGGTTTCGGCGTGGTGATCATGGCATGGGTTCACCTCCGGTGACGAGCGACATGCGGTCTTTGAGGCGGTAGCTGGGGCCGTTGATGGTGAGCACGTCGCAGTGGTGGAGGAGGCGGTCGAGGATGGCGGTGGCGAGGACGTCGTCGCCCAGGACGTTGCCCCATTCGGTGAAGGCCTTGTTGCTGGTGATGATGATGGAGCCGCGTTCGTAGCGGCGGGAGACGAGTTGGAAGACCATGTTGGCTTCGGCTCGGTCGAGCGGGAGGTAGCCGACTTCGTCGCAGACCAGGACTGAGGGGCGCAGGTAGGTGGCGAGCTGGCGGTTGAATCGGCCGGTGGCTTCGGCGGCGCGGAGCCGGCGGACCAGGTCGTCCAGGGTGGTGAAGTAGATGGAGAACCCGGCCTGGCAGGCGGTGACGGCGAGGGCGACGGCGAGCATGGTCTTGCCGACGCCGGGTGGTCCGAGGAAGACGACGTTGGACCGGGTGCGGACGAACTCCAGGGTGGCCAGGTCGCGGACCTTGCGGGTGTCGAGGTCGGGTTGGAAGGCGAAGTCGAAGTCGTCGAGGTTCTTGTGGTGGGGCAGCCCGGAGAGTTTGAGGGCGTTGCGGAACCGGCGGCCTTCGCGTAGGCCGAGTTCCTCCTCGAGGAGGAGGTCGACGAAGTCCAGGTAGCCCAGCTGGCTGGCTTCGGCCCGCTCGACGAGGGTGGTGATCACCTCGACCAGGTGGGTCAGGCCGAGCTTGGTGGCGTGGTCGCGGATCCGGTCGGTGGTCAGGGCGCTCATGCTGGGCCTCGGCTCACGCTGCCGGTGTCGGCGTGGTGGGTTCCGGCGTGGTGGGTGCCGGTGAGGAGGATGAGACTTTCGAGGTAGAGGGCGTTGAAGCCGAGCATGTCGATGAGCAGGTTGGCGTCCAGCGGGGTGGGCTGGTGGGCCAGGAAGTCGCTGAGCTCGGCGCGCACGGCGGGGGTGGCGGTGCGCAGGAACAGGTCGCACAGCTGGAGCAGTTCCAGCACGCTGCGGGCGGCGTTGTCCGACATCGGGACCGGGGGCGCGTCGCCGGGGCTGGGTCGACGGGGAGGAATGGTCGGCGTTGCCGGGTTGGCGCTGCTGGGGTCGCTTGGCTCGGTGGTTGAGTGGCGGGCCGGGTCGGGGTGGTTGGTGGTGTGGGTCATCGGGGGTCAGCTCCTGTGGTGGGCCGCGCCGAAGGCGGCGGTCTGGTAGTCGGTCAGCGGCCGGCGGGCCACCGCGACGCCGGCGGCGTGGTGGGTGGTCAGCAGCGCGGCCAGGGGGCCGGCTGCTTCGGACGGGGTGGCATCGGTGGCATCGGTGGCATCGGTGGCTGGTGGGCGCGGGGCTGGTGGGCTGGGCGGGTCGAGGGTGACCGCGCGGGTGTGCCCGTCGGGCAGCCCGTCCCAGTGGGCCGGGTCGACGACCCAGGAGCCGCGTTGGGTGGCGCGGGGGTGGGTGGCCAGCCAGCCGCCGCCGTCGGCGCCGAGAGCGGTCAGGGTCACGGTGTCGCCGTGCCGGCCGTGCACGTGGACCTGGACCCGCTGGCCGGGGCGGACCGACCGAGCGGGCACGGAGTACAGGCTGGCCTCGAAGGACACCAGGCAGTCCTTCCCGATGCGCCGCAGATGCTTGTCGGTGACCAGGTAGGGCTTGTCCGGCAGCGGGCCCAGCGCGGCCCGGTCGGGCTCGGCGCGGACCGCGATGACCTTCCCGTGGGTGCGGTGCACCTGCGCGCGCCGGATCGGCAGCCACGCGGTGAACGCCCCGTCCAGATCGGCCAGGGAGTCGAAGACCCGGCCGGCCAGGACGTGGTCCCGGACGATGTTGACCTGCCGTTCGACCCGTCCCTTCCCGGTCGGCCGGTAGGCGGCCAGGACGTCGATGTCGAAGCCGTAGTGCTCGGCGAACGCGGCCGCCTCGGGGTGCAGCGGCACCGCCACACCGGGGGCGACGTGGCGGCGGACCACGGTCTTGGTCCGGTCATAGACGACCGCACCGGGAACACCGCCGAAGTGGGCGAAGGCCAGCCGGTGGCAGTCCCAGAACGTGGCCAGGTCCATCGAGGTGGTGAAACAGGTGAACGGGTCCCGAGAGTAGGACAACGTCATGTGGAAGGAGTAGACCGCCGGGATCCCGACGTGGCCCAGCAGATCGCCCTCCTCGCCCCAGTCGACCTGCGCCTGCGCGCCCGGGACGACCTCGAAGCGGCGGTGCAGCCCGGCCAAGGGGTTCTCATCGGTCTCGGCCAGCTCCGCGGCGATCCGCGGCCGGGCCTCAGCGCAGAACACCTTGACCCGCTGGTAGTGGCCAGTGAAACCGTGCTCGGCGACCAGCCGCTCATGGATCACCGCAGCCTTGACCGTGATGTCGGCGCGCAACTGCGCCTCGATCAGCGCCGCAAACGCCTCGGTGATCACCCGCGGCTGAGTGCCGGCCCGAGACGGCGCCGACGGCGGGACGATCGCAGCGTCCCCGGCCAGGTACTTCTTCACCGTCCGCCAGTTGCACCCGCACTCCCGGGCGATCTCGGCGTAGGTAGCTCCCGCAGCATGCAGAGAGCGGAAACGACGGACATTCATCCAGGTCTCCTGATCAACGATCATCGACAGCGGTCACCCTTCGGGCTCGTCGACTTGGCGGTGGACGAACCGGAGGGTGACCCCTGCTCAAGCGAGGAACGGACTCAACTCGCCGAAGACCGACACATCAGGTCGTACCCGGTGCTACACGTGAGGTCGTACGCGGACACCGGGCGCTCACAACCGTCTTCGGACCGGTCCAGGTGACCCGCAAGGCCTACCGCAAACGCGGCCTGGCGAACCTGCACCCGGCCGACGCGGCGCTGAATCTGCCGGTGGAGAAGCACTCCCACGGGCTGCGGCGCCTGGCCGCGATCGAGAGCTCCCGAGGGTCCTTCGACGCCGCGGTGGACGCCATCGAACGCGGCACCGGGCAACACCTGGGCAAACGGCAGGTCGAGGAGCTCGCGAGCCGGGCTGCGGTCGACTTCGACGCCTACTACCTCCGGCGCCAGGCGCCGACCGGACAGGTCGGTGACGTGCTGGTGATCTCCTGTGACGGCAAGGGCGTCGTGATGCGCCCCGGGTCGCTGCGCCCGGGCACCGCGAAGGCCGCGGCGCACACCAACCCCAAGCTCGCCACCCGCCTGTCCAAAGGCGAGAAACGAGGCCGCAAACGGATGGCCGAGGTCGGGGCGGTCTACGACATCACCCCCGTCCCGCGCTGCCCCGACGACGTCCTGCCCGGCGACGACACCCAACGCCGCGACGCCACCGCCGGGCCCCTCTCGCGCAGCAAATGGCTCACCGCCAGCGTCGTGGACGACGCCGCGACCGTCGTCACCGCGATCTTCGACGAAGCCACCCGGCGCGACCCGGACCACCAACGAACCTGGGTCGCGCTGGTGGACGGCAACGTCCATCAGATCCTGCGCATCCAGGCCGAGGCCAAGAACCGCGGCATCAACATGGCGATCATCATCGACTTCGTGCACGTCCTTGAATACCTCTGGAAGGCCGCCTGGTCCTTCCACCGAGAAGGCGATCCCGCCGCCGAAGCCTGGGTCCGCAAGCACGCCCAGACCATCCTGGAGGGTCACCCGACCCGCGTCGCGGGCGCCCTCCGACGAGCCGCCACCCTCGCCGGCATGGACAAGAACGTCCGCGAGAACGCCGACAAGGCCGCCACCTACCTGACCAACAAGAAGACGTTCCTGGACTACCCGACCGCCCTGAAACAGGGCTGGCCGATCGCGACCGGCATCATCGAAGGCGCCTGCCGCCACCTCGTCAAAGACCGAATGGACCTCACCGGCGCCCGCTGGCGGCTGCACGGAGCCGAAGCCATCCTCAAACTCCGGGCGCTACACAGCAACAACGACTTCGAGACCTACTGGCACTACCACCTGGCACAAGAACAACAACGCGTCCACTCATCCCGCTACGCCGACAACCTCGTCCCGCAAGCCGCCTGACGTCCCTCCAGGAGAGCCGCACCCGTTTCAATCGGTCCCGATTGCGCTGGGAGATCTGCGCACCAGCGTCGGCGAGATCGTTCTTGGCAGTTCGGAGACGTTCGACGGCGGCCGAGGCAGCGGCTTCATCTGGCGCGGAGAGCGTAGCCATCATGCGGAGTGCGGGAAGCGGCCCGCGGTCGAGCTGCTGGCTGCCGGTCGCAAGCGCACGTAGCTTTGCGGTGTCGGGGTCGACCTTTCGCAGCAGACCTGCCGCCTCGATGGCACGTTCGTCGGTAGAGGCCGTGGCTTGTGCCTGTAGTTCCTTGCGTCTAGCGGTTGCAGCGGCGCCCGGCCCCTTGCGCG
>JBIOUF010000190.1:0-2892 GCA_044866695.1 Nocardioidaceae bacterium | reverse complement strand
TTCGACCTGCGCCGCCAGCAGGGCGAGCTCGCCTCCGTCGTGTCCTCCCGGGCCGGGTCGGCCACCCGGTGTAAGCCTCGGCCAGGTAGGCCGACCCGGCCCGGGAGGACACGACGGAGGCGAGCTCGCCCTGCTGGCGGCGCAGGTCGAACTCGCTGGCGCCGGGCATGGTGTGCAGCATGGTCGTCATCCAGTACGAGAAGTGCTGGGCCTTCCAGACCCGCGCCAGCGCCTGGCCGGTGTAGGAGTCCAGCGCGTCGGCGTCCCCCGTGGCCAGGGCGCGCTCGACCACCTCGGCGAGCAGCCGGACATCGTGCAGCGCCAGGTTGAGGCCCTTCGCGCCGGTGGGCGGCACCGTGTGCGCGGCGTCGCCGGCCAGCAGCAGGTTGGCGTACCGCATCGGCTCGCATACGTAGCTGCGGAACGGCAGCACGGTCTTGGCGATGACCGGCCCCTCGTTGAGGGTGTACCCGTTCGCCCCGACGCGGGCCTGCAGCTCTTCCCAGATCCGGTCCTGCGACCAGTCCGCGACGTCCTCGGCCGGGTCGCACTGGAAGTACATCCGCTGCATCGTCTCGGTGCGCTGGCTGATCAGCGCGAAGCCCCGGTCGGAGTGGTTGTAGATCAGCTCCGGAGCGCTGGGCGGCGCCTCGCACAGGATGCCGAACCAGGCGAACGGGTACTCCCGGAACAGGTCCCGCCGGACGCTCATCGGGATCCGCTGCCGGCAGATGCTGCGCGAGCCGTCGGCGCCAACCAGCAGCTCGCAGGTCAGCTCGTACAGCGCGCCGCCGCCGTCGGTGAAGGTCACCTTCGGCCCGCCGGTCACGTCGGCCACCATCACGTCGCGGACCCCGTACCGGACGTCGCCGCCGTCGCGGTCGCGCGCCGCGGACAGGTCGAGGAACACGTCGGTCTGCGGGTACAGCCACACCGACGCGCCGACCAGGTCGGGGAAGTCGACGCGGTGCCCACTCCCGCCGAAGGCCAGGTCGATGCCGTCGTGGCGGTGTCCGTCGCGCAGCACCCGGTCCGACACTCCGCTGTCCACCAGCAGCCGGACGCTGCCGTGCTCGAGGATGCCGGCGCGGACGGTCTGCTCGATCTCGAGCCTGGTGCGGTTGTCCACCACGATGTTGTCGATGCCCCGCCGCGCGAGGAGATGGGAGAGCATCAGGCCGGCCGGGCCGGCGCCGACGATGCCGACCCTCGTCGTCACGGTGACGGTCTGCGGGGTCATGCCAGCAGTGAACCAGGGTCGGGACGACGATGCCGAGGGCAGCAAGTCACCAGCAAGGAGTAGCGTCGCGCCGTGGCCACCATCGACGACATCATGGTCGACTTCTTGTCCCGAGTACGCGAGAACGTCCACGACGTGCTCGACCGCCTGGACGACGCGCAGCTGGTCGTCTCGCCGGCCGGCGAGGCCAACACGGTGGCCTGGCTGGTCTGGCACCTCACCCGGGTCCTCGACGGTCACGTCACCGAGCTCGCGGACCGGCCCGAGGTGTGGAAGGACGGCGGGTGGGTGGAGCGGTTCGGCCTGCCCTTCGACGCCGACGCCTCGGGCTACGGCATGACACCCGAGGAGGTGCGCCAGGTACGGGGCGGCGGGGACCTGCTGCGCGGCTACTTCGACGCGACGTACCAGGTCGTCGAGGAGATCGTGCGCGGGCTCGGCGACGACTACGACCGCGTGGTCGACGAGCGGTGGGACCCGCCGGTGACGCTCGCGGTCCGGCTGGTCAGCGTGGTCGACGACGCTGCCCAGCACGTCGGACAGGCCGCCTACGCCGCCGGCATCCTGCTCGCGCGGGGCTGACGCTCGGTCGATGCGCACTCCGTCGCGGCCGGTGCGAAGCTGGCTCTCCGACATGGACGGCGTCCTCGTGCACGAGGAGCAGGCGGTCCCCGGCGCGGCCGAGTTCGTCGAGCGGCTGCGCGCCCGGGGCCGGCCGTTCCTGCTGCTGACCAACAACTCGATCTTCACCCCTCGCGACCTGCAGGCGCGGCTCGCCCGGAGCGGCATCGACGTGCCGGAGGAGTCGATCTGGACCAGCGCGCTCGCGACGGCGCAGTTCCTCGACGCGCAGCGTCCGGCGGCGTCGGCGTACGTCGTCGGCGAGGCCGGGCTGACCACGGCGATGCACCAGATCGGCTACGTGATGACCGAGCGGGACCCGGAGTACGTGGTGCTCGGCGAGACCCGGACCTACTCCTTCGAGGCGATCACCACCGCGATCCGGCTGATCGAGCAGGGCGCCCGGTTCATCGCCACGAACCCCGACCCCACCGGCCCGTCCCCGCACGGGTCGCTGCCCGCGACCGGCTCGGTGGCCGCGCTGGTCACCCGGGCGACCGGCGTCGCGCCGTACTTCGTCGGCAAGCCGAACCCGCTGATGATGCGCTCGGCGCTGCGCCGCATCGACGCGCACTCGGAGACCACGGTCATGGTGGGCGACCGGATGGACACCGACATCGTGGCCGGGCTGGAGGCCGGGCTGCAGACGGTGCTGGTGCTGACCGGGTCCACGCGGCCGGACCAGGTCGACCGGTTCCCGTACCGGCCGGACCTGGTCCTGGACTCCGTCGCCGACCTGGTCGACCTCGTCGACGCCTGGGACGACCCCAGCCAGTCCGTCGTGGACCTCTAGCCATCCGCCATCGGTGGTTGAGGAGCGAGCCGCTAGGCGAGCGTCTCGAAACCACCGGCGGGCGGCTCGGTTCCTGCCCACCTCACCGGGTCTCGAGACGCCTCCGCTGGCGCTCCGGCTCCTCGACCAGCGGCACCCGGTGGTTGAGGAGCGAGCCGCTAGTCGAGCGTCTCGAAACCACCGGCGGGCGGCTCGGTTCCGGCCCACCTCACCGGGTCTCGAGACGCCTCCGCTGGCG
>JBIOUF010000189.1:0-18861 GCA_044866695.1 Nocardioidaceae bacterium | reverse complement strand
CCGGCGACGCCACCCCCGCGCAACGGCTCGCCAGCGGGGCCCGGGCGACCGGCTTCCGCCTCCGTCTCGCCGCCCTGGAGGCCTCCGACCGCAGCCGCCCCCTCCGCTGGCTCGCCACCCGCTACCTCCGCCTCACCTCCTCCCGTCCCCCTCGGCGTTGACCCGTCGATGTTGGTGGGTCGACCCGTCAATGGTGGTGGGTCGAGCCGTCAATGGTGGTGGGTCTGAGGCGGGCGTAGGCGCCTCGGTTTCGAGGCTGGCAAGCTCGTACCTCAACCAGCGGCGAGCTCGGGCCGTCGAGGTGGGGTCCCCCTGCGGGGGGCGGGGGTCAGATCAGGCCGAGCTCGCGGACGGCGTCGCGCTCCTCGACCAGCTCGGCCGCGGTGGCGTCCATCCTCGAACGGGAGAAGTCGTCGATGTCCAGGCCCTGGACGATCTGCCACTCGCCGTCCTTGGTGGTGACCGGGTAGGAGTAGACCAGCCCCTCGGGCACGCCGTACGAGCCGTCGGACGCCACGGCCATGGACAGCCAGTCGCCGTCGGGCGAGCCGCGGAGCCAGTCGCGGGCGGCGTCGATGGTGGCCGAGGCGGCCGACGCGGCCGACGAGGACCCGCGGGCCTCGATGACCGCCGCGCCGCGCTTGGCCACGGTGGGGATGAACTCGTTCTCGACCCACGCGCGGTCGCCCACCACCTCGAAGGCGTTCTTGCCGGCGACCTCGGCGTGGAAGATGTCGGGGTACTGCGTGGCCGAGTGGTTCCCCCAGATCGTCATCCGGGTGATGTCGGTGACCCGCGACCCGGTTTTCTTGGCCAGCTGCGAGACCGCCCGGTTGTGGTCCAGGCGGGTGAGCGCGGAGAACCGCTCGCGGGGGATGTCGGGGGCGTTGGACATCGCGATCAGGGCGTTGGTGTTGGCCGGGTTGCCGGTCACCCCGATGCGGACGTCGTCGGCGGCCACCTCGTTCAGCGCCCGGCCCTGGGCGGTGAAGATCGCCCCGTTGGCCTCCAGCAGGTCGCCGCGCTCCATCCCCTTCGTGCGGGGGCGGGCGCCGACGAGGAGGGCGAGGTTGGCTCCGTCGAAGACGGTGGTGGGGTCGTCGCCGATCTCGACGCCGGACAGCGTGGCGAACGCGCAGTCGTCGAGCTCCATGACCACGCCCTCCAGCGCCTTCAGCGCCGGGGTGACCTCCAGCAGCCGCAGCTCCACCGGGGTGTCCGGGCCCAGCAGCGCGCCGCTGGCCAGCCGGAAGAGCAGGCTGTACCCGATCTGTCCCGCCGCTCCGGTGACGGCGACCTTGACGGGGGCGTTGCTCACGGCGGTCCTCCTGGAGTCTGCGACGGGGAGACGAACGGCTGCTGCCGACGCTAGCAGCGGCGCGGCGCCCGGGCATCGGGGCGGGTGGCACCGCGTCCGGGCGGGGTAGCAGGATGGACAGGACCGCGCGCCGGCGCGGAGCACGGATGGCGAGCAGCGCAGCGCGAGCGGAACGGAGCCTGGAGTGACGGATTCGACGATCATCTACACCCAGACCGACGAGGCGCCCCTGCTGGCGACGTACTCGTTCCTCCCGATCATCTCCGCGTACGCCGCCCAGGCCGGCGTCGACGTGCAGCCTCGCGACATCTCCCTGGCGGGGCGGATCCTGGCCCGGTTCCCCGACCGGCTCACCGAGGACAAGAGGGTCGGCGACGCCCTCGCCGAGCTCGGCGAGCTGGCGAAGCGACCCGAGGCCAACATCATCAAGCTGCCCAACATCAGCGCGTCGACCCCCCAGCTGAAGGCCGCGATCGCCGAGCTGCAAGGGCAGGGCTACGACGTGCCCGACTACCCCGACGCCCCGGCCACCGAGGAGGAGCGCGAGGTGCGCGCCCGCTACGACAAGGTCAAGGGCAGCGCGGTCAACCCGGTCCTACGGGAGGGCAACTCCGACCGCCGCCCGCCCGCCTCGGTGAAGAGCTACGCCCGCGCCCACCCGCACTCGATGGGGCCCTGGAGCAGCGACTGCAAGACCAACGTCGCCACCATGGGGCAGCACGACTTCCGCTCCAACGAGAAGTCGGTCGTCATGGACTCCGACGACACGCTGCGCATCGTCCTGGAGGCCGAGGACGGCACGACGACCGTGCTGCGGGAGGCGGTGCCGGTGCTCGCCGGCGAGGTCGTGGACGCGACCAAGATGGACGTGGCGCACCTGGAGGCCTTCCTCACCAACGCCAAGGCCCGCGCCCAGGCCGAGGGCGTGCTGTTCAGCGTGCACCTCAAGGCGACCATGATGAAGGTCTCCGACCCGATCATCTTCGGGCACGTGGTCAAGGCCTTCTTCGCGCCGGTCTTCGACCGGTACGGCGACCGGCTCACCACCGCCGGCCTGTCCCCGAACGACGGGCTCGGCGCCATCTTCGCCGGCCTCGACGCGCTGCCCGACGGCGCAGAGATCCGCGCCGCCTTCGACCTGGTGCTCGCCGAGGGGCCGCCTCTGGCGATGGTCGACTCCGACCGCGGCATCACCAACCTGCACGTGCCCAGCGACGTCATCGTGGACGCGTCGATGCCGGCGATGATCCGCACCTCGGGACACATGTGGGGCCCGGACGGGAAGGAGGCCGACACCCTCGCGGTGATCCCGGACAGCTGCTACGCCGGGGTCTACCAGACCGTCCTCGACGACTGCCGCAGCAACGGCGCCTTCGACCCGGTGACGATGGGCTCGGTGCCCAACGTCGGCCTGATGGCGCAGGCCGCGGAGGAGTACGGCAGCCACGACAAGACCTTCGAGATCCCGGTCGCCGGCACGGTTCGCGTGTTGAACGGCGCCGGCGAGACGCTGATGGAGCACGACGTGGCCGCCGGCGACATCTGGCGGGCCTGCCAGACCAAGGACGTGCCGATCCGCGACTGGGTCAAGCTCGCCGTCACCCGGGCCCGCGCGACCGGCGACCCGGCGGTGTTCTGGCTCGACGAGAGCCGGGCCCACGACGCCAACCTGATCGCGAAGGTCCACGCGTACCTGCCCGAGCACGACACGACCGGCCTGGACATCTCGGTGCTCAGCCCGCCGCTGGCCACGGCGTACTCTCTGGAGCGGATCCGCGACGGTCTCAACACCATCTCGGTCACCGGCAACGTGCTGCGCGACTACCTGACCGACCTGTTCCCGATCCTCGAGCTCGGCACCAGCGCCAAGATGTTGTCGGTCGTCCCGCTGATCAACGGCGGCGGGCTGTTCGAGACCGGCGCCGGCGGGTCGGCGCCCAAGCACGTCCAGCAGCTGCTCAAGGAGAACTACCTGCGCTGGGACAGCCTCGGGGAGTTCTTCGCGCTCGCCGCCAGCCTCGAGCACCTCGCCGGCGCCACCGGCAACAAGCGGGCGCAGGTGCTCGCCGACACCCTGGACCGGGCCACCGGCACGTTCCTGGAGGAGAACAGGTCGCCCAGCCGCCGGGTCGGCGGCATCGACAACCGCGGCAGCCACTTCTACCTGGCGCTGTACTGGGCCCAGGAGCTCGCCGCCCAGGACGCGGACGCGGACCTGGCTGCCGCCTTCGCCGCGCTCGCGCGGCAGCTCGCCGCCGACGAGGGCGCCATCACCGCCGAGCTCCTCGGCGTCCAGGGGTCGCCGGTGGACCTCGGCGGCTACTACCGTCCCGACCCGGGCAAGGCCACCGCGGTCATGCGGCCGTCGCAGACCTTCAACGCTGCCCTGGCCGTGCTCTGAGCGGCCCGGGCGGCCGGGGCGAGGACGGGTAGGGACCGGGTCGTGGACCCGGCCGGCAAGGTCGCCGTGGTGACCGGCGCGGCGGGCGGGATCGGTGCCGCCCTGGCCCGGCGCCTCGTCGAGGCAGACGCCCGCGTGGTGCTGGTGGACCTCGACGAGACGGCGGTCGCCGCGACCGCGGCGGCGCTGGGCGGCACGGCGGTCGTCGCCGACGCGGCCGACGAGGCGGACCTGCGACGCGTCCTCTCCACCGCCGAGGAGAGCGCCGGACCGGTCGACCTGTACGCCGCCAACGCCGGGGTGCTGCGCGGCGTCGGGCTGGACGCGAGCGAGGAGGACTGGCGGACCTCCCTCGAGGTCAACCTGATGGCGCACGTCCGCGCGGCGCGGCTGCTCGTCCCCGGCTGGCTGGAGCGTGGCGCGGGCCACTTCGTGTCGACCGCGTCCGCGGCCGGCCTGCTCACCCAGCCCGGCGTGGCGACGTACGCCGCGTCCAAGCACGCCGCCGTGGGGTTCGCCGAGTGGCTGGCGGTCACCTACGGCCCCCGGGGCGTCGGCGTGACCTGCGTGTGCCCGATGGCCGTGGACACCGCGATGCTGCGTGCCGGGGAGCGGTCCGACGACGCCGCGTCCCGGATGGCGACGCGCTTTGTCACGGCGTCGGGGGCGGTGCTCGCCCCGCTGGACGTGGCGGACCGGGTGCTCGAGGCGGTGCGGGAGGACCGGTTCCTGGTCCTGCCGCACCCCGAGGTCGGCGACTTCGTCCGCCGCAAGGCGGCCGACCACGACGGGTGGGTCCGCGCGATGCAGCGGTTCGGCAGGACCGTGGTGGACCAGGCGTGAGCCCGCCGGCCAGGTTGTGGCCGATACCGGCATGGCCGATCGGCGTGTCGGGGTCGTTGTCGGCCACAACCGGGGAGCTGTGCAGTCATCGGCCACAAGCGGGCCGGCACGCAGGCGCGGGAGGGGCGGGTGGGGCGGGAGCAGCATAGGGTCCAGTGGTGGCCACCGAGCAGGTCCTCGAGGACGAGCCCGCCCCGGCCCTCCCCCGACGGCGCCGCAAGCCGGCCTTCGCCGTCATCGCCGGCGGGCTGCTCATGGCAGCGCTGGACCAGACGATCATGGCGACGGCGCTGCCCACCATCACCGCCGACCTCGGCGGCGCCGAGCACATCAGCTGGGTGATCACCTCCTACCTGCTCACCCAGACCATCGCGACCGCGCTGGGCGGGAAGCTCGGCGACATGTTCGGCCGCAAGGCGGTCTTCGTCGTCAGCATCGTCATCTTCGTGGCCAGCTCGGCGGCGGCCGGCCTGGCCGGGTCGATGACCTGGCTGATCCTGATGCGGGCCGTCCAGGGCATCGGCGGCGGCGGGCTCACGGTCACCTCCATCGCGCTGATCGCCGACATCATCCCGATGCGCGACCGGGGCAGGTACCAGGGCGCCATCGGGGCGGTCTTCGGCGTCACCACGGTGCTGGGCCCGCTGCTGGGCGGCTTCTTCACCGACCACCTCAGCTGGCGCTGGGTGTTCTACATCAACATCCCGGTGTCCGCCGTGGTGCTGCTGTTCGCGGTCCGGCTGCTGCCCGCGGCGCCGCGCAGCGCCGTGCGGCCGGTCGTCGACTACCTCGGCATCACCCTGGTCGCCGGCGCCTCCACCGCGCTGATCCTGGGGACCAGCTGGGGCGGGGAGACCTACCCGTGGGGCTCCCCGGTGATCCTCGGCCTGTTCGCCGCCGGCGTCCTCCTGGCCGTGCTTTTCGTGCTCGCCGAGCAGCGGGCCAGCGAACCGGTGCTGCCGATGCGGCTGTTCGGCCAGGGCGTGTTCCGCACCTGCTCGGTCCTCAGCTTCATCGTCGGCTTCACGATGCTCGGCGTGATGACCTTCCTGCCGACGTACCTGCAGTACTGCCAGGGCGTCTCGGCCACGGAGTCGGGCGTCCGCACGCTGCCCATGGTCGTCGGGCTGTTCGTGGCCTCGACCTCGGCCGGCAACGTCGTGACCCGCACCGGGGTCTACAAGCCCTTTCCCATCGTCGGCTCGGTCGTGATGGGAGCCGGGCTGGTGCTGCTGTCGCGGCTGGACGAGAGCTCGGGGGTCCTCGAGACCTCGGTGGCGATGCTGGTCCTGGGCACCGGCATCGGCCTGTCGATGCAGATCCTCACGATCGTCGTACAGAACACCGTGCCGTACCGCGACCTCGGCGTCGCCACCAGCGGGGTCACCTTCTTCCGCACCATGGGCGGGTCCTTCGGGGCGGCGGTCTTCGGCACGCTGTACACCAACGCGCTGGGGACGAACCTGGGGGCCGCGCTGGCGAGGACCGGCTTGCCGCAGTCCGCGGTGAGCAGCCCGGAGGCGGTGCACGCCCTGCCCGCGGACCAGCAGGCCATCGTGATCGCCGCCTACAGCGACACCATCTCCACGGTCTTCGCCTACGCCGTGCCGGTGACCCTGGTCGCACTGGTGGTTGCGCTGATGGTCCCCCGGGTGCCGCTCCGCGGCCTGGCGAAGGCGGCCGCCACGGACGTGGGCGAGGGCTTCCAGATGCCGGACCAGCGCGGCTGGGAGGCGGTCCTGGAGGAGCAGGTGGCGCGCATCTTCGCCACCCGCGGGACGCTGGTGTTCCCGACCCTGCTGGAGTCCTCCTCGGCTCGGCTCGACGTGGTGCAGGAGTGGATCGTCCGCCAGGTCGCCGTCCTGTCCCTGCACGGCCGCCGGGCGGTGGACCCGGTGTGGATCGCCCGGGCCAGGCGGATGCCGGTCGGCGTGATCCGGCCCGCCATCGACGACGCGGTGGCCGCCGGGCTGCTGCGCGAGACGGGCGGCCGGCTGGCCCTGACAGAGGAGGGCGAGACCAGGTTCGCCGCAGTGGTCGAGGACGTCCTGGCGTGGCTGGAGGAGGAGCTCGTCGCCGAGGGCACCGAGCTGGACGACGAGGGCCGCGCCCAGCTGCGCCGGATCGCCCGGCACCTGGCCGAGGAGCAGACCGGCCTGGACCCCGCCGAGGTGGCGTGACCGGCTCGGGCCCGGCGTCGCCTTGAAGTGTGCGTCAGCCGTCGGCCGGCCGGACCTCCTCGGCCAGCAGGTCGTAGACCAGCGCGTCGGCGTAGGTGCTCTCGCCCACGCGGATCGCCCGCCGGTCCCTGCCCACCGGGGTGAAGCCGTTCTCCTCGATGACCCGGACCGATGCGGCGTTGCCCTCCGCCGAGCGGACCCTGACGCGGCGCAGCCCCAGGCCGCCGTCCTCGACCGGCACGAACCCGTGCCGTACGGCGATGCCGCACGCCTGCGTCATGACCCCGCGGCCGCGGGCGTCCGGATGCGTCCAGTAGCCGACCTCGGCCTGCCCGCCCGCGATGTCGAAGAGACCGACGTTGCCGAGCAGGACGTCCGTGGCAGGGTCTGCCACCGCCCAGGTGACCCCGGCGGCCACGGCCCGGACCTCGGTGAGGCTCTCGACGAACCGGCGCGCCTCGTCCTGGGTGAACGGTTGGGGGATGAGGGTCAGCCAGTGCCGGGTCCGCTCGTCCCGGCAGGCCTCCACCAGCCGTGGCACGTCCTGGTCGCGGTAGGGGCGGAGCACCACCCGGTCGCCGACCAGGCGGGGTGCGTCCAGCCAGGGGGTCGACGGCTCCCGCGGGTCGTCCCGCAGCAAGGTGCCGACCCAGGAGTCCACCAGCTCGCCGCGCTGGGGCAGCCAGCCCCGGGGGCCTCCCTCGAAGCCGAACCCGAGCCGCCAGGCCAGCCTGCGGGACGCCCAGTTGCCCCGGTTCGCCCACCACACCACGGTCCGCAGGTCCAGCGCCTCGAAGCCCCAGTCCAGCAGCAGCCGCAGCGCGCGGGTCATCAGGCCCCGCCCGCGCAGCCAGGGGTGTGCGCCGTAGGCGACCTCGGCGCGGCGCTCCCCGCGGTCGCGAAGCGACACCGTCCCGCCGTACCGGGGCCGGTCCCCGTCGACCGCCTCGACGGCGAACCCCCACTCCTGCCCGGACTCCCAGCCTCCCGGCATCGCGGTGGTCAGGAACCGGCGCGCGTCGTCGCGGGTGTAGCCCACCGGCACGGTGGTCCACCGGACCGACAGCGGGTCCCGGCACTGCTCCACGACCCCGTCCAGGTCGTCGGGCGTGTGCGCGCGCAGTGTCACTCCGCCGTCGGTGAGGCGGGGCACGTCGCGGGGGAACCTCATGGGTCGACAAGGTGCCCGCTCCGTGCCCGCCGGGGCAACCGAGTATCGCTCCTATCCTGGACGGGTGGACGGCACCGTGGGGTCGATCGGTCTCGTCGTCCTGTTCGTGCTCATCGGGGGGGTCTTCGCCGCGGCGGAGATCTCGCTGGTGTCGCTGCGCGACAGCCAGGCCCGCGCGCTGGCCGGCAAGGGCCGCCGCGGTCGCATCGTGGCCGAGCTCAACCAGGACCCCAACCGGTTCCTGGCCGCGGTCCAGGTGGGCGTGACGCTGGCGGGCTTCCTCTCCGCCGCGTTCGGCGGCGCGACGCTCGCGGGGGACCTGGAGCCGGTCCTGCTCGACATCGGCGTGCCGGAGGGCATCGCCCCGCCCCTCGCGCTGGTGCTGGTCACGCTGGCGATCTCCTACCTGTCGCTGGTGCTCGGCGAGCTGGCGCCCAAGCGGCTCGGCCTGCAGCGGGCCGAGGCGTTCTCGCTCGCGCTGGGCCCGATGATCGACCTGGTCTCCCGGGCGTCCCGGCCGGTGATCTGGCTGCTGTCGGTGAGCACCGACATCGTCGTACGGCTCCTGGGCGGCGACCCCCACGCCCAGCGCCAGGAGATCACCGAGGCCGAGCTGCGCCAGCTCCTGAACAGCCACGAGACCATCGGCGAGGAGGAGCGGCGCATCGTCGAGGACGTCTTCGAGGCCGGCGACCGGCACATCCGCGAGCTCATGGTCCCCCGGACCGAGGTGGACTTCCTCGACGCCGGCACGCCGGTGTTCAAGGCGGCCCGCGAGGCGCTGACGATGCCGCACTCGCGCTATCCCGTGACCAGCGGCTCGCCCGACGACGTGATCGGGTTCGTGCACGTGCGCGACCTGCTCGACCCGGACATGTCCGGCCGGTCCGTGCGCGTCGAGCAGCTGGCCAGGCCCGTGCTGACCCTGCCGTGGACCCGGCCCATCCTCGCCGCGCTGACCGACATGCGCCGCGAGGGCGCCCACCTCGCCGTCGTGGCCGACGAGTACGGCGGCACCGCGGGGATCGTCACCATGGAGGACCTCGTCGAGGAGCTGGTCGGCGACATCCGCGACGAGTACGACGTCCCCGAGCCCGAGACCACCAGGCGCGGCGGCGAGGTCGAGGTCGACGGGCTGCTCAACCTCGACGACTTCGAGGACGAGACCGGCCTGGAGCTGCCCGACGGGCCCTACGAGACGGTTGCCGGGTTCCTGATGGCCGGCCTCGGGCGCATCCCCGTGGTCGGCGACACCGTCGAGTACGCCGACCACCGCCTGGTCGTCGTCGACGTCGACGGACGCCGGGTCAGCCGCGTGGGGGTGCAGCCGGTCCCTCCCGCCGTACAGGCTTCGGAGCCGGTGGCGGCACCCGTCGACGCCTGACCGCCCGACCGCGGCGCCTGACACAATCGCGTCCATGTCCGCACCGACCACGCCTGCCGGCGCCGCGCGACCTCGGGTCCTCTCCGGCATCCAGCCCACCGCCGACTCGTTCCACTTCGGCAACTACCTGGGCGCGCTGCGGCAGTGGGTGACCCTCCAGGACGACTTCGAGCCGTTCTTCTTCATCGCCGACATGCACGCCCTCACCCTCGAGTACGACGCGTCGCGGCTGGCCGACCGGGTCCGCCGGGCGGCCGCCCAGCTGCTCGCGATGGGCATCGACCCGGCGCGCTCGGCGGTCTTCGCGCAGTCCCACATCCCGGCACACGCCCAGCTCGCCTGGGTCCTGCAGTGCCTGACCGGCGTGGGCGAGGCGCGCCGGATGACCCAGTTCAAGGACAAGGCCGCGAAGGGCGGGGAGGGTGCGGCCTCGGTCGGGCTGCTGACCTACCCGATCCTGCAGGCCGCCGACATCTTGCTGTACCGGCCGCAGTACGTCCCGGTCGGCGAGGACCAGCGCCAACACCTCGAGCTCACCCGCGACCTCGCCCAGCGTTTCAACCACCGCTACAAGAAGACCTTCCGGCTCCCAGAGCCCTACATCCTCGAGGCGACCGGGAAGATCCAGGACCTGCAGGTGCCGCACGCCAAGATGTCGAAGTCGTCCTCGAGCCCCTCCGGCATCATCGACCTGCTCGACGAGCCAAAGGTCAGCGCGAGGAAGATCCGGTCCGCGGTGACCGACTCCGAGACCGAGGTCCGCTACGACCCGGAGGGCAAGCCAGGGGTCTCCAACCTCCTGCGGATCTTCTCCGCGCTCACCGGGGACTCCGTCGAGTCCCTGGAGGAGGCGTACGCGGGGCGCGGGTACGGCGACCTCAAGGGTGACCTCGCCGGAGTCGTGGTGGACTTCGTGACCCCGTTCCGAGAGCGGGTCCTCGCACTCCTCGACGACCGCTCGGGCCTCGACGCCGTCCTCTCCGACGGCGCCGACCGAGCCCGCGCCGTTGCCGAGCGCACCCTCGCCGACGTGTACGACGTGGTCGGCTTCCCCATCGCCCCGTGACGCTCCGCGCCAGCCCCTGTTGCGGTCGAGCCGTCAATGTTGGCGTGCCGAGCCGTCAATCTTGGTGGGCCGAGCCGTCAATGTTGGTGGGCCGAGCCGGCCGCTCTGGTGGGTCGGCCGTCCGGTGGCCGAAACGGCGACAGGTGAGGGTCGTCCGGGTCCGGGGGCGTCCGCGGACCGGACCGGGCCGGGCGCCGCTAGGCTGCACCCGTGGCCACCATCGGCGTGGCGGTACCCGTGCCCGACCCATGGGGCGCCGAGCTGCAGGAGTACCGCGTCGGGCTCGGCGACGACGTCGCCGCAGGCATCCCGACCCACATCACGCTGAGCCCCCCGCAGCAGGTCGAGGAGTCCGCGCTGCCCGCGGTCGAGAGGCATCTGGCGGGTTGCGGGCGGGGGCTGGGGACGTTCCGCGTGCAGCTGCGCGGCACCGGCACGTTCCGGCCGGTCTCGCCGGTGGTGTTCGTCAACGTCGTCCGCGGCATCTCCGAGTGCGAGCAGCTGGCCAAGAGCGTCCGCCGGGGGCCCCTCTCCGTGGAGGCCGAATTCCCCTACCACCCTCACGTCACCGTCGCGCATCATCTCGATGACGAGCTGCTCGACGTCGCCTTCGACGCGATGGCAGGCTTCGACGCCAGCTTCGTGGTCGACTCGTTCCGGCTCTACATCCACCTCGACGGGCTGGGCTGGAAGACCCTTCGCGACTACGCCCTTGGGACCCCTGGGAAGGACTGACCGTGCACGAGGTACACGTCGACGCCGCGCCGCTGGACCGCCTGGCCCGTCTGCTCGACCCCGACCGGGCCGCCCGGCTGGCAACCCAGGCCGGGCACGCCCGAGAGCTGATGACGGGGCGCATCCTGTGGAACGTCAACGCGACGGCCACCGGCGGCGGCGTGGCGGAGATGCTGCAGGCCCTGCTGGCCTATACCCGGGGTGCCCGCCTGGACGCGCGTTGGCTGGTGCTCGACGGCAACCCGGAGTTCTTCAGGCTCACCAAGCGCATCCACAACCTGCTGCACGGCGCCCCGGGCGACGGCGGTCCGCTGGGCGACGAGGAGCGCCCCGGCTACGAGGCCGTGCTCGCCGCCAACCTCCAGGCGCTCAGCTGGGTGGTGCAGCCCGGCGACGTCGTCCTCCTGCACGACCCGCAGACCGCCGGCCTGGTGCCCGGGCTGGTCGAGGCGGGGCTGCACGTGGTGTGGCGCTGCCACGTCGGCCGGGACACCACCACCGAGCTCACCGACCGCGCCTGGGCGTTCCTGCGGCCGTACGTCGAACCGGCGCACGCCGTGGTGTTCTCCCGGGAGGCCTACGTCCCGGACTGGGTCGACATGAGCCGCTGCTGGCTGATCCCCCCCTCGCTCGACCCCTTCACCGCCAAGAACGCCGAGCTGTCCGACGACTCCGTCCGGGCGACGCTGCGGCGGGCTGGTCTGGTCGACTTCCCCGAGGACCACGGCAGCCTGGAGTTCCGGCGCCGGGACGGGTCCAGCGGGACGGTCCGGGAGCATCGAGGCCTGATCGGCGGCGACCAGGTGGTGCCCGGCGACGCCCGGCTGGTGCTCCAGGTCAGCAGGTGGGACCGGCTCAAGGACATGCCCGGCGTGCTCACCGGGTTCGCGGCCCAGCTCGACTCGCTGCCCGACGGCACGCACCTGATGCTGGCCGGGCCGGACGTGTCCGGGGTCAGCGACGACCCCGAAGGCGCCGAGGTTCTGGCGGAGTGCCTGGGCCTGTGGCAGTCCCAGTCCCCCGAGGTGCGCAAGCGCCTGCACCTGTGCAGCCTGCCGATGGACGACGTCGACGAGAACGCACATCTGGTCAACGCCCTGCAGCGGCACGCCTCGGTCGTCGTCCAGAAGAGCCTGGTGGAGGGGTTCGGGCTCACCGTGACCGAGCCGATGTGGAAGTCCCGTACCGTCCTGGCTTCGGCGGTGGGCGGCATCCAGGACCAGATCACCGACGGGCGCGACGGCGTGCTGCTGGAGGACCCCGCGGACCTGCACGCGTTCGGCACCCGCCTGGTCGGCCTGGTCGGCGACGACCGCCTTCGCGACCGGCTCGGGTACAGCGCCCACGAGCGCGTGCGCGACCAGTTCCTCGGCGACCGCCACCTGGTCCAGTACGTCGGTCTGCTGGACTGGCTGGTCAACAAGACGCCCAAGCCTGCCGACCTCGCCTGACTGGGCTCGGCCGACCCCGCCGGTGGTCGAGGTGCGCCCTTCGAGACGGGCTCGCCGCATCAACATCGACGGCTCGGCCCACCAGGATTGACGGCTCGGCCTACCAGGATTGACGGCTCGGCCCACCAGGATTGACGGCTCGACCCATTGCAGGTGACCTCACCCACACGCTCGCTCCGCTCGCGGTGGGGTTCGGTCACCTGCGGAAGATGAGGGCTCGCTTGACCTCCTGGATGGCCTTGGTGACCTCGATGCCGCGGGGGCAGGCCTCGGTGCAGTTGAAGGTGGTGCGGCAGCGCCAGACGCCCTCCTTGTCGTTGAGGACCTCCAGGCGCTGGTCGGTGCCCTCGTCGCGGCTGTCGAAGATGAACCGGTGCGCGCCGACGATCGCCTGGGGACCGAAGTACTGCCCGTCGGTCCAGTAGACCGGGCAGGAGGTGGTGCAGGCGGCGCAGAGGATGCACTTGGTGGTGTCGTCGAAGCGGTCGCGGTCGGCCTGGCTCTGGATCCGCTCGCGGGTCGGCTCGTTGCCCGTGGTGACCAGGAACGGCAGGACCGAGCGGTACGCCGCGAAGAACGGCTCCATGTCCACCACCAGGTCCTTGAGCACCGGCAGGCCCTTGATCGGCTCCACCGTGATGGGCTTGTCCGGGCTGACGTCCTTGAGCAGGGTCTTGCAGGCCAGCCGGTTCTTGCCGTTGATCCGCATCGCGTCGGACCCGCACACGCCGTGCGCGCAGGAGCGCCGGAAGGTCAGCGAGCCGTCGATCTCCCACTTGACCTTGTGCAGCGCGTCGAGGACCCGGTCGGTGGGCTCGGCGGTGACGTGGTACTCCTGCCAGCCCGAGTCCGGTGACACCTCGGGGTTGAACCGGAGGATCCTGACCGTGACGTCCATCAGTGCACGCGCCCCATCAGTACTTGCGCTCCATGGGCTTGTAGCGGGTCTCCACCACCGGCTTGTAGTCCAGCCGCACCGAGCCGTCTTCGTTGCGGTAGGCCATGGTGTGCCGCATGAAGTTCACGTCGTCGCGGGTCGGGTAGTCCTCGCGGAAGTGGCCGCCGCGGGACTCGTTGCGGGCCAGCGCGGAGACGACGAGCACCTCGGCGAGCTCGAGGAGGAAGCCCAGCTCGACGGCCTCGAGCAGGTCGGTGTTGAACCGCCTGCCCTTGTCCTGCACCGAGACCGCGGCGTAGCGGGCCTCGAGCCCCTCGATGTCGGACAGCGCCTGCTTCAGCGACGCCTCGGTCCGGTACACCTGCGCGTTGATGTCCATGGTGGCCTGCAGGTCCGACCGGATCGCCGCCACCCGCTCGGTGCCCGTGCCGTCGCGCACGGCCTCCACCATGGCGACGACGGCGGCCTCGGGGGAGTCCGGCAGCTCGTCATGGGCGACGCCGGCGGCGTACTGCGCGGCGTAGATGCCGGCTCGGCGCCCGAACACGTTGATGTCCAGCAGCGAGTTGGTGCCGAGGCGGTTGGCGCCGTGCACGGACACGCAGGCGACCTCGCCGGCGGCGTACAGGCCCGGGATCACGGTGTGGTTGTCGGCCAGCGCCTCGGCCTTGATGTTGGTGGGCACGCCGCCCATGGCGTAGTGGGCGGTGGGGAACACCGGGATCATCTCGGTGTACGGCTCGACGCCGAGGTAGGTCCGGGCGAACTCGGTGATGTCGGGGAGCTTCGCGTCGATCTGCTCCTTCGGCAGGTGGGTCAGGTCCAGGTAGACGTAGGCCTTCTCGGGTCCGGAGCCCCTGCCCTCGCGCACCTCGTTGGCCATCGCCCGCGCGACCATGTCGCGGGGGGCGAGGTCCTTGATGGTGGGCGCGTAACGCTCCATGAACCGCTCGTTCTCGCTGTTGCGCAGGATGCCGCCCTCGCCGCGCGCGGCCTCCGACAGCAGTACGCCGAGCCCGGCGAGGCCGGTGGGATGGAACTGGAAGAACTCCATGTCCTCCAGCGGCAGGCCCTTGCGCCACACGATGCCCATGCCGTCGCCGGTGAGCGTGTGCGCGTTGGACGTGGTGCGGAAGACCTTCCCGAAGCCCCCGGTGGCGAGGATGACCGCCTTCGCGGAGAACACGTGGATCTCGCCGGTGGCCAGCTCGTAGGCGACCACGCCGGTCACCTTCGGCCCACGCAGGCCGGGCCTGGTGACCATGTCCAGGACGTAGAACTCGTTGTAGAACTCCACGCCGTGCTTGATGCACTGCTGGTACAGCGTCTGCAGGATCATGTGGCCGGTGCGGTCGGCGGCGAAGCACGAGCGGCGTACGGCGGCCTCGCCGTGGTTGCGGGTGTGGCCGCCGAACCGGCGCTGGTCGATGCGGCCCTCCTCGGTGCGGTTGAAGGGCAGCCCCATCCTCTCCAGGTCGAGGACCGCGTCGATGGCCTCCTTCGCCATCACCTCCGCGGCGTCCTGGTCGACCAGGTAGTCACCGCCCTTGACGGTGTCGAAGGTGTGCCACTCCCAGTTGTCCTCCTCGACGTTGGCCAGCGCCGCGCACATGCCGCCCTGCGCCGCTCCGGTGTGGGAGCGGGTCGGGTAGAGCTTGGTGAGGACCGCGGTGCGCACCCGCTGCCCGGACTCCAGCGCCGCGCGCATGCCGGCGCCGCCGGCGCCGACGATGACCACGTCGTACCTGTGGGACTGGACCATCAGCGTTCCGCCTTCCTGGCCTTGCGGGTCACCGGACCCGACAGGCGTCGAGGGTGGACTCGGGGTCGATGCACGGGTCGAAGGTGAAGATCACCAGCGTGCCCAGCACGACGACCACCAGCGTGGCGCCCACGAGCAGCGCCTTCAGCGCGAAGCGGGTCTGCTGCCTGGTCGCGTAGTCGTTGACCACGGTGCGCAGGCCGTTGCAGCCGTGCAGCATGGCCAGCCAGAGCATGAGCAGGTCCCACACCTGCCAGAACGGGTTGGCCCACTTGCCGGCCACGAAGGCGAAGTCGATCTGGTGGATCCCGTCGCCGGCCACGAGGTTCACCCACAGGTGGCCGAACACCAGCACCACCAGCAGCAGGCCGGAGCCGCGCATGAACAGCCAGCTGTTCAGCTCGAAGTTCCCGCCGCGGCGGGCGGGCCGCGACCGCGGCGGGGCGAGCGTCGGTGCGGTCACCTCATCCCCCGAACACGTTGGCCAGGTGCCGCACGGTGAACGGCACGAGGAGGAGCACGAAGAGCACCACGACGGCGTAGGACATCTGCCGCTGGTAGCGCGGGCCCTGCGACCAGAAGTCCACCAGGACGATCCGGATGCCGTTCAGGGCGTGGAAGACGACCGCGGCGACCAGCCCCACCTCCATGACGCCCACGACCGGGTTCTTGTAGGTCTCGACCGCGGTGTTGTACGCCTCGGGGGACACCCGCACCATCGCGGTGTCGACGACGTGGGCGAAGAGGAAGAAGAACAGCACCACGCCGGTGATGCGGTGGGCGACCCAGCTCCACATGCCTTCGCGGCCGCGGTACAGGGTCCCTGCTGGAGAGGCCACGGCGAGTCCTTTCCGACCGGGCTGCAGACAGCCCGGTGCAACGCACCTGATGCTAACGGTGCGCAAGAGCCGGCCGCCTTCGCGGGCCTGTGAGATCGGTAACCGGCGGACGGCCCTCCACCGTTCGACCTCGCGGCACGGACCCAGCCTCGGCACCGGTGGTTTCGAGACGGGTTTCGAGACGGGCTCGCACGCTCGCCCTCCTCAACCCACGTCGCAGGCTCGCTCCTCGGGCCGCCGGCGTTCATTGCGTCTGTCCGGCCGGTCACAGCCGGTGGCGTGCCCGGTGGCCGGGCTCCTATCGTGCCCCCATGGAGCACCTGTCTCTCCTGGCCGGCGGGCGGGAGCACACGGTCCAGGATTGGGAGCACCTGGCCGCCGCCGTGCTGCGCAAGAGCGGCGGGCTCGGCGCCGAGGACCCCGACTCGGCGGTCTGGGACCGGCTGACCCGCACCACCCTGGACGGGATCGGCGTGACGCCGCTCGGCACGCCGGCCCAGGTGGCCGCCCTGCCCGCGACCGGCCTGCCCGGGCAGGCGCCGTACACGCGTGGCGGCCGGGCCGGCGCCCGGGCTGACGGCTGGGACATCCGCGCGCACCATGCCGACCCGGACCCGCAGGTGACCGCCGAGGCGGTGACCGACGACCTGGAGAACGGCGCCACCTCGCTGTGGCTCACCCTCGGCCCGGGCGGCCTGGCCGTCGCCGACCTGCCGAGCGTCCTCGACCGCGTGTACGTCGACCTCGCCCCCGTCGCACTGGACGCCCCATGGGCCCCGGTCGAGGCCGCCGAGGCGTTCGCCGGCGTCCTGGCCGACAAGGGCGTGCGTCCCGCACCGGGCACCAGCCTCGGCACGGACCCGGTGAGCGCGCGACTGCGCGGCGCCGAGTTGGACGCCGACCAGGTCACGGCGAGGCTCGCCGCGCTGGCACGGGAGCACGGCGCCTTCGCGTTCACCGTCGACGCCACCGCCGTGCACGACCGCGGAGGCACCGACGCGCAGGAGCTCGGCTACGGCCTGGCGGCCGGCGCCGCGTACCTGCGCCTGCTCACCGCCGGCGGCCTCGACGTGCCCGGCGCGGCACGCCTGCTGGAGTTCCGCTACGCGGCCACCGTCGAGCAGCTGCCCACCATCGCCAAGCTGCGGGCCGCCCGCCGGCTCTGGCACCGGGTGCTGGAGCTGTCCGGCGCCCCCGAGGCCGCTGCTCAGGTGCAGCACGCGGTCACCAGCCGGCCGATGACGACCAGGTACGACCCCTGGGTGAACCTGCTCCGCACGACCGTCGCCGCGTTCTCCGCCGGGGTGGGTGGGGCGAGCGCGGTGACCGTGCTGCCCTTCGACGCCGCCCTCGGGCTGCCCGACGCGTTCAGCCGTCGCATCGCCCGCAACACCTCCTCGCTGCTGGTCGCAGAGTGCCACGTGGCCCGGGTGGCCGACCCGGCCGGCGGGGCGCACGCGGTCGAACGGCTGACCGACGACCTGTCCCGCGCCGCGTGGGACGAGCTCGGCCGGATCGAGGCGGAGGGCGGGGTCGCGGCCTCCGTCGCCGCGGGCGCCGACGGGCTGCTGGGCCGGGTCCGAGAGCGCGGGGCGCAGCCGCGCGCCGCCCAGGTGGGGCGCAGACGGCGTCCGCTGACCGGCGTCAGCGAGTTCCCCAACCTGCGCGAGCAGCTCCCGCCGCGCCGCCCGCACCCGGACCGAGCGCCGGCGACGCTGGCGGAGCGGTACGCCGAGCCGTTCGAGCGGCTGCGTGACGACCCGGCGGCCGCGCCGGTCTTCCTGGCCACCATGGGCCCGGTCGCCGCGCACACCGCCCGGGCCACCTTTGCGGCCAACCTGCTCGCCGCCGGCGGGGTCGACACGGTCACCGCGGGGCCGACCCAGGGCGTCCAGGACGTGCTGGCCGGGTACGGCGGCGAGGCGGTCGCCTGCCTGTGCGGAACCGACCGGGCCTACGCGGAGTGGGGCGAGCCGCTGGCCACGGCGCTGCGAGACGCGGGGGCGGGGTACCTGGTCGTCGCCGGGAAGCCCGACGGCCTGCCCGTCGACGACAGCGCGGCGCTGGGCGTGGACGCCCTGGCGTTCCTCGACCGGATCCGAGAGCGGCTGGGCGCCACTGACGAGGAGGCCGCGCGATGAGCGTTCCCGAGTCGTTCGCAGGGCTGCCCCTGGACGGCGGCGTACCCGCGAGCGTCGACGGCCCGCCGGTCACCGGGGAGCCGTGGACGGCGCCGGAGGGCATCGACGTCAAGCCGCTGTACACCCCGGCCGACCTCGACGGCCTCGACGCGCTGGACACCTACCCGGGCCTGTCGCCGTTCCTGCGCGGCCCCTATCCGACGATGTACACCACGCGGCCGTGGACGATCCGCCAGTACGCCGGGTTCTCGACCGCCGAGGAGTCCAACGCGTTCTACCGGCGCAACCTCGCCGCCGGCCAGAAGGGGCTGTCGGTCGCCTTCGACCTCGCCACCCACCGTGGCTACGACTCCGACAACCCGCGCGTCGTCGGCGACGTGGGCATGGCCGGGGTCGCGATCGACTCCATCTACGACGCGCGCACGCTCTTCCAGGGCATCCCGCTGGACAAGATGAGCGTGTCGATGACGATGAACGGCGCGGTGCTCCCGGTGCTCGCGCTGTACATCGTCGCCGCCGAGGAGCAGGGGGTGAAGCCCGAGCGGCTCGTGGGGACCATCCAGAACGACATCCTCAAGGAGTTCATGGTCCGCAACACCTACATCTACCCGCCGGCGCCGAGCATGCGGATCATCTCCGACATCTTCGCCTACACGGCCCAGCGGATGCCCA
>JBIOUF010000188.1:0-11243 GCA_044866695.1 Nocardioidaceae bacterium | reverse complement strand
ACGACCCGCGCGAGCCGCAGGCCGAGTGGCTGGACGCGCCGCGGATCGCCGGCGACACGACCGTGCTGCGGGCGTTCCGCGACGACGACGTACCCCGGATCGTGGAGGCCTGCCTGGACTCGCGGACTCTCCAGTGGCTCGCGGAGCTGCCCTCGCCGTTCACCGAGGACGAGGCCCGGCAGTACGTCGAGAGCCGGATCGAGCAGCGGGCCACCGGCAAGGGCGTCACCTGGGCGGTGGCCGACCCGGAGACCGACGACCTGCTCGGCAACGTCTCCTTGTTCGACAGGTACCGCGACGAGGCCGAGGTCGGCTACTGGACACACCCCGACGCGCGGGGGCGGGGCCTGATGACCGAGGCCTGCCGCCTTGCGGTTCGCCACGGGTTCGTCCCGGTCGAGGACGGTGGCCTCGGCCTGCGCCGGCTCCGGGTGTGCGCGGCGGAGGGCAACGCCGCCTCCGTGCGCGTGATCGAGGCCACCGGGTTCACCCCGGTGGGCCGCTACCGGCGGCGGATCCGGCTCGGCGACGACACCTACGTCGACGCCCTCCTCTACGACCTGCTGGCCGAGGAACATGGCGCGACATGAGCCGGCCCCGGGGTCGGCCGGTGCCGGCGACGAGGTCGCGTGGATGGGCACTCGGCCTCGGCTGGCGGTTCAAGGCATGAGCCGGTATCCCATGCCAGGTTCGGTGAGGAGGTGCCGGGGGCGCGTGGGGTCGGGTTCGAGCTTCTTGCGAAGCTGGGCCATGTACTGCCGCAGGTAATGCGTCTCCTTCACGTAGGTCGGTCCCCAGACGTCGTGGAGCAGTCGTCGCTGACTGACGAGCTTGCCCGGGTTGCGCACAAGGATGGCCAGCAGTTCCCACTCGGTCTTGGTCAGGTGCACACGGTCGCCGTCGCGGCTGTACACGGTCCGGTGCTCGAGGTCGACGATGTGGTCGCCGATCTTGACTGGCTCGTCGTTGGCGGATTCGGGGCGAAGTCGGCGGCTCAGGGCGTTCATGCGGGCAACGAGCTCTTCGATGTTGAAGGGCTTGGTGACGTAGTCGTCGGCGCCGGCGTTGAGCGCGATGATCTTGTCGGTGCTGCCGGCTCGGCCGGAGAGCACGATGATCGGCACGTCGGTCCAGGCTCGCAGGGACCGGATGACGTCGACGCCGTCGATGTCGGGGAGGCCGAGGTCGAGGATCAGGAGGTCGGGCCTGTGGGTCTTGGCGGCGTCGAGGGCGGTGGCGCCGTCGGCTGCGGTGATGACGTCGAACTGGCGGGCTTGGAGGTTGATCCGCAGCGCCCGGAGGATCTGGGGTTCGTCGTCGACGACCAGGACGCGCATCAGGTGGTCGCTTCCTCGCGTCGCTCGGGGGCCGGCTCGTGGTGAGGGGCGGTGGGGAGCGCGACGTCCATGGTGAGACCTCCGCCGGGTGTGTCGTCGGCGTCGATGGAGCCCCCCATGGCTTCGGCGAGCCCGCGTGAGAGCGCGAGCCCCAGGCCGATGCCGGGGGGGCCGTGTCGATCGCCCGAGCGCTGGAAGGGCAGGAAGGCTCGATCGCGTTCGTTCGGGGGGAGTCCCGGTCCGTGGTCGATGACCCGGATGTGCAGACGGTCGGCGTGGGCGCTGGCGGCCATGATGGGGGGCGTGCCGGGCGGGGAGAACTTCTGGGCGTTGGACAGCAGGTTGGCCAGGATGCGCTGCAGCAGTGCGGGGTCGGCCATGACCTCCGGGAGGTCGTCGGCCAGTTGGATCTGAACTGCATCGGCGGCGCTGCCCAACTCGTCGACGGCCAAGGGGATCACTTCGGCGACGCTGGTCGGCTGGGGATGGACGCCGAGCGCGCCCGCTTGCAGGCGGCTCATGTCGAGCAGGTTCTCCACCAGCCGGGTGAGCTGGTCAAGCGACTCGTCGGCGGTGGCCAGGAGCTCCTGACGGTCGGTCTCGTCGAACACCACGTTCGGCGTGCGCAGTCCCTGGACAGCGGCCTTCGCTGAGGCCAGGGGTGCGCGCAGATCGTGGCTGACCGCGCGGAGGAGCGTGGTGCGGAGCTTGTCGGCTTCGGCGATCGGGACCGCGGCCGCAGCCTGCTCGACGAGTCGCTGTTGGCGTAGTGCCAGCGCGGCCTGGGTCGCGAACGCCTCGACAACGCGCTGGTCCGAGGCGTCCAGTGCGCGGCCCTTGAGGACCAGGATCATGGTGTCGTCGACGGGCACCTCGACGTCCCCGTCGCTGGGGGTCGCGCAGAAAGGGGTGCCGACGCTCTCGGCCACGGTCCACAGGCGGGGGTCGTGTCGCTGGGTGGGCGTCTCGGGCGCATCGGGATTTCGCTCCAGGAGAGTCACCGAGTCCAGCGCGAAGGACTCGCGCAGCTGGTCCAGGAGGGCCGGCAGGGGGCGCGAGCCGCGCAGGACGCTACCGGCGACCACGGCGAGTGCGTTGGCTTCGCGACGGGCGCGGGCAGCCTGCTGGGTACGGCGGACCGCGATGTCGACGGTGACGCTGACGGTGATCGCGACCAGGAGGAACACCACCAGCGCGAGCACGTTCTGCGACTCGGCTATGGTCCAGGTCCGGATCGGGGGCGCGAAGTAGTAGTTCAGCAGAACTGAGCTGACCAGGGCGGCAGCGAGGGCTGCCCACAGCCGGCCCACCAGGGAGACGACCACGACAGCCATCAGGTAGATCAGGATGAGGCTGGACAGGGACAGCTCGTCGCGGAACGGCGTCAGCGCCACCGTGAGCACCGGCATGAGAACTGCCGTGAGCGTCAGCCCGAGCAACAGCCGGGTTCGCGGATCGCCACCCTTCCGCGGACGGCGCAGCCACGGGCGTCGGGTCTCCTCATGGGTGACCAAGTGGACGTCGATCGGGCCCGACCCGGCGACCGCGGTGACCCCGATGCCGCGGGAGAACAGCTGCGCGAACCGGCCGCGCCGGCTGGCGCCGAGGACCAGCTGGGTCGCGTTGACGCCTCGGGCAAAGGACAACAGTGCCTGGGGGACGTCGTCGCCGACGACCTGGTGGAAGGAGCCGCCCATGCTCTCGACCAAGGTGCGCTGCCGGGCCAGGTGGACGGGATCCGCGCCGGTGAGACCCTCGTTGCGTACCACGTGCACGGCGAGCAGGTCGGCCCCGCGCGCCCGGTCGGCGATGCGGGCGGCGCGACGGATGAGGGTGTCGCCCTCCGATCCCCCTGTCAGTGCCACGACGACGCGTTCGCGGGCTTCCCAGGTCCCTTCGATGCGGTGGTCACGGCGGTAGCGGTCGACCTGCTCGTCGACCTTGTCGGCCAGCCACAGCAGCGCCAGCTCCCGCAGGGCGGTGAGGTTGCCGATGCGGAAGTAGTTGCCCAGGGCGGCGTCGACCTTGTCCGGCTTGTAGACGTTGCCGTGGGCCATCCGCCGTCGCAGTGCCTCGGCGGTCATGTCGACCAGCTCGATCTGCTCCGCGCCGCGGACCACCGCGTCGGGGACCCTCTCCTTCTGGACGATGCCGGTGATCTGTTCGACGACGTCGTTGAGCGATTCCAGGTGCTGGATGTTGACGGTGGTGATCACGTCGATGCCGGCGTCGAGCAGCTCCTCGATGTCCTCCCAGCGCTTCTCGTGGCGGGAGCCAGGGACGTTGGTGTGTGCCATCTCGTCGACGAGCGCCACCGCCGGGCGCCGGGCGAGGACGGCGTCGAGGTCCAGCTCGGTGAACTGCGTCCCGCGGTAGGTGAGGTGGCGGCGGGGAACGGTTTCGAGGCCATCGGCAATCGCGATGGTCAGCGGCCGGTCGTGCGGCTCGACGTAGCCGATGACCACGTCGGTGCCCCGGGAGCTGCGCCGGTGGCCTTCCTCGAGCATGCGGTAGGTCTTGCCGACGCCGGGAGCGGCGCCGAGGTAGACGCGCAGCCTGCCGCGAGTCATCGTGGTCAGCTCCTCTCCACCATCGTTCCTGGCATCACTCGGCGGGGTAGCGCTGACCGAGCGCCAGATTCAGCTCCAAGACGTTCACACCCGGCTCGCCGAGCAGACCGAAGGCGCGCCCTCGGGTGTGCTCGTCGATCAACGATCGCACCTCGACCACGTCGATGCCGCGCTCCCGGGCAACTCGCGCCGCTTGGAGGCGCGCATACTCAGGGGAGATGTCCGGGTCGAGACCGGAGCCGCTGGAGGTTACCGCGTCCGCGGGCACGGCCGGGTCGTCCGGGGCGTGACCGCGGATCGGCACCACCACCGCGCCCGAGTAGTCATCGCCCGGCACGGCGAGCTCCACCCGGACACCCCGGTACTCACTGAGGAACGGGGTCCCGTCGCTCTCGTTGAGGCTGACAACCCGGGTCACCTCTCCCGTCAGCCCGCCGGCGTAGTAGACGCCCAGGACCGCGCCGACGCCGTCGTCGGTGCAGAAGGGGCGGCGACCGTCGACACCTTCGAGCCCTCCCACCGCGAGGCTGCGGGCGCAGACCTGCGTCAGCAGGCTGGGCCGGTCCGGGGTGTCGACGACGTCCTCAGGTCCGAGGTTGCTCGCAGAGGTGGAGGTCGGGTCGTATCCATCGCCGGCGGCCGACGGCCTCGACTGGAAGTACTCCGGCAGCGGGTTGCCGTCGGCGTCGGTGAACGACTGGCCGATCAGCCGGCTCCCCACCGCGCCGTCGCCGGCGCGCACGAGCGAGCCTTCCGCCCGCGCATCCAGTCCGGGCAGCTGGGCGACTCCGATCATCGCCAGGGGATAGCCGAGGCCGAGCAGCAGCGTGAACACGAGCACGGCGCGGACGGCCGCGAGGTGACGGGCCACGAGCGGGTTGGAGGCACGCATCAGGCCATCCCGGGGAGCAGCTGGACGAGCAAGTCGATGAGCTTGATCCCGAGGAACGGGGCGACGACGCCCCCGCCGCCGTACACGAGCAGGTTGCGGCGCAGCAGGGCCGCGGCCCCGCCCGGCCGGTAGGGGACTCCGCGCAGGGCGAGCGGGATCAGCGCGACGATCACCAGCGCGTTGAAGATCACGGCGGACAGGATCGCCGACTGCGGGCTTGCCAGCGCCATCACGTTGAGCCGGTCCAGGCCCGGATACACGCCGGCGAACATCGCCGGGATGATCGCGAAGTACTTGGCGATGTCGTTGGAGATCGAGAACGTCGTCAGCGCGCCGCGGGTGATGAGCAGCTGCTTGCCGATCTCGACGATCTCGATCAGCTTGGTCGGGTCGGAGTCGAGGTCGACCATGTTCCCGGCCTCCTTGGCGGCCGAGGTGCCGGTGTTCATGGCGACGCCGACGTCGGCCTGCGCCAGGGCGGGGGCGTCGTTGGTGCCGTCGCCGGTCATCGCGACCAACCGGCCACCGGCCTGCTCGTGCTTGATGAGCTCCATCTTGTCCTCGGGCGTGGCCTCGGCGAGGAAGCCGTCGACGCCGGCCTCCTCTGCGATCGCCTTCGCGGTGACCGGGTTGTCGCCTGTGATCATCACGGTGCGGATGCCCATCCGGCGCATCTCGTCGAACCGCTCGCGCATGCCCGCCTTGACCACGTCCTTGAGGTGGATGACGCCTAGCGCGCGGGCCGGCTGGTCGCCGTGTCTTTCGGCCACCACCAGCGGGGTGCCACCGGCGGCGCCGATCGCGTCCACGGCCACGCCGACGTCGGCGGTGGGGTGACCGCCGTGCTCACGGACCCAGTGCATCACGGCGGCCGCGGCACCCTTGCGAATCTGCCGTCCGTCCAGGTCAACGCCAGACATCCGGGTCAGGGCGGTGAACGGCACCCAGGTGGCGTGGGCAAGCTCGCCGGGCTGCCGCTCACGCAGGCCGTGGGCCCGCTTCGCGTAGACCACGATCGAGCGGCCTTCCGGGGTCTCGTCGGCCAGGCTCGACAGCTGGGCGGCATCGGCCAGGTGAGCGGCATCTATCCCCGGGACGGGCGCGAACTCAGATGCCTGACGGTTGCCGAGGGTGATGGTGCCGGTCTTGTCCAGCAGCAGGGTGTTGACATCGCCGGCGGCCTCGACCGCGCGGCCGCTCATCGCCAGGACGTTGCGCTGCACGAGCCGGTCCATGCCGGCGATGCCGATTGCGGACAGCAGGGCGCCGATGGTGGTTGGGATCAGGCAGACCAGCAGGGCCACCAGCACCACGCCGGAGACGCCGTCGCCGGCGAGGGTCGCGGTGTCAGGGGCCGCGGCGTTGACGCTCTTGGCGTAGATCGCCAGCGGCTGCAGGGTTACCACGGCCATGAGGAACACGATGGTGAGCGCGGCGAGGAGAATGTTCAGCGCTATCTCGTTGGGGGTCTTCTGCCGGTTGGCGCCCTCCACCAGGGAGATCATCCGGTCGATGAAGCTCTCACCCGGCGTCTGGGTGATCTGGACGACGATGCGGTCGGAGAGGACCTTGGTGCCGCCGGTCACCGCGCTCCGGTCGCCGCCGGACTCGCGGATCACCGGGGCGGACTCGCCGGTGATGGCGGACTCGTCGACGCTGGCGATGCCTTCGACAACATCGCCGTCGCCGGGGATGGTCTCGCCGGCCTCGACCAGGACGGTGTCGCCCTTGCTGAGCTCGGGGGCGGGGATGTCCTCCAGGTCGGCGGCCGTCATGGGCATCCCCGGCTTCCAGCCGGTGACACGATGCGCAACGGTGCCCTGCCGGGTCTTGCGCAGCGTGTCAGCCTGGGCCTTGCCGCGACCCTCGGCGACGGCTTCGGCGAGATTGGCGAACACCACGGTGGCCCACAGCCAGCCGGTGATCAGCCAGGCGAACACCGACGGGTCGGTGACGGCGAGCACGGTGGTGAAGGTGGCGCCGACCTCCACGATGAGCATCACCGGGTTGTGCCACATGAGCCTTGGGTCCAGCTTGCGCAGGGCTTCGAGTAGGGACCTGAGGGCCTGGTGGGGGTCGAACAGGCCGCCGGCGACCCTGGACATGGGCTGGGTCGTGAGCGCGGTCATCGGGGGAGTCCTTCCGCGATCGGGCCAAGCGCGAGGGCCGGCAGGAAGGTCAGGGCGACCAGGGTCAAGGTCACGCCGACGAGCATGCAGACGAACAGAGGTGTGTGGGTCGGCATGGTTCCGGCCGACGCGGCGGCGGGTGCCTGTTTGGCCAGGCTGCCAGCCAGTGCGAGCACGACCACGATGGGAAGGAAGCGGCCCAGCAACATGCACAGTCCGAGGGCGACGTCGTACCACCAGGTGTTGACGGTAAGACCCGCGAACGCCGAGCCGTTGTTGTTGCTGGCCGAGGTGAACGCGTAGAGCACCTCCGAGAAGCCGTGCATGCCGGGGTTGAGCATCGAGGCCCGCTGCTCCGGGCTCGCCATCGCCAGCGCGGTGCCGACCAGCACCAGGAACGGCGTGATCAGGAAGTACAGCGAAGCAAGCTTGATCTCGCGTGCGCCGATCTTCTTACCGAGGTACTCCGGCGTCCGACCGACCATCAGGCCGGCCACGAAGACCGTGAAGATCGCGAGGACGAGCATCCCGTACAAGCCCGAGCCCACGCCGCCGGGGGCGACCTCACCGAGCATCATGTTGAAGAGCAGGATCCCGCCGCCCAGGCCGGAGTAGGAGTCGTGGAAGGAGTCCACGGCCCCGGTCGAGGTCAGCGTGGTCATGGCCGCGAACGTCGCCGAGCCGCCGGTTCCGAACCGGACCTCCCGCCCCTCCATCGAGGCCCCGATCGCAGTCGGGACCGTGCCGGGGTGGGCCAGCTCGGTGACGTTGAGCAGCGCCACCGACGTCAGCGCGATGACCCCCATCGCAGCCACGATCGCCAGGCCTTGACGCCTGTCGCCCACCATCTGGCCGAAGACGCGCGGCAGCGAGAATGGGATGAGTCCGATCAGGAAGACTTCCAGCCAGTTCGTCCAGGCCGTGGGGTTCTCGAACGGGTGCGCAGAGTTGGCGTTGTAGAAGCCGCCACCGTTGGTGCCGAGCTCCTTGATGACCTCCTGGCTGGCCACCGGGCCACCGGTGACGACCTGTGAGCTCCCGGTGAGCGTGGTGATATCGGTTCCCGCGGACAGGTTCTGCACCATACCCGCGACGACGAACGCGACCGTGCCCAGCACCGCGATCGGCAACAGCACTCGGACCACCAAGCGGGTCAGGTCCACCCAGAAGTTCCCCAGCCGGTCGCTCCGGCTGCGGGCCAGCCCCCGGATCAGCGCGACCGCGACAGCGATGCCGACCGCGGCGGACAGGAAGTTCTGGACCGCGAGCCCCGCCATCTGCGTCAGGTGGGTCATCGTCGACTCACCCGAGTAGGCCTGCCAGTTCGTGTTGGTCACGAAGCTGACCGCGGTGTTCCAGGCGATGTGCGACTTCACCCCGGGTAGACCGGCGTTCAGCCACAGGTGACCCTGCAGCCGTTGCAGCCCGTAGAGAGCCAGGATCGAGAACACCGAGAATGCCAGGACGCTGCGGGTGTAGGCGCCGGCGTTCTGCTCAGAGCCTGCGTCCACCCCGACCAGGCGGTAGATCCCCCTTTCCACGCGGTTGTGCCGCGGCGAGGTGACGACACGGAACAGGTAGTCGCCGACGAAGCGGAACGCCACCACCCAGGCAGCGACCAACGAGACGACAGTCAGCGCGGCTGCCCAACCCGCGCTCATCAGAACCGCTCCGGGAACAGCAGCGCGATCAGCACGAAGACACCCAGGCCGATCGCAAGGATCAGACCGATCAGGTTCACCGCCGTCACAGCCGCTCCACGCCCTTCACCCCGACAGCCAGGAGGACGAACAAGGCGATGGTGAGAACCAGGAGGCCGAGGTCAGCCATCGTCGTGTCCTTCCAGTGGGCTGCCGACTCCAACCGCCTCGTCGAACAGGCGGCACCACCACTCAAGACCGCCCTGCGGGGGGTCGCTAGCCGGAATGCGTGTTCCTGACGCTTTCCCTACGCGCCGCCGTCAGTTGTTGACGTTCTGACTACGACGGAGCCGAACCGTCGACGCTCAGGATGCGCCGTGGTCGTGCAGAACGCCGGCGAGCTGGTCTGCCAAGAGGACCGCGACGCGACGCTGTTCCCGAGTCGGGTAGATCGCGCGGGAGGTCGCTGTGACCAAGAAGTGGCCGAGGACCTCATGGCCGCGCCGCACGGGCACGGCGACGTACTCGTCCGTCGGGAGCCCGTCGCGTTCGACATCGACGGGGCGGCCGGCGCGGGTGAGAACGCCGTCATGGTCCAGGGTGGTGACGCGCGCGTCGTACACCGGGCCTTCGATGTATCGGCAGCTGACGGCGCCGAGTACGTCGACGATGTGCCCGCCCACGACGTTGACCAACGTCGCCATCGGCGCATCACCGTCAGCCACAGCACGGGCGGCATCGACAACCCCGTCGAGGTAGCCAGAGCGTCGGGCGGCCTGAGCCTGCTGTCGGTGTCCCCACAGCGCGACCTCGGTGACCGCGAAGCTGATCAGCACGAGGAGCACGGTGGCTTCGATATCGTCGGAGTCTGCGATGGTGAATCGCAAGTACGGCTCGGTCAGGAAGAAGTCGAACCAGGCGCCGGCCGAGACCGCGGCGAGAATGCCGGCGAGCCGGTCACCGGTGGCGGCGGCCGCCACCACCCACACGACCAGCGCCAGGACCGACGTGGCCGCAGTGACCGTGTCCCGGACCGTCGACAGGATCGCGCACGTGAGCAGCGGCGCAGCAACCGCGGCGACCCGCACCGCTGGTCGCCACCACGCTGCCTGCGGCCACTGAGAGACCCTCTCGACCACGCGCGTCACTCCTTCGGGACATCTCGCTACCAGTGTCATTGCGATCCACGCAGGCAACCAGTGGCCTTGACGCAATAACGACGCAGACATGACCAGATCGCTGACCGAACGCTCCGCCCTAGCTGAGCGAGGAGATCGTCCGAAGAGGGCCTGGGGGGCGGTGGGCCCTTCCTGGGGCCACGGCCGACCCCCATGATGGGTGAATGACGAGGATCATGGTCGTGGCGAACCAGACACTGGGCTGCCCGGAGCTCGAACAGGCGCTCCAGCCGTACCTGGAGGTCGGTGGCGTCGAGCTCGTCCTCGTCGCCCCCATCGCGGCGACGGAGGGCGAGACGCAGTGGGACTATCCCCCCATCGACCGCTACATCCCCAGCCCCGAGCAGATCGCGCACGCGCTGGCGAAGGGCCGCGTCGACCATGAGCTCGAGCGGCTGAGGCGGCTCGGCGTGCAGGCGCGGGGCGAGGTGGTCGACCACGACCCGGTCGCACGGGTACGCGAGCTGCTCGCCGAGTCTGAGTTCGACTCCGTGGTCGTCTGCACGCTCCCGACCCGGCTGTCGCGCTGGCTCCGGGTCGACCTCCCGGGCCGCCTCACCCGGGCTGCGACGGTCCCGGTGCTGCACGTCCCAGGGTCTGCCGGGCCCTCTCTGTAGGGCCGCGTGCGCCCCTGCCGGACCTGCCTTGCCGGGGGACCGCGGCTTCATGGTGTGTCTGCCTCGGCCGGGTTCTGCCGAGTCGGCGTGGGCTCCCGGCTGATGGGTGCCGAGTCGGCGTGAGCTCCCGGGAGGTTCTGCCGACTCGACGTAGTGCGGTCGGGACGTTCTGCCGACTCGGCGTAGTGCGGTCGGGACGTTCTGCCGACTCGGCGCGATGAGGGCGGGACGTTCTGCCGAGTCGACGTGGGCTCCCGGCTGATGGGTGCCGAGCCGGCGTGGGCTCCTGGCTGGTGGGCGCCGGGCCGGCGTGAGCTCCCGGGAGGTTCTGCCGACTCGGCGTAGTGCGGTCGGGAGGTTCTGCCGGCTCGGCGCGATGAGGGCGGGACGTTCTGCCGAGTCGACGTGGGCTCCTGGCTGGTGGGTGCCGAGTCGGCGTGGGGTCCCGGGAGGTTCTGCCGAGTCGGCGTCCGTCGGACCTCGAGACGCGCCCGACAGTGGGCCTTACTGTGGGGACAGCTACGTGCTCACGGTTCAGGTGATAGACCGGGTAACGGCCCGGCGCCTCGGCCCCCACCACTCCCTGACCGACCAGTCGGGCCAACACCCTTGCGGACCCCTTCGTCGCTACCGTGTCGAAGACGACGGCGTACCTCCGCCGCAGTGCATCCTCGCGGTCGTGGCCGCGAGCACAGGCAACACGCCAGCGTCGAGGGTGGGCGCGACGGTCGCGAGGGGCAGTCCACGGAGCTGTTACGCATCCACCTGCAGCGACTTCCCGAAGCGCTGCATGCCGCGGATCCACGCGTCGTGGTCGGCTGCCTTCCGCTGGAAGAACGTGCCCACCTCAGGGTGTGGCAGCACCAGGAACCTCCCGTCG
>JBIOUF010000187.1:0-12444 GCA_044866695.1 Nocardioidaceae bacterium | reverse complement strand
CGCCAGCTCCCCGGAGCGGCGGGCGCTGTTGCGTATCCTGTCCCCTGTGACCCCGCAGACCGCACCCAAACCTGTCCGCACAGCCCTCGGAAAACGAGCCGACATAGCCGTCCACCAGACCGTACTGCGGATAGTGGGCAAGCAGTGCAAGACACCCGTGCTGGACGTGGCAGCGTTCCAGTCCCAGGTCTGATGACCGGCGAGCGTGAACCCGACCCGAAGCCTGAGCAGCGGTGCTGCGGCGGTGAAGGCCTCACCAACGGCGGAGCCTGGGTGCCCCGGGAAGGCGAGCAGCAGGTTCCGGGGTGCATGCTGTGCTCCAAGTCCGGCCGGTACTGGCGCGACCAGCCGACGTAGCGGCAAGCTGGATCATGCTCACCTGCTCGTGCTGCGGCAAGTACACGGTCGAGGAGATCCTCCTGGACCGGATGCGCGGCGCCGGCGTCAGGCGGATCTACCGGCTCAAGCAGGACAACTACGTGCTGGCCGAAGCCGCGACGCTCGACGAGTTGGCGGTCGAGCTGGACACCCGCGGTGTGCTGATGTGGCCCGAAGACGGCTGCGAATAGGGACCTGCACCTGGCTTGAGCCCAGTGCAGGTCCCTATCCTTGTCGGTGCCGCTGCCGGGTGGTCGCTCCCCGGTGGCGGTCTATCACTTGTTCGCGCCTGAGGCGACGACTCGGGAGATCAGCCAGTAGGCGGCGGCAACCAGATGCCGTATCCGCCCGACCGCTGCGTCCTCCTGCTCGGGCAGCTTCACGACGATCGTCAGCTCCAGGTGCCCACCTGAGGTGTGCGCATGCCGGGTGGCGACCACCCGGCCTATGCCTGTCTCCCACACCTCGGGTGTGGAGGCGTGGGAGCCCTTGCCCAGTCGGGCTGTGCAGTGGTGCCCGCCGGCGCACCAGTCCGGGCATCGCGCGGCCATCAGCGCCCACCCTGGGTGTGCGGGGATTTCATCGTCATTTCGCCTGCTCCTGAGTGACCTTGAGCCAGTTTGAGATCTTGCGGCCGAGGCGGAGGCGGGCAGCCTTGCCCTTGCAACGCGGGCACGTCCGCCAGTTCTTGCCGGACGGGGACATTCGTTTGCCGGTGCCGCCGCATCTGCGGCACCGGGTGAAGGGCCACAGCCAGCAGGCGAACGCATAGACGGCGGCCCAGATCAGAACGACGCCAGTCAATACGAGCCAGGCGTGCCAGGGCAGCCCTGCGGCGGTAGCGGTAGCGGCGGTGAGTGTCACGCTGAGCCTCCAAAGCGGGGGTTCGGGCTTGTTCCGGGCGGTGCCGCTACCCGCTACCTTCGGATGTTTCCGCAGGTCAAGCGGGTAGCGGCTGAGGTAGCGGTACCGCTACCTATCTGCGGGGCGCTACCCCGGATTCGATCTCGCGTGTATTGATGGCCGCCTCTACCGCTTCGACCTTGACGCCCTTCGCGTTGGTCCCGAGGATCTTCACGTCGACCACCGGAACACCTGCCTCGCGCATCGCGTCGCCAAGCATGTCGACGGTCCATCCCGTGTACGACTCGGGCCAGAACTCGATCAGCTTGTCGAGCAGCGGCTGGCGGTGAAGACGCCTTGCTCCGGTCCGGCGGAACACCTCGCGCACGTCGGCGAGCAGGTCCCGGCGGTGCCGCGGCGTCGGGTCGTCGGAGGACACGACACCGCCGCGCAGGGCGGTTGCACGGTCGACCAGGCGCCGGGTCTGGTCCGGGTTCGGGAAGAAGCTCTTGACCGGCCCGGCGACGGCCAGGCCGATCGCTACGCCCCAGCCGGCGTCAAGCTCAGGCCGGTAGGCGGTGGCTGCCAGGCCCCGCTTGTACGCGCCGGTGCCCAGGATCATGTCGTTGGCGAAGTGGTCCAGAACGGCCATGCACCAGCGGACCGTCACGCAGCGGGTGATGTTCGGCGGTACCGAGGTCTTGTCCGGGATCTGCGTGGCCAGAATGATGATGATCCCCAGCGCGCGGCCGCGTTTGATCAGCCGCTCGGCGGCCTGCGCGATGGCCTTGTCGTGCAGGAACAGCTCATGCGCCTCGTCGATGAGGATCACCACCGGGTGCAGGCCCGAGCCGGGCGCGGCCGCCAGCTCCGGGGTTACTTTGCCCTCCGGCGCAAGGCCACGCTCGCGTGCCTTGCGGATCCGCTCACCTCGCCGTTCGGCCTCGGCCAGACCCCATTCGATGATGGCCCGGCCTTCCTCGAGCGCCCGGTCGTCGATGCCACACACGTACGTGGAGCACAGGTGGGCCATGTCGCCGAAGTCGGCGGTGCCCTTGAACTCGGCAATCTTGAGCTCGCACGTCGGGTCGAGCATGGCGATCGTCGCCAATGTCCTTGCACCGTAGGATTTCCCGGACCCGGGCACGCC
Organism: Nocardioidaceae bacterium; assembly: GCA_044866695.1. Lineage (GTDB taxonomy): Bacteria > Actinomycetota > Actinomycetes > Propionibacteriales > Nocardioidaceae > JBIOUF01. Next base: position 10,073 of record JBIOUF010000187.1, on the reverse strand, counting down.
GCCGATGAGGAAGTTGCGGGCGAACAGGGCGGTGGCCACGGGCCGCTGACGCTGGTCGGTGCCGAACTCGTGCGCCTCGAAGACGCTGGTCCGGGCGGTGTCCGCGAGCAGCGACCACTGCGGCTGGCCCATCTTCGACGCCGGCAGATAGCCGACCCACAGATCAACCTGCCCGGCATGGTCCGGCCCTGCCGACGGCCACACCTGGTCCACGGGCAGCCGCAGCGCCGAGGACAGCTTCCCCCGCCGCTCGAGCACATCGGTTGCCTCCACACCCGCCGGGAGGTTGACCCTGGCCAGCCAGCCGGGCCCGTCACGGTGGATTCCCGGCGGCGGGAACGACACCGAGCCGGGCTCCTTGATGCCCGCGATCCCGATCGCACACATGGCCGCCCGGACCATTTCGGCGTGCAGCCTGGTGAAACGCGGCCCCGAGTACACCCGGTCGGTGATCGGGCGGCCCTGCGGCCGGCCGAACCTGGCCAGCACCGGCACCACCGCCGCGACCACGGCGGCCTGCACCAGCGGCGGCGCAGCGAACACCAGGGCGAGGACCACACCGACGGCGGCGAGCAGCTCGACCAGCAGCCACAGGCCCCGCCCACCACGGGTACGCCTAGCCTCGGTGTGCAGCTTGAGCCACGTCTCCGCGTCATTGCGATTGGCGGCGTGCTGCCGGATGCCGTGCTGCTCCAGCACCCACCACCAGCGGATCTGCCGCCCGGCGAGCTTCAACAGGCCCCACGGCGCGAACAGCAGCATCAAGGCCGCGTACCGGGGGATCCGCACACCGTGGAAGGCCAGTGTGTACCCGAGGTAGCGGACGGTTTCCCGCGCGAATGCGGCCCGCTGCTCTGCGTTGCGCAGCCACGCAGGCAAGATCGGCGCCCGCGGCTCCTGCCCGCGGTCAACGATGGTGCCGTACAGGGTCGTCGGCACGGCCGGGTCGGCGTCGACTGGCCCGCCGTACGAGCCGGTCTCGGCCAGCTCCCGCTCGGCGTCGCCCACGGCGAGGTCTGACGGCCCACCCGGGGTGTGCGGTGCGTCGCCGATCGACTCGTGGTCATGCTCAGGTGGGGTGTGCATCAAGTCCCTCGTGAAGATCAATCAGTAGGTGAGAAGATCCGTATGCGGGCACCCGCGCAATTCGGATGTGCGGGTGCCCGCCCACATGAGGTGTGTGGACTGCACAGGAGACCTGTGCATCACGGGTCGAGACCGTCCGCTTCGTCGGCGTCTTCGTCTGTGTCGATGTCGATCACGTCGTCGGTGCGGCTGTCGACCGGCTCGGGGGTGACGTCCTTGGCAGGGGCCGGGCCTGCCGCCCACCGGTCAGCGCGGTCTTTCACGAAGGCCCAGTGCGGGTCGGTGACGGCGCGTTCCTGCAGCCGGGCGGCCGCCTCAGCTGCCTGCTGCCGGTCATCGTCGGTCCAGGAAGCGACCCACTCCGGCTCGTTGTCGGCCCGGTACAGCAGCATTCCGTCGTCCTGCCCCTGCTGGGCATCGGCCCGCCAGGTGTCGAGGTTGGCCACCGACGTGTCGATCAGCCGCTGGCGCAGGACGTTCGGGTCCGGGTCGGGCTCGACGCCCATCTGCTCGGCAACCTGCGCCACGGTGTGGTCGTCGAGCGCGGCCACCTGAGACTCGGCATAGTCACGCTCGCGCATCCGCAGCCGCTCGACGACCCGCTCCGGCTCGGGCGACCGCCGGTCGATCTGGATCGCGTGGTGATGGGTGGCACCCACAAACACGGCCGCCTCCGCGTCACGCATGGCGGCGTTCTTCTGGTCGGACAGGGGGTACATGTGCACGTCGGCGTGGTCGCACAGCAGGCCAAGCGCCTGGTCGACCTGCTCCTTGCCCCATTCGGCCGGCAAAGCCTCGCGCAGGTCGGCCAGGGACACCTGCGCACCGTTGCGGCCTTCCCAGTTGGCCGGGTTGCGGTAACGGGCCTTGGCGGCCAGGTCCAGCTTTTTGTAGGCGGCGCGGATGCCTGCCTCGATCTCACGAATGTCCAATGTGGTCACATCCCGTCGGTGTCGTCGTCGGTGAGGTCGTGCTGGATGGTGGTGTTGTCGTTGTCGAGCAGGGCTTTGATCAGGTCGTCGGCGTGTGCGGCGCCGATAGCCAGCCGGTCGTCGTCAGTGAGGACCATGTCGAGGTTGGGTCCGTGGTAGACGCCCCAACCGAGCAGGCCACTATCGAGGACGTGGTAGGTGCCCTGCCGGGTGGTGACGTCGAAGCCGCCGTTGGGGCGGGCTGCGATCCGCGGGTCGCTCGCAGGGTCATGCATCGGTGGTCTCCTTCCTTGTGGTGCGGGCGTGCAGGTGGATGGCAGGCCGGAACCTGCGCGACGGTTTGCGGTTGGTGCGGCGGACGTCTTTGCGGGTCCAGGCGATCGGGGTTTTGCCGACGGCGACGGGCATGCCGCGGCGAACGAGCAGGACGGTGTGGTTGGGCAGGGCGGCGAGCATGGGTGCGGACATGACGGGCACCATCCGGGTGGAGGTGGAGGTGACCTTGCCGTTGGCGTCCCAGGTGGGTGTGACCTCGGGCCGCTCGCCGATCAGCGCGCCGAATAGCTGGAGATCGCCGGGGTCTTTGCAGCCGCCGAACAGCATCACCGCCGCCGCCGAATTCAAGATCATGGAGGCGCCGTTGTTGCCCCACCGCTCCCGCAGCTGCCCGATCCCCTGACATGCCGCATGGATCACGATGGAGCGTTTACGCAGCTCCGACATCCACTTGTCCAACGGGGTCGGGCACACCAGCGCGATCTCGTCCAACGCCAACGTCAGACCGGGGTCGAGCCGGCCGCCTGGCAGACCGGCCGCGACCGAACGTGCCGCGTAGGCGATCTCCGCGGTCAACGCGCCGACCAGCGGTGCGACCGTCCCGTCGTCGTCGCCGAGGAGATACAGGGCGCCGCGGCGGCCGGTCAGGTCCGTCAACGCGGTCCTGGCCTGGGCGACTTCCGGGTCGCCGCACGTCGCGGCGGTGGGCTGGGTGACCCACGCCAACGCGGGCAGGATCGTCATCATCACCCCGTCGCGGGTGCGTGCCGTGACGCCGATCGCCTGCTCGGCGGCGCGGATCATCTCCGTCGCCCGCGGCGAGCTTCGCAGCGCCTCCACGACCACCGCCTTGGCGCTGTCGGGGTTGGACACCCAGGCGTGGACATCGGCGAGCCGGTGCCCGCCCAACGCGGCGGCGTGCAGCAGCACCGCCAGCACCCTGCGGCCCTGGACCTCCCACCGCTGCCCCTCAGCGGACTCGGTCGGCGGGCCCATCAGATCGTTGGCCCGCCGGGCGGCGACTGTCGGATCGGTACAGCCGGCAAGCGGCGACCACCGCAACGTCGAGGCGATCTCGCCGAGCCCGCCGGGGTTGAACACATGCACCGGCCCCCGCTCGCGCCGCAGCGGCGCCGTCAGCTGGTACAGGTCGGTGGCGGTCGAGGTGACCACGACCCCACCCGGGGCGTCGATCACCCGGCAAGCCAGTTCGGCGGTCTTCCCCGTCCCGGGGATGCCGATCCGTAGTGTGGACTCCTCACCGGACGTCCACACCGTCCACCGGCCCACCTTGCACAAAGGGACCGCGTACGAGATGACCGGCGCCTGCCACCGCCGCCACCACGGCAGCTCGGCCAGCGACGGCCGGATCACCCCGGCCCGCCGGCGCATCGCCCACGCCGACGAGGTGCGCAGCAGATCCCACCACGACGCCGTCCCCGCATGCCGGGACGTTTTGCGGTTCCAGCGGCCGATCGCCGCGTTCGACCCGCCGGCCGGGCGCAGCCGCCACCAGACACACCCCGCAGCCAGACACGCTCCGCCTGCGGCCAGCCCCGCCGCCGGCCACGCGCCGACCAGATCCCCGCCCAACACCCCGGCGGCGGCGACACCGGCACCGGCGAGGAAAGTACGCGCCGCGAACCGGCGCCCCGACCCACTCACGACTCCATCTCCATCTCTGCCTCGGCCGCAGCGGCGCGGGCACGTTTGATCGCCTGCTCCACGCCGGAGGGCGACAGGGAAAGGCCGGCCTCGGCGAGCAGGGTCGAGATCTTCCGGGCGGACAGGCCGCCATCGGCCATCTGCGCCAACTCGTGCCCGGCCCGCAGCGTCATCTCCTGAGCGGCCTGCTCGAACACGGTCCGCCAGTAGACGAAGCCCTCATACCGCTCGACCGGGAAGGCCAAATCGGCGCACCGCGTGCGTACGACGTTCGCGCATAGGTCCTGTGCCCGCTGCTCAACCGGAACCTGCCCACCGCCGGTGGGCCTGGCCTGCGTGGGCGGGCTGTCCACCGCCTCAGGCGAGACCGGCGGATACCCCACAGGTGCGTGGTCCGGCGCCCAGGCGGTCGTGGTCATGACTGCACCCACGCGACAACAATTTTCTTGATCATGGATTTCCTTTCGTCGGCCTGGCCCGGGGGAGGCTCGGGCCAGGCCTGGGATAGAACCACCTTACCCTATAGATCTATAGGGTAGTTCGGGCAACACACAGACACTGAACGTCATTCGAACGGGATCGATCAGCCAGCCTGCGCGCGCTTGTTGAACCGCGTGACAGCCGCCTCAACGGTCTTCACGCTGATCTCGAACTTCTTGGCGACCTCGTCATAGGTGTGATCACGCGTCAAAGCCACGATCACCGTGTCACGGAACAGCTGCAGGCTGGCCTTGCTGACCTCGATCAGGTCTTTGGCCTCCCGCCACTGCTCCTCCTCACCCAACTCTGCGAGCCGGCGCAAACGCGCCTCGAGCTCGTCGAGCGGGATCGGGTCGGCCATGTCGGCCATTATGGACGTTGGCGGGCCGCCGGACGACGACCCGCCTTCCTGATCCACTCCGCGCCCTCCTTTCTGGACAGTGTCGGATCTTCGGCAGACGCCCCCGGAGCAGCCCTCTCGAACGCGCCCTCGTGGACGGCAGGGCCACGACAGCCCTGCCGTCCTGGCCGGATATCAGGCCCCCGGCCGGGGGCTTTGATCAGATCTCGAACGCGGTCTCGGTTACCGTCCGCTCCACGACCCGCAGGCGGACCGGCGAGCCGAGGTTGCCCTCAAGTCGGCGCCAGTCCCGAAGGCCGGGTGCTGCCCGGCGCGCTTCTTGCAGGGTGCCGTAGCCGTCGGTGAGCTGGCCTTCGACGTCGGCGTAGTCAGAGCCTAGAAGGTCGCACTGCATCTGGATCCAATAGCGGGTCCGGGACTCCGTGGCCGGGGCGGGGCTGGTCTGCCCTGGCTCAAGCGGCTTGTCGAGCATGCCCAGGGCGTCGAGCCCGGCCATGCCCAACTCGCCGGCGAGGTCGCAGAACAATGGCCACTGGTGATGGTCTAGGTGGTGCCCGCCCGAGGCGCGCATTTCCGCCGCGATCTCGCACAGGGTCATGGCAGTGATGGCCTGGTTGCGGTCGCACACCTGGGCCTTGGGTAGCCAGGTAACCCACCACCAGCTGCGCTCCATGGCGTCACGGTAGGCCCAGTGGTCGGTCTGGTCGCTGGTCATCATGCCGCTGCTGATTTCGAGTGTCACGTCGGTTCTCCTGTCCGGGGTTGGGGGTGTCCTGGCTTTCACTGCGGTGGCCAGCGGGGAAGTCTGGCCACCGCAGTGACGGTCAGGCGGCACGCTTCCTGTCGCGTGCGGCGTCCTGCTCGTGCTGGTCGGCGCGGGCGAGCAGCCGCTCCCGCTCGTCGCCGTCGGCGAACTGGGCTCGCGCGCGCAACTCGGCCGCCGCACGCTGGTGACGCTCGGCCATGCGGACCAGGAACGTGGGGTCGAGCGGCTGGTCGAAGATGGTGGTGGTCGGCATCAGGTCTCCTCCGAAGCGGAATCGGATCTTTCGAAGTGGCCGGGAGGGGTTCGACGCCCTCCCGGCCGGCGGGTGGATCAGGCGGTGATGGAAGCGGCCTCGGCCAGGCTCGGCTCGCGGCCCTCGAGCACCCAGGCCGGACTGGTAGGCGCTGCGGCCTTGACCGCGCGGCGCTCGCGGGCGGCTGCTCGCTTGGCCTCGGCCTTGGCTGCCTCGGCGGCGGCGTTCTCGCGGCGCTTGGCGGCGGCACGCTTGGCGATCTCGGAGCGGCGCGCCTTGGCCTCGTCGTCAACCACGTGCTCCGGCGCAGCAACCGCGTAGGCGGCGCGCTCGATGCGGTCCATCTCGGCGAAGTCGGGCTTGATGACCGATCCGACCAGCTCGCCGAGTGGGATGAAGATCGGCAGCGAGAGCGCTGCGAGCTTGACGCCAATCGAACCGTGCCCGGCGAAGTTGATCGCCGCGCTGGTGAGCACCGGGATGACGACCACCCGGGCGGCCACGCGGGAGGCGGCTGGGATCAGCGCGGGGGTGGAGATGGCCAGGACACAGACGATGGTGAGCAGGTCCACGAGGCCGGGCAGGCCGTAGGCGATCTCGGCCGGTGCGTCCCAGCTCAACAGGGTGCTCGACTGGTGGCGGTAGCTGATGACTGCGACGCCTGCGGTGATGAGCTTGGTGGCAAAGCTGACGATGGCGATCGTGCGCAGCTGGCGCTTGGCGAGCTTCGCGGCGTAGACGGCGGCGAATTGCTGGGCCTGGGTGGTGAAGGTGTTCACGGTTACCCTCCGAGGGGAAGACATGGTGGCTGCGGAGCTCGGGTGCTCGACGCTGTCCATGCGAGTATGATAGCGCTAGTACCCGCGAGGGCACTACTGGTATCACATCCTCCGAATGGTTGATTTCTAGCACTGGGGGTACTAGTGGTATCATTGAGAGCGTGAACGAACTGGACAAACTCGGCGCGCGACACAAGAGGCTTCTGGCCGAGATCGAGGAGCTGAAGCCCAAGCTCCACGAAGCCATGCGTGCCGAGCGCGCCAAGCTCGGACCGGACGGCAAGCACTTGGTAAGCCAGCGGGAGGTCATGGAACGCTCCGGGTACAAGACCATCAAGCAGGTCCGCGTCATCACCGGCGAGTCCGGCTGAAGCGGGTGCCCGGCCTGCGGAGGCTGCAGACCGGGTGCCCGCCCGCCCGGGACCCTCACCCCGGGCTCGCCCTCCCCCTGCCGCATCGCCAGAGAGCAGGGAAAGGGTGCGTAAAGCCTTGGTGTGGCGGCACCCGAAGGCGGGAGCAACCGGATGCCGCCACCGTCCCCTCCGGCGTGCCGGTGGACTCGGCACGATCGGGGACATCTTCATCTGCCGATGAGCAGACTCACCAGACGCTGCTCTGTGCCGCGTACCAACACGACGGCCTCGGCTTGCCAGCCGTGCTCCTCTTTGTCGGTCAGGAACGCGTGGAACTCGATCGCCTCAGCCGCCAAGTCCAGCGGATCTTTCCCTTTGGTCTTCGCCGCCACGGTCAGGGCACCGAACGCCTTCTCGCCGATGACCTCCCGCAGTTGGCCCAGCTTCTCCTGCTCGCTCATTTGGCCTTGCTCCGCTCGCTTGTGGCCGGCCGGTGGCAGTGGCATTCGCATTTGCCGTCCCAGTAGGTTCTACCGGTGCACTGGTGTGGCCTGGCCTGTATCGGGTTGCACTCGAAGGTGAGTACCGGCAACGGGTTCGACCGGTTGTATCCCTGGCTCATGGCCACCTGCCTGGCTCAGGGCGGACTACCGCCCATGCCGGGGGGATGTCCAACCGTCCGGCGATTGCCAGCCCGACAGCGGCTTCCCGGCCTTTACCGCATCGGGGGACGCCGCAGCATCGGCAGAACCCGAACCGGTCCGGGACATGCTCGTCCATTACGCCGCGTAGATAGTCGGCTGCGTCGTCGGAGATCTGTGCCGCCCAATCGCCGGTGTTCATCGGCCCCTCCATGGGTCCTGTCCGGGCAGAAGCTGCTCGCCGCGGGTGTACTCGATCCAGCGTTCGCCCCGCCCTTGCCACCACCGCCGGCCGGCTTGCTTGGGCACCGGGTGGCGGGGCAGGTACATCGTCGGCCCCACCCGCCTTCGGGCCTTGCGCCGATGTGTGTACACGGCGATCCAGGCGACGGCTACGAGTGCGAGCACGGTCGCGGCCGCTATCAGCGTCCCGAGCAAGCTGATCCACCCGAGCGGTAGATCGGCTGTCGGGAAGCCGTCCATCAGGCCGCGGACCAGCTGTGCGTCCAGGCCGTCCATCAACACCACCTCCAAAACCGGCGGGTGGTGGGGTGCCAGGGGACCCCAATTCGTTTCAGCGTCAAACTTTGTGACCGGTTCGTACGCCAGCCCCCTGGCACCCCCGTGATCTTCCTTGCTTGCCGCGGAACTCGTGGCTGTGAGCTCCGCGGCGGACCTTGGCTTGCCGCGCTTCGGCCAACTCGGCCGGCGACACACCGAATCCCTTGAACTTTCGGCGGGCACCGGGGCGTGTTTCCAGTCCCCGGGTCACACCCCGGGTCCCGCTTTTTCTTCTCGACCCCGCGGCAGCTGGGCGCCGCGGCAGGAGCCCTGAGGACTCCCGTCTGTGGGGGCGTCGGGTGGCCCCGGACGTGGTGTGAGCCGTCCGTCCGGCCCGGCGCCTCTGCTTGCTTGGCTTGTGGGTGCCGGGGCACAACCGTGGGGTTGTGCCCCGGCCAGTCCGGTCTCGCTGGATGCGGCGAGACCGGACTGGTGGCCGCCGCGTTTTGGGTCGTCGCGCTGGCCACGCTTGGAAAAGCTTGTAGGACTGTCCAGCCTTGGACAGTGTCAGCTTGCACTGTCCAATTCCAAGGTCACAAGGGGTTGGTTGCGTGTCGCGCCGAAAGGGCGATGGCCCGCACCTCTGAGCAGGTGCGGGCCATCGCCTTGTTGTCGTGATTAGAGCTCGCCCTGACGGACCCCGTCCGTGAAGAACTCCCACTCACGCCTGGTGAACTCCAGGATGGGGGAGTCGCCGCCGAGCTTGGAATCTCTGATGGCAACGATCCCGGGCACGTCGAAGCACACCTCGACGCATCCGTTGGCGTCATTGGACGCTCTGGCCTTTCGCCAGGTCCGGTAGCGGTCAACCATATGCGCGCCTTCCTACGATGCCGCCAACGCGGCGGCATGTTCCTCGATATATGCAGCCGTGTCCGCATCCGACAGGGCTGCATCACGCAGTCGATCGAACAACCGCGCGTACGGGGCGATCTGCTCCTGGTCGTAGATGAGCAGATCGTCATTGATTGTCGCGATCATCATGGCGGTGCCGTCGCCAGGATCGTGATAAGTGTGCAGGTCAAACGGCATGAGCGGCACCGCGTGCGAGCCGACCTTCGAATCGACCCGCAGAACCCTGATGCTGATCCTGTCCATAGTCTCGGACACCTCGACCAGGTGGCGGAGCTGGCGAGCCATCGCCGCCGCGTCGACCAGCGGCCGGCGGATCACCTGCTCCTCCAGCAGCACCGTGATCTCCGGGCCACCGTCGCGCAGTACCTCCGCCTGGCGTCGCAGACGGGCGACCGCCTGGATCGGGTCGAGGTCAACGCCGTCGGCACGCCACACCTCGTCTCGAGCGGATACGAACTCCGGGGTCTGCAACATCCACGGCATCGCGCTGTTGTGGTAGTGACGAATCGAGACTGCGGCCGATTCCACGTCGGCGCAACGCTTCTGCCGTTCCGACATGCGAGCGAACTCCGCTTCATCCCACCATCCGCGCTCGTTGGCCTCGCGTGCCAGGCGGACGATGTCGCGCCATTGCTGGGAGTCCTCGGGAACGCCCAAGGCGTCGAGCATCTTCATCACCTTGGCGACGTCGGGCGGGCGACGCGCATTCTCCAGGCGTGAAACGTCGGTCCTGGGTACCCGCGCCTTCGTGGCCAACTGCTCATGGGTCATGCCGAGCGACTCGCGCATCTCGTAGAACAACACGCCTAGCCTGTGCCGTCGCACCAACGGACTTGCCACCGTTCACCCTCCCTCAAGCGACGTGGACAGTGTCAGATTGGCACACCACATGTCCACGACTGTAGTCCCGCGTATCGCGCGCGGGCGAGCGCGTTCCCGGCTACTCTGGGGTATGTCTCCCGGTCAATGCGCGCCTGGCGACAATTGGAGGCACCCGGCAGGTCGGCTGGGTGCCTCTTCGCATCAACGGGCCCGACCGGAAGGGGAGGTCAAAAGCGTCGGCGG
>JBIOUF010000186.1:0-8607 GCA_044866695.1 Nocardioidaceae bacterium | reverse complement strand
GTCCGGGCCGTACGACGTAAGCCGCGACGGCCGTTCGGCACTTTACTTCGACCCCCCTGGTGGGGATGCTCGGCACATGCGACTACGCCCCTTCGGGTCCTCGGGACCGGCGTCATGACCGGCTCCGACCGCGACCTCACCCCCTTGGCACCCGTCGGGCTCGGTCGGCTCCGGGCCGGCCCGGTCCGCACCCAGCGACCCGTGTACGTCGACCTGCTGCCCCCGTGCAACAGCGCGTGCCCGGCCGGGGAGAACATCCAGGCCTGGCTGGCCCACCTCAAGGCCGGTGACCACGAGGCGGCCTGGCGGCAGCTGACCGAGGACAACCCCTTCCCGGCGATCCACGGCCGGGTCTGCTACCACCCGTGCGAGACCGCGTGCAACCGCGCCGAGCTCGACGGGGCGGTGTCGATCCACGCCGCCGAGCGGTTCCTCGGCGACCTGGCGATCGAGCAGGGCTGGTCCTTCACCCCGCCGGCCGTGGTCTCCGGCAAGCGGGTGCTGGTCGTCGGCTCGGGGCCGAGCGGCCTGTCCGCGGCGTGCCACCTGGCCCGGCGCGGGCACATGGTCGTGGTCCGGGACAGCGGGCCCGAGCCCGGCGGGATGATGCGGTACGGCATCCCCGCCTACCGGCTGCCGCGCGACGTGCTGGACGCGGAGGTGGGCCGGCTCACCGGGCTGGGGGTCCGCTTCGAGCAGGACCACCGGGTGACCGACGTGGAGGCGGAGCGCCGCGAGGGCGGCTTCGACGCCGTCTTCGTGGCCATCGGCGCGCACCTGTCCAAGCGGGTCGACATCCCCGACCAGGACGCCAGCCGGGTGCTCGACGCGGTCGGGTTCCTGCGCCAGGCCGCCGGCGGCGAGGCCCCGGCGCTGACCGGGCGCGTCGCGGTGTACGGCGGCGGCAACACCGCCATGGATGCGGCCCGCGTGGCCCGCCGGCTGGGCGCGGACGACACCGTGATCGTGTACCGGCGGACCCGCGAGCAGATGCCGGCCCACGAGGACGAGGCCGCCGACGCGGAGGCCGAGGGCATCCGCATCAACTGGCTGCGCACCATCGCCTCGATGGGCGAGGACGACCTGACCGTCGAGGTGCAGGAGCTCGACGACCAGGGCCGGCCGCACCCGACCGGCCGGTTCGAGACCCTGGCCGCGGACACCGTCATCCTCGCCCTCGGGCAGGAGAGCGACTCGGCGTTCCTGCGCGGCGTGCCCGGCATCGAGTTCGACCGCGACGTGGTGCAGGTGTCCCCCGTCACGCTGATGACCGGCGCGCCCGGCGTCTTCGCCGGCGGCGACACCGTGCCCGGCGAGCGCACCGTCACGGTGGGCGTCGGGCACGGGAAGCGGGCGGCCCGCAGCATCGACACCTGGCTGCGCGGTGGGCAGTGGACGCCCGGGCCCAAGCACGTGCAGGCCGACTTCGACACGCTGCACCTGTGGTACTTCGGCGACCACGACCGCCGCCAGCAGGCCGAGCTGGCCCCCACCGCCCGCACGGCGACGTTCGAGGAGGTGGTGGCGGGGCTGTCGGAGGCGGAGGCGGTGTTCGAGGCCGGCCGCTGCCTGTCCTGCGGCAACTGCTTCGAGTGCGACGGGTGCCTGGGCGCCTGCCCCGAGGACGCCATCATCAAGCTCGGCGTCGGGCTGCGCTACGAGTACGACTACGACAAGTGCACCGGCTGCAGCGCCTGCTTCCGGCAGTGCCCGGTCCACGCCATCGAGATGGTCCCCGAGGAGGGGTGACGAGTGCGGGTCACGATCGACGGCAACGAGGCAGCTGCGGACGTCGCCTACCGGCTCACCGAGCTGTGCGCCATCTTCCCGATCACCCCCTCCTCCCCGATGGCCGAGCTGGCCGACGAGTGGGCCAGCCACGGCCGGGCGAACGTGTGGGGCACCGTCCCGACGGTGGTGGAGATGCAGAGCGAGGGCGGGGCCGCGGGCGCGCTGCACGGGGCGTTGCAGGGCGGCGCGCTGAGCACGACGTTCACCGCGTCCCAGGGCCTGCTGCTGATGGTGCCCAACATGTACAAGATCGCCGGGGAGCTCACCGCGTCGGTCTTCCACGTCGCGGCGCGGTCGCTGGCCGCCCAGGCGCTGTCGATCTTCGGTGACCACTCCGACGTCATGGCGGTGCGCCAGACCGGCTTCGCGCTGCTGTCCTCGGCGTCGGTGCAGGAGGCGCACGACCTGGCGCTGGTCGCGCACGCGGCCACGCTGCGGACGCGGGTGCCGTTCGTGCACTTCTTCGACGGCTTCCGCACCTCCCACGAGCTGAACACGATCGAGACCCTGGGCGACGACGTGCTGCGCGCCCTGGTCCCGGAGGAGACGGTCCGCGACCACCGGGCCCGGGCGCTCAGCCCGGAGCACCCGTTCATCCGAGGTACGGCGCAGAACCCCGACGTGTACTTCCAGGCCCGCGAGACGGTGAACCCGCTGTACGCCCGCACGGCCGGCGTGGTGCAGGAGGCCATGGACGAGCTGGCCACCCACACCGGCCGCTCCTACCAGGTCGCCGACTACCACGGGCACCCCGAGGCCGAGCGCGTCGTCGTGGTGATGGGCTCGGGCGCGGAGACGCTGCGGTCGGTGGTGGACCACCTGGTCGCCGCGGGCGAGCGGGTCGGCCTCGTACAGCTGCGCCTGTACCGCCCGTTCCCCGCCGAGGAGCTGCTGGCCGCGCTGCCCGCCACGGTCACCGGCGTCGCCGTGCTGGACCGCACCAAGGAGCCGGGGTCGCACGGCGAGCCGCTGTTCCTCGACGTGAGCGCCGTCCTCGCTGAGGCGCATCGCCGGGGCGACGTCGAGCGGCTGCCGCGGGTCGTGGGCGGCCGGTACGGCCTGTCCTCGAAGGAGTTCACCCCCGGCATGGCCGCCGCGGTGTACGCCGAGCTGGCCGCCGACCGGCCGCGGGCCCGCTTCACCGTCGGCATCACCGACGACGTCGGCGGCACCAGCCTGGACTGGGACCCGACCCTGGACCTGGAGGAGCCGGAGACGCTGCGCGCGGTGTTCTTCGGCCTCGGCTCCGACGGCACGGTCGGGGCCAACAAGAACACCATCAAGATCCTCGGCGCCGAGCCGGACCTGCACGCCCAGGCGTACTTCGTCTACGACTCCAAGAAGTCCGGCGGGCTGACCACGTCGCACCTGCGGTTCGGGCCGCACGTGATCCGCGCGCCGTACCTGGTGACCGGCGCCGGTTTCGTCGGCTGCCACCAGTTCGGCCTGCTGGACAAGGTCGACGTGCTCGGCTGCGCGCGCTCCGGAGGAACGTTGCTGCTCAACGCGCCGTACCCGCCCGAGCAGGTCTGGGAGGCGCTGAGCCGGCCGGTCCAGCAGCAGATCCTCGACAAGGGCCTGCGGGTGTTCAGCATCGACGCCGACACCGTCGCCCGGGAGGCCGGGCTGCCCGGGCGCACGAACACCGTGCTGCAGACCTGCTTCTTCGCCATCTCCGGCGTGCTGCCCAGGGAGCAGGCGCTGGTCGCGGTGAAGACCGCCATCGAGAAGACCTACCGGCGCCGCGGCGCCGAGGTGGTGCGGCGCAACAAGGCCGCGGTGGACGCGTCGGTGGCCGCGCTGCACGAGGTGAAGGTCCCGGAGGCGGCCGGTGCCACGCGCGGGCTGCCGGCGGTCGTTCCCGACGACGCCCCGGAGTTCGTGCGCGAGGTGACCGCGGCGATGATGGCCGGCCGCGGCGACGCCCTCCCGGTGAGCGCGCTGCCGATCGACGGCACCTGGCCGAGCGGCACCACCGCGTTCGAGAAGCGCCGGATCTCCCCGCTCGTGGCCGAGTGGGACCCGGACACCTGCATCCAGTGCGGCACCTGCTCCTTCGTGTGCCCGCACTCGGTGATCCGCTCGAAGTACTACGACGCCACCGAGCTGGCCGACGCGCCGGAGGGGTTCCCCTCGGCGCCGCTGGACGCCGTCGGCCTGCCCGACGCGCGCTACACGCTGCAGGTCTACGTCGAGGACTGCACCGGTTGCCGCCTGTGCGTCGAGGCCTGCCCGGTGAGCCCGGCCGACGACCCGTCCCGCAAGGCGATCAACCTGACCGACCTGGACCAGGTGCTCGAGCCGGCCCGGACCCACGTCGACTTCTTCGAGTCCCTGCCCTGGAACACCCGGTCGCGGGTGGACTTCGGGACGGTGCGCGGCACGCAGTTCCTGCAGCCGCTGTTCGAGTTCTCCGGCGCCTGTGCGGGGTGCGGCGAGACGCCGTACCTGAAGCTGCTCAGCCAGCTCTTCGGCGAGCGGCTGACGATCGCCAACGCCACCGGCTGCTCGTCGATCTACGGCGGCAACCTGCCCACGACGCCCTGGGCGAAGAACGCCGACGGCCGCGGCCCCGCGTGGTCCAACTCGCTGTTCGAGGACAACGCCGAGTTCGGCCTCGGCATGCGGCTGGCCGCGGACCTGCACGTGCAGCTGGCCCGCCGGCGGCTGGCCGAGCTGCGCGACCAGGTCGGCCCCGAGCTCGCCGACGCCATCCTGGACGCCGAGCAGGTCCGGGAGTTCCAGATCTCCGCCCAGCGCGAGCGGGTGCGGGCGCTGCTGGCCCGCCTCGACGAGCTCGGCGACCGGCCGGAGCTGTCCGCCGCGGTCGCGGACCTGCGCAGCGTCGCCGACCACCTGCTGCAGCGGAGCGTGTGGATCGTCGGCGGAGACGGCTGGGCCTACGACATCGGCTCCGGCGGGCTGGACCACGTGCTGGCCAGCGGTCGCGACGTCAACGTGCTGGTGCTCGACACCGAGGTCTACTCCAACACCGGCGGCCAGTCGTCGAAGGCCACACCGCTCGCCGCCGTGGCGAAGTTCGCCGCCGCCGGCAAGACCACCGCCAAGAAGGACCTCGCGCTGCAGGCGATCGCCTACGGCAACGTGTACGTCGCCCGGGTCGCCATGGGCGCGGACCCGCACCAGACCCTGACCGCGTTCCGTGAGGCCGCGGCGTACCCCGGCCCGAGCCTGGTCATCGCCTACAGCCACTGCATCGCGCACGGGATCGAGATGGACAAGGGCCTGGACCAGCAGTGGCGCGCGGTGGCGTCGGGCCACTGGCCGCTGGTGCGCTTCGACCCCGCCGTGCGCGACCGGGGCGGCCGGCCGTTCCAGCTGGACTCGCCGCGGCCCCGCATCAAGCTCGAGGACTACGTCTACAACGAGCTGCGCTACCGGATGCTGCGCAGCTCCGACCCCGACGAGGCCGAGCGGCTGCTGGCCCTGGCGCAGGAGGCGGTCGACCAGAGGTGGCAGACCTACGAGGAGATGGCCACCCAGGACCCGTCCCGGTTCGCCCGTGACGCCCGGAAGGACCCGGCATGGACCTGACCACGCGCTACCTCGGGCTCACGCTGCGCAGCCCGCTCGTGGCGAGCGCGTCGCCGGCGACCGCGCGGGTCGACGGGGTGCGCGCGCTGGCCGACGCCGGGGTGGGCGCGGTGGTGCTGCCGTCGCTGTTCGAGGAGGAGGTGCACCGCGAGCAGCTGCGCGACCTGGCCCTCACCGAGTCGCACGAGGAGGTGTTCGGCGAGGCGCTGACCTACTTCCCGTCGCCGCGGACCGAGCAGCCGGCGCGGCGGTACCTGCGCCACGTCGAGCGCTGCGCCGAGGCCGTGGCCGTGCCGGTCATCGCCAGCCTGAACGGCTCCACGCCGGGCGGCTGGGTCGGCTTCGCCCGGTCCATGCAGGACGCCGGCGCGAGCGCCGTCGAGCTCAACATCTACGCCGTGCCCGGCGACCCGCGCACTCCGGGCCGGCTCGTGGAGGACCGGCACGTGGAGATCCTCTCCGCGGTCAAGCAGGCCGTCAGCGTCCCGGTGGCGGTCAAGCTGAGCCCGGCGTTCAGCTCCGTCGGCGAGGTGGCGCTGCGGCTGGACTCCGCGGGCGCGGACGGGCTGGTGCTGTTCAACCGGTTCCTGCATCCCGACGTCGACCCCGAGTCGCTGACCGTCGCGCCCGGGGTGACCCTGTCCCGGCGCGAGGACGCCCGGATGCCGAGAGCCTGGATCGCCATCCTGCACGGCCAGGTCCGCGGCTCGCTGGCCGCGACGACCGGCGTGGAGACCGGGGCCGACGTCGCGTCCTACCTGCTGGCCGGGGCGGACGTCGTCATGACCGCCTCCGCGCTGCTGCGCCACGGCGTCGGCCACGTGCGCGTGCTGCTGGAGACGCTGGAGGACTGGATGAAGCGCAAGAGCTTCGACGACCTCGAGCCGGTCCGCGGCCGGCTCGCGGTCCCGGGCGACGTCGACCCGACGGCGTACCAGCGGCAGGGGTACGTCGCCGCGCTCGAGCACGGCCGGGCGACGTACGGCGCGCTCACCGACGCCCTGACCTGACCGGTCGGGGTACTGCCCCGCTGCGGCCTCGTCGGACCGCTACATCGCCTGCAGGTAGGAGACCCTCAGCTGACTGCCGACATGCTCCTGCACCTCGGCCGCAAGCCGGAGTCCCGCAACCCGGAAGTCCACCAGCAGGTCCGGCTCCGGTTGCGACGCCGTACTCGCCCAGTCTTCGTAGCGACGGTTCCATTCCAGCAGCCGGCGGACGAGGTCCGCAGGAAGGCCCAACGACGAGCCGTCGGAGCCCAAGCCCCGCCACCACACGGGGCAGCCTCCAAGCTCCGCCTGCACTCGCACATCGGTAGGTTCCACTGCTCTCCTGAGGACGTGCCCGCCATGGGCGTTCACAGAATGTTCTTGCCCCGACAAGGGCTGTCTGAGCTGACTGCGCGGCGCGGTCACACCCGTTGGGCTCGGAGGAACCGGCCGAAGTGCGGGACCGTGAAGCTCACCATCCCACGCTCGGAGGCGAACACCAGCCCCTTCTTGATCAGGCCGTCGCGCGCGGGGGACAGCGACTGCGGCCGGCGGCCCAGGGTCGCCGCCACCTGCGCCGTGGTGACCGCACCGTCGCCGGAGTCCGCGCCGAGGTCGGCCATGGTGCGCATGTAGTCGCGCTCGGCCGGGGTGGCGCGCTCGTAGCGGGCGCCGAAGAAACCGACCGCGAGCTCCCCCTCGGCCTCCGCGGCGGCCTCCCGGACGTCGTCGAGGCGGACCGGGCTGGCCGGGGCCGCGTCCCAGGTCACCTTCCCGTAGGCCTGCACGAAGTACGGGTAGCCGTCGGTGAGCGCGTACAGCTCGTCGAGCGCCTCGGGCTCGAAGTCGACGCCCTCGCCGGCCGCCGGGACGGTGAGCGCCCGGTCGGACATCTGCCGCGGCAGCCGGTCCACGACCACGTAGCGGAACAGCCGTTCGGCGTAGGACCTGCTCGCCGCGAGCGCCACCGGCAGGTGCGGCAGCCCGGCCCCGACCAGGACCAGCGGCGACCCCTGCTGGCTGATCTCGTGGCAGGCGCCGCAGAGCGCCGCCAGCTCGGGGGACGCGACGTCCTGCATCTCGTCGACGAACAGCGCGACCCCGACGCCGAGGTCCCCGGCGAGCTCGGCGACGTCGGTGAACAGCTCGACCAGGTCCAGCTCCAGGTCGCCGGAGTCGGCGCGGCCGCGCGCCGCCGGCACGTGGACGGGCGGGCGCCAGCGGCTGTCCTTGCGGTCGGCCGGGCCGGTGCGCAGCGCGAAGGCGGCGACCACCCCGGCGACCTCGTCGACCCGGTCCGGGTCGCGGTGCCGGTGCGCCACCTCGCGGACCGCCGCGTGCACCGCCTGTGCGACCGGCAGCCGCAGCGACCGCTCCGGCCGCGCCTCGACCTTGCCGGTCCCCCACGCCCGCGACACCGCCTGCCCGCGCAGCGCGCCCAGCAGCACCGTCTTGCCGACGCCGCGCAGCCCGGACAGCACCATGCTCCGCGCCGGCCGTCCCGCGGCCACCCGCTCCAAGGTGACCTCGAACGCCGCCAGCTCGCCGTCGCGCCCGGCCAGCTCCGGTGGCCGCTGGCCCGCGCCGGGCGCGTACGGGTTCCTCACCGGGTCCACGCTGGGACGATATCGGTCCGTCTAGCGCAATCCCTAGATTGCGCTAGCAAGGGCAAGCGTGTCGTGGGCCGGCGGCCGCGCCGCTTGCCAGCCGGAACAGCGGGTACCACGAAGGCGTCGGCGGACGCGGGCGGGGCGGCGACGACCAACACCGAGGAGGCAGGCGATGAGCCAGACACCCAACCAGGCCCCCGGCAACGGCGGCGAGGACAACGACACCGGGGCCGCTGCCGGTGGGGCACCCGACGGCAGAGGCGCGGAGATCGGCGTCACCGAGGGCGAAGGCAGCACCTTCGAGCCCGAGGAGGACCCGGAGGGCCACGGCGACGACGCCGCCGAGTGACGCCGCGTTGTGGGCTTGCGAGCCACCGGCGGTTGAGGAGCCCGAGCGCACGCGGAGGCGTCTCGAAACCCCCGCTGGTTGAGGAGCCGGAGCGCTAGCGGAGGCGTCTCGAAACCAGCGGCACCGTGGCACAGACCCAGCCCGGGGGTCCGGTGGTTTCGAGACGCTCGCAAGCTCGCTCCTCAACCACCGGGGTCGCTCGCAAGCTCGCTCCTAGGGCCGCCGGGGACGCTCGCAAGCTCGCTCCTCGACCACCGACCACCGCTGGTTGAGGAGCCGGAGCGCTAGCGGAGGCGTCTCGAAACCACCGCAC
>JBIOUF010000185.1:0-3792 GCA_044866695.1 Nocardioidaceae bacterium | reverse complement strand
CGGGCACACCGACGAGCACGCCCCCGACGACCTGCTGCCCGAGCCGTACACCTCCTCCTCCACCGAGGCGGTCGCGCTCAGCGCGGTGAGCTCGGTGGTGGTCAGCCGCATGGTCGCCAACCCCGAGACCTACCGCGGCCCTCGCGTGGTGGGCGGCCCCAGCGAGGCGGTGCTGACGGTCGGCTGGGGGGCAGTTGGGCGGCTCGACCTGGAGCCGGCGGCCTGCTCCGACCCGGACTGCGAGGCCGACCACGGCTACACCGGCGTCCTGGCCTCCGACGACTTCTCGATCCGGGTCAGCGCCGCGGCGGAGGGGCCGGGCGCGGTGGCCGAGCTGCTGTCCTTCGCGTCCGCGCTCTCCGCGCGCACGGTGCCCAGCGCCCCGCTGCGGTGAGCGACGGGTTCGTCGCCCCGGCCTACCACGTCCGGTCCCTGGTCGACGTGCTGCCTGCCGTCGCGGTGGCCCTGGGCGCCGACATCGGCCCGGCGCCGTCGGCCCTGCGGCTGCCCGGGTCGGACGGCTACGTCGTGCTGCTCGTGGACGGGCTTGGCCACGAGCTGCTCCGGGCGCATCCCGACGAGGCGCCGTACCTCACCTCCGCGCTGGCCGGCCAGGACGACTCCTCGCCGGCCACCGCGGCGGTGCCGTCCACGACCGCCACCAGCCTGACCTCGCTCGGCACCGCGCTGCCACCCGGCAGCCACGGCGTGGTGGGCTTCACGTCCCGGATCCCCGGCACGGACCGGCTGCTGAACGCCCTGCAGTGGACCGACCGGGTCGACCCCGTGCAGTGGCAGCCGCACCCGACGGCGTTCATGCGCCTGGAGGCGGCCGGCGTGCACACGACGCAGGTCAACAAGCGGGAGTTCGCCCAGTCCGGGCTCACCGTGGCGAGCAGCCGGGGCGCGAGCTACACCGGTGCCGACCGGCCGGGGGAGCGGCTGGCGGCGGTGTGCCGCGCGTCGGGTCAACGGCCCTCGGTGACCTACCTGTACGACGGCGACCTGGACTGGACCGGCCACCGCTACGGCGTCGACTCGCCGCAGTGGCGGGCCCAGCTGAGCGTGGTCGACGTCTCCGTGGAGCTGCTCCGCGAGTCGCTCGCCGAGCAGACCCGCCTGCTGGTGGTGGCCGACCACGGCATGGTCGACTGCCCCGACGGCAGCCGCGTCGACGTGGCGGACCACTCCGCCCTGCGCGAGGGGGTCGCCCTGGTGGGCGGGGAGGCGCGGTTCCGGCACGTGTACTGCCAGGCGGGGGAGGTCGCCGGCGTGGCGGCCCGGTGGCGTGGGGTGCTGGGGGAGCGTGCGGAGGTGGTGGACCGGGAGGAGGCGGTGGCGCGGGGCTGGTTCGGAGACCTGCTGGGCGTGGTCCGGCCGCGGGTCGGGGACGTGCTTGTGGCGGCGCGAGGAGACCTGGCCGTGCTGGACACGGGGTCGTTCCCCTACGAGAGCACCTTGGTCGGGATGCACGGGTCGCTCACCCCGGCCGAGATGCTGGTCCCGCTGCTGGTGCTCTGAGGCACCCGGTCCGAGCGAGCATCGAGATGGCCGAGCTGCAGCTGTTCACCGGGACGATGGACTCCGGCAAGTCCACCTTGGCGCTGCAGACCCACCACAACCATCGGGCCCGTGGCCGGCACGGCCTGCTGTTCACCCGGTGGGACCGGGCCGGTACGGCGACGCTGTCCAGCCGGCTCGGCATGCGCGAGGAGGCTGTCGAGGTCGCCGAAGGGTTCGACTTCTGGGCCCATGTCGTGGCGGCGCTGACCCGCGGCGCGCAGGTGGACTACCTGATCTGCGACGAGGCGCAGTTCTACACCGCCGGCCAGGTCGAGCAGCTTGCCCGGGTCGTGGACGAGCTGGGGGTGGACGTGTTCTGCTTCGGGATCCTCACCGACTTCCGGACCCGGCTGTTCCCCGGGTCGGCTCGACTGGTGGAGCTGGCGGACCGGGTGCTCGTGCTCCAGGTGGAGACGCTGTGCTGGTGCGGACGGCGGGCCACCCACAACGCGCGCACGGAGGACGGCGAGATGGTCACCGAGGGCGACGTGGTCGTCGTGGGGGACGTCGAGGAGGCCGGCTCGGCGCCGCCGGCCGGGCGGCCGGTCGTCGGCTACGAGGTGCTGTGTCGGCGGCACCATCTGCAGCAGATGACCGCCCACCGCGCGGGAACCGCCGCGACGCAGAGCCCTCCGCTGCCGTTCGGCTGACCGCCGTGCGACTTCCCGCCGGTCAGGAGCCGCCCGCAGCTGCCTGTCGGTGCGCTTTCGGGTGGTGGACGCGCGCCTGGCGGGCCGGGCGGACGGCCGCACGCGGCAGGCTGGGTTCTCGGCCCGCACGTGGCGGGCGGGGCCGGCCGGACTTGTCCGGGTGACTCGCCCGGGCGTGAGAGGACCGGCCGTGGCGCGTGGCCGACGGGTGTCCAGCCGCAGCACTGTGAGGGGCGCTGCCGGCGTGCGCGTGATCCGCTGGATGGGCCCCTGGCCCAGCCTGGGCGGAGGGGTCACCGGAGATCGGCGCCTGCGGTTCTCCAGGCTCGGGCCCGTGCGGCGGGGAGGGCTGTCGGTCCGGGACGGTGGCCACGACGTCCATGGGCGCCCCGTCGGGCGGCCGCCGGGTCGCACCACCTGCGTCACCGTGGACGGTCGGGCGTCGCGCGTGGACGAGAACCGCGCTCCCGACCTGGCGCGCCGAGTCGCCGTCGGTGGCCTGCTCCCGAAGCGACGAGGAGCAGCAGCTCGTGGCGACGAAGCCCTGGCCGACCTGACCGGTGGCTCCTCGGGCATCGAGCACCCCGGAGAGCCGGCCATCACCGGCCGCTGGGACGACCAGCCGGGAGGCTCCGGGAGCGGCCGCGGGCGCCGCGGCCGCGACCACCGACCCGGCCAGCAGGGCGCTCAGGCCCAGAGCCGCCTTCCATGCGTGGCTGCTCGCCATGAGCGGCGTCCTTCCCCCGTGCCCCCGAGCGACCGTGCGTCGCCGCGCCATCGCTCGAGAGTCGGACCTCAGGCCACGGCCCAGCCAGCCTCCTCCTGGTCCGGCCCCCCGTCAAGAACCGCCGCGGCAGGCGGCGGGAGCCGCCGAAGGAGCCGTTCGAAGAGCATCGACGCGGAGGCCACGTCGAGCAGACCGGCCTGGTAGCCCACCCAGCCGAGCTCGTCGGCGCCGTCGAACGCCGCCTCGTCGAGCGGGGTCGCCCCGGGGGCCAGCGTGGCCCGCCGCGCGGCGCCGGCCTCGCGGTGCGCGGCGCAGTCGCACTCCGAACGCAGCAGCATCCCGGTGAGGTCGGTGGCGGCGTACCGGCGCAGCGTCACCCGCGTGCCGCGGGAGCGGAACACCAGCACCGCGCCGCCGGGCTCGCGCAGCCACAGCTCGACCGGCACGGCGTGGCTGTTGGCCAGCACGGTGTAGCCGGCCCGCTGCAGCCGCTCGCCCCACCCGGCGAAGGCGGCCGGGGAGGTCGTGGGGTACGTCGGGGAAGGTGTGGTGGCCATGGTCGCCGTCCTGTGTGTGCTGGTTGGGCTGTCGGAGCAGAGCGTCACGCACCAGCAGGGATGCTGGCGTCAGCGACAGCGACAACACAGAAGACTCATGGCAGCGCTCATTCTGCCATACCCGCCCCCCGCCCCGCGCACCGTTTCCCGCCGAGTGGGCGCATCCTCCTGCGGGGTGGCCGGCGAGTGGGCGCGTCCTCCTGCGGGGTGGCCGGCGAGTGGGCGCGTCCTCCTGCGGGGTGGCCGGCGAGTGGGCGCGTCCTCCTGGCCGGGGACCGGCGAGTCGGCGCGACCT
>JBIOUF010000184.1:0-27621 GCA_044866695.1 Nocardioidaceae bacterium | reverse complement strand
CTGTGGAAGAGAACCGGGCTGGCGTGGACCCGTCGACCGAGGCCTTGCATGATCGTGGGCGTGAGCCAAGAGCCGGTACGGCGAGGCGGGGCCGGCCCCGCCCGGCCACGCACCGGCCTGGCCGAGCTGCGGCACGGCGCCGACCACCCCGCGACGTACCGGCGGAGGGGGAGCCGGCTCACCGCCGCGCAGGCCGACGCCTGGGAGCGGCACGCGGCGGACTGGCACATCCCGGACCCGGTCGCGCAGGCCGGGTTCGACCCCGCGGCGTGGTTCGGGAGGACCGCGCCGCTGGTCGTCGAGATCGGCTCGGGAGTCGGGGAGACGGTCGCCGCCGTGGCGGCGGAGCGGCCGGAGCTGAACCTGCTGGCGTTCGAGGTGTGGCGGCCGGGCGTGGCCGAGACGTTGCGCCGGCTGGAGCGCGCCGGCGTCGGCAACGTCCGGACCTGCGGGATCGACGCGGTCTGGGCGATGCACCACCTGCTGGGGCCCGGGAGCGTCGCCGAGCTGTGGACGTTCTTCCCCGACCCGTGGCCCAAGACCAGGCATCACAAGCGCCGGCTGGTGACGGCGCGGTTCGTGGGGCTGGCCGCCTCTCGGCTGGCGCCCGGAGGCGTGTGGCGCCTGGCCACCGACTGGGCGGGCTACGCGGCGCGGATGCGCGAGGCGCTGGGCGCGGAGCCGGAGCTGCGGGGAGGCCCGGTCCAGCGGTGGGCGTCGCGACCGATGACCCGGTTCGAGCGGCGGGCGGCCCGCGACGGGCGCGACGTCTGGGACCTTGCCTACCGGCGGCGGTAATCCGACCGCGGGGCAGTCACGCGGCGTCGTCGAGACGCAGGCCCGCCTCCTTGAGCAGATCCTCGACCCGTTCCCGCTCCGCGTCCAGCTCTGCCCCCGGCCCGAGAACGTCGAGCAGGTGCACGATCCCGAGGGCGGCGCAGCCTTCGGCCAGGACCTTGTCGTAGGCCCACCGGGTGCCCTCGAACCGGGCGAACGAGCGGCCCCGCGGGGGGTAGCGGTAGCTGCGTCCCAGCCGCCGCGCGTCGTGGGCGATCCGCTCGATCGGCCGGGTGCTCGCGCGCCGCGGGGCGAACCGGGCCAGCTGACGGCCCACCAGTGCCAGCAGCCGTCCGCCGGCCAGCCATGCCTGCGGGCACGCGACCAGCGCGGCCAGTGAGATGCACACTGCCGTGGCCAGCACCGCTTCGAGCCAGCCGGGGCCCATGGGCCCACGGTAATACTGCACGCCACACGCCGACCACCGGATTCACCCGCGCCGAGTCGGCGTGATCTCCCTGCTGGGTGCCTTCCGGCCCGGCAGTCACAAGACGCCGACGGGATGCAGCCGCTTCGATGCCTGCCACCCCGCGGGGGAGGTTGGGCCGGCTGGGCGGTGCTGCGCGGTGAGGACGCGCCGGCTGGGCGGTGCTGCGCGGTGAGGACGCGCCGGCTCGGCGGTGCTGCGGGGGAGGTTGGGCCGGGTGGGCGGTGTTGTGGGGGGAGGATGCGCCGGGTCGGCGGTGCTGCGAGGGTCAGGAGGGGTGGCGGAGGGCGCCGGCGAGGCGGGTGGCCCAGGCGACCAGGTCGCGGGCGACGTCGACGTCGTCGGGGGCGCCGACGTCCTCGCGCAGGGCGAGGGCGGCACGGAAGCTGGCCAGCGCCTCGGGGACCCGGTCGGCGTCGACCTGCGCGCTCCCGAGCAGCTGCAGCAGGGCGGCCTCCCATCCTCGGGCGGTGGCGCCGGGATAGCGACGGACGATCCGCAGAGCGCGACGAGCGGCGGGGATCTGCTCCAGCGGTCCGTCCTCCAGCCCCACCTGGGCATGCAGGGCCTCCAGGAACAGCTCCTCCAGTCCCGCGGCCGACGCGGTCCGCCCTGCCTGGCGGGCCAGCCGCAAGGCCGCCTCGCGCGCGTCGCCGCGCCCGGACCCGGCGGTGGCGCGGGCGCGGGCCAACAGGGCACGCGCGGAGGTCTCGGCGTCGGCCGCGAGCTCCATCAGCCGGTCCTCTCGAGTCCTCTCCTGGGCCTGCGGTGAACGGGCGTACGGCGAGCGGGCGGCCGGGCGACCGGGCGGCCGGGGGTGATTTGCCCCGCCGCCACCTCTCTGACAAGATAGACCGGTTGCTCCGGCGGGGTCGCCGGGGTTGCGAGTACGACCACTTGACTGCTGAACCGCATCTCCTGGCATCCGGCAGCGTGACGTGCCCGCACCGCACCAGGAGACCCCAGAACGCCCACCGCACGGTGGGCACCATCTCGACAACCCACTCACGCAGGTCGTCGGTCCGCGCCCCCGAGGCGCCCGACACGCCCGACCTCGGGGGTCGGAGTGCCGAGGGTCGGAGCGGCGGCGGGGTGTCCCTCCCGGGGCGCACCGGTTCCAGGCGGCACGAGCCCGGCAGCGTTGCTGCGGGCTACCGAACGAGGAATGAGGACGGCTGATGGCGGGACAGAAGATCCGCATCAGGCTCAAGGCCTACGACCACGAGGTCATCGACACCTCGGCGCGGAAGATCGTCGACACGGTCACCCGCACCGGCGCCCGGGTCGCCGGCCCTGTGCCCCTGCCCACCGAGAAGAACGTCTACTGCGTGATCCGCTCGCCGCACAAGTACAAGGACAGCCGTGAGCACTTCGAGATGCGCACGCACAAGCGGCTCATCGACATCATCGACCCCACGCCGAAGACCGTCGACTCGCTGATGCGGCTGGACCTGCCCGCCGGCGTCGACATCGAGATCAAGCTCTGAGGCCGACTGAACCATGAGCACTGTGGAACGCAACGTGAAGGGCCTGCTGGGCACCAAGCTCGGCATGACCCAGCTGTGGGACGAGAACAACCGGGTCGTCCCGGTCACCGTCGTCGCGGCCGGCACCAACGTGGTCACCCAGGTGCGCGGCGCGGAGACCGACGGCTACAACGCGGTGCAGATCGGGTACGGCGAGGTGGACGGCCGCAAGGTCAACAAGCCCAGGGCCGGCCACTTCGCCAAGGCAGGCGTCACCCCGCGCCGCCACCTGGTGGAGATCCGCACCGCGGACGCCTCGTCGTACTCGGTCGGCCAGGAGCTGACCCCGGACGTGTTCGCCGCGGGCGACGTGGTCGACGTGACCGCCACGAGCAAGGGCAAGGGCTTCGCCGGCACCATGAAGCGGCACGGCTTCGCCGGCGTCTCGGCGTCGCACGGCGCGCACCGCAACCACCGCAAGCCCGGGTCGATCGGCGGCTGCGCCACGCCGGGCCGCGTGTTCAAGGGCATGCGCATGGCCGGCCGGATGGGCGCGAGCACCGTGACCACCCAGAACCTCACCGTGCACTCCGTGGACGCCGACCGCGGCCTGGTCCTGGTGAAGGGCGCCGTGCCCGGCCCCAAGGGCGGGCTGGTCGTCATCCGCACCGCCGCGAAGGGAGGCCGAGCATGACGGCCGAGCAGACCAGCGCGCAGGCCGAGGCGTCGAGCGCGAAGCTCGACGTCGACCTGCCCGCGGAGATCTTCGACGTCCAGGTCAACATCCCGCTCATCCACCAGGTCGTCGTGGCCCAGCAGGCGGCGGCCCGCCAGGGCACCCATGCGACCAAGACCCGCGGCGAGGTGCGCGGCGGCGGCCGCAAGCCGTACAAGCAGAAGGGCACCGGCCGGGCCCGGCAGGGCTCGACCCGGGCACCGCAGTTCGCCGGCGGCGGCGCGGTCCATGGCCCGCAGCCGCGCAGCTACGACCAGCGCACCCCGAAGAAGATGAAGGCGGCCGCGCTTCGCGGCGCGCTGTCGGACCGGGCCCGCGCCGGCCGGGTCCACGTGGTCGAGGGCCTGCTGGCCGGCGACGCGCCCTCGACCAAGGCCGCGCTGGCCGGGCTGACCGCCGTCACCGAGGCCCGCCGGGTCCTGGTGGTGCTCGAGCGCGGCGACAACCTGACCTGGCTGTCGCTGCGCAACGCGCCCAGCGTGCACCTGCTGGCGGTCGACCAGCTGAACACCTACGACGTGCTGCTCTGCGACGACGTGGTGTTCACCAAGGGCGCCTTCGACGCCTTCGTCGGCAGCGCGCGAGCGGCGGCTCCCGCGGCACGGCCGGCGGAGCGGGCCGAGCCGGTGGAGCGGGCCGAGCTGGCCGAGCCGGCGGAGCGAACCGAGCCGGCGGCGGGCGCCGACGACGAGGGCGAGAGCCAGAGCGAGGAGGCCGACCGGTGAGCAGCTTCCACAAGGACCACCGCGACGTGCTGATCGCGCCCGTGGTGTCGGAGAAGAGCTACGGCCTGCTCGACGCCAACAAGTACACCTTCCTGGTGCGCACCGACGCCAACAAGACCGAGATCAAGATCGCGGTCGAGAAGGTGTTCAACGTCAAGGTCACCTCCGTCAACACCCTCAACCGGCCTGGCAAGACCCGCCGGACCCGCTTCGGCGTCGGCAAGCGCGCCGACACCAAGCGGGCGGTGGTGAGCCTGGCCGAGGGGCACCGGATCGACATCTTCGGAGGCCCGGTCTCCTGACCGGCGCACGGACGCAGAGGTTGAGTGAATGGCAATCCGCAAGTACAAGCCGACCACCCCGGGCCGCCGCGGCTCGTCGGTCGCCGACTTCGCCGAGGTCACCCGGACCACGCCGGAGAAGGCGCTGACGCGTCCGCTGCCGAAGAAGGGCGGGCGGAACAACCAGGGCCGGATCACCACCAGGCACCAGGGGGGCGGCCACAAGCGCGCCTACCGGGTCGTCGACTTCCGCCGGTACGACAAGGACGGCGTGCCGGCCCGGGTGGCGCACGTCGAGTACGACCCCAACCGCACCGCCCGGATCGCCCTGCTGCACTACGCGGACGGCGAGAAGCGCTACATCCTCGCGCCGAAGGACCTCCGCCAGGGCATGGCCGTCGAGGCCGGTCCTCGTGCGGACATCAAGCCCGGCAACAACCTGCCGCTGCGCAACATCCCGGTCGGCACCACCGTCCACTGCGTGGAGCTCCGCCCGGGCGGCGGCGCGAAGATCGCCCGGTCCGCCGGCATCTCCGCACAGCTGGTCGCCCGCGAAGGCACCCGCGCCACGCTGCGGATGCCGTCGGGGGAGATGCGGTTCGTCGACGTACGCTGTCGCGCCACCGTGGGCGAGGTCGGCAACGCCGAGCAGTCCAACATCAGCTGGGGCAAGGCCGGCCGCATGCGCTGGAAGGGCAAGCGGCCGACCGTCCGCGGCGTGGTGATGAACCCGGTCGACCACCCGCACGGTGGCGGCGAGGGCAAGACCTCCGGCGGCCGGCACCCGGTCTCGCCGTGGGGCCGTCCGGAGGGCCGCACCCGCAAGAACAAGGCGTCCGACGCCCAGATCATCCGCCGTCGCAAGACCGGCAAGCGCTGAGCAGGGGAGAGCTGGCTATGCCTCGCAGCCTGAAGAAGGGCCCGTTCGTGGACGACCACCTGATGAAGAAGGTGGACGCCCAGAACGACAAGGGCACCCACACCGTGATCAAGACGTGGTCACGCCGGTCGATGATCGTGCCGGCGATGATCGGCCACACGATCGCCGTGCACGACGGGCGCAAGCACGTCCCGGTGTTCGTGACCGACTCCATGGTCGGCCACAAGCTCGGTGAGTTCGCGCCGACCCGCACCTACCGCGGGCACGTCAAGGACGACCGGAAGAGCCGGCGCCGCTGAGCGGCCGACGCCCTCTCGAACCATCTGGATGGAAGGCAGACCAGTGACCACTGTGGACCGGGGGCGGGTGAGCGCCCGCCGCGAGAGCCTGCTGGGCGACGAGCCCGGGGCCTTCGCGAGCGCTCGCTACGTCCGGATCACGCCGCTGAAGGCCCGCCGGGTCGTCGACCTGGTCCGCGGCCTCGACGTGGACGACGCGTTGGACCTGCTGCGGCTGGCCCCCCAGGCCGCCGCCGAGACCGTGTACAAGGTCCTGGCCAGCGCGGTCGCCAACGCGACCGTCACCGAGGGCCTGGACCGCGGCACGCTGGTCGTGTCCAAGGCGATGGTCGACGCGGGCCCGACGATGAAGCGCTGGCGTGCCCGCGCCCAGGGCCGGGCCTCCCGCATCAACAAGCGGACCAGCCACGTCACCCTCGTCGTGCAGCCGCGCGGCGCCGGCGACGCCGGTCGGACCGGCACCCAGACCAGGACCAGGAAGGGGCCGAAGGCCTGATGGGTCAGAAGATCAACCCCAACGGGTTCCGGCTCGGCATCTCGACCGACCACAAGAGCCGGTGGTACGCCGACAAGCTCTACAAGTCCTACGTCGGCGAGGACGTCGCCATCCGCAAGCTGCTCAGCAAGGGCATGGAGCGGGCCGGCATCTCCAAGGTGGAGATCGAGCGCACCCGCGACCGGGTCCGCGTCGACATCCACACCGCGCGGCCCGGCATCGTGATCGGCCGGCGCGGCGCCGAGGCCGACCGGATCCGCAGCGAGCTCGAGAAGCTGACCGGGAAGCAGGTGCAGCTGAACATCCTCGAGGTCAAGAACCCCGAGATCGACGCGCAGCTGGTGGCACAGGGCGTGGCGGAGCAGCTGTCCGGCCGGGTGGCCTTCCGCCGCGCGATGCGCAAGGCGATCCAGACCTCGATGCGCAGCGGAGCCAAGGGCATCCGGATCCAGTGCTCGGGCCGCCTGGGCGGCGCCGAGATGTCCCGGTCGGAGTTCTACCGCGAGGGCCGGGTGCCGCTGCACACGCTGCGCGCGGACATCGACTACGGCTTCTACGAGGCGCGGACGACCTTCGGCCGGATCGGCGTGAAGGTGTGGATCTACAAGGGCGAGGTGGCCGGCACCCGTGCCGAGCGGGAGGCGCAGGCCGCCGCGCGCGCCGGGGCCCCTGGCCGCCGCCCCCCTCGGAGCGGCGAGCGGCCCAGCCGCAGCTCCCGCGGCGACCGGCCGACCCGCGCCGGCCGCGAGGGCGGCGCCGACACCGCCCCGGCGGCACCCGCCGAGACGGTCGCGGCGCCGGTCGCCGCACCGCCCACGACCACCGGTCAGGAGGGGTGAGCACGATGTTGATGCCGCGCAGGATCCGGCACCGCAAGCAGCACCACCCCAAGCGCACCGGGATGGCCAAGGGCGGCACCGAGCTCGCCTTCGGCGACTACGGCATCCAGGCCGTGGAGGCGCACTACGTCACCAACCGGCAGATCGAGTCCGCTCGTATCGCCATGACCCGGCACATCAAGCGCGGCGGGAAGGTGTGGATCAACATCTACCCGGACCGACCGCTGACCAAGAAGCCCGCGGAGACTCGCATGGGGTCGGGCAAGGGCTCCCCGGAGTGGTGGGTGGCCAACGTCAAGCCCGGCCGGGTGATGTTCGAGCTGTCCGGAGTCCCGGAGGACGTGGCCCGCGAGGCGATGCGCCGGGCGATCCACAAGCTGCCGATGAAGTGCCGGTTCGTGTCGCGTGAGGCAGGTGACTTCTGATGGCGGGCCCGACCAAGGGACAGACCAAGGCCCAGGAGCTCGACGAGATGACCAACGTCGACCTCGAGACCCGGCTGCGGGAGGCCAAGGAGGAGCTGTTCAACCTGCGCTTCCAGTCCGCGACCGGCCAGCTGGAGAGCCACGGCCGCCTGCGGACGGTCAAGCGAGACATCGCCCGGATCTACACCGTGGTGCGGGAGCGGGAGCTCGGCATCCGGAGCAGCCCGGGTGCGGAACAGACGGCGGACGAGGGCGGTAGGGCATGAGCGAACAGACACAGGCGGCTGCCGAGGAGCAGGTCCCGGAGCAGGCGACCGGGAAGCCGGCCGGGAAGCCGGCCGGGCGGGGGCCGCGCAAGGTCCGCGAGGGCCTGGTCGTCAGCGACAAGATGGACAAGACCGTCGTGGTCCTGGTCGAGGACCGGGTCAAGCACGCGCTCTACGGCAAGGTCATGCGGCGCACCAGCCGGCTGAAGGCCCACGACGAGCAGAACCGGTGCGGCGTCGGCGACCGCGTCCAGATCATGGAGACCCGGCCGCTGTCGGCGACCAAGCGGTGGCGGGTCGTGGCGATCACCGAGAAGGCCAAGTAGCCCCCGGGTAGCACCGCAGCCATCCAGGTACGGCGCTCACGCGCCACCACCAGCAGGAGAGACCGATGATCCAGCAGGAGTCGCGACTCAAGGTCGCCGACAACACCGGTGCGAAGGAGATCCTTTGCATCCGGGTGCTCGGCGGCTCGGGCCGGCGCTACGCAGGCATCGGCGACGTCATCGTCGCCACCGTCAAGGACGCCATCCCCGGCGGCAACGTCAAGAAGGGCGACGTCGTCAAGGCCGTGGTCGTGCGCACCGTCAAGGAGCGCCGCCGTCCCGACGGGTCCTACATCCGCTTCGACGAGAACGCCGCGGTGATCCTGCGCAACGACGGCGAGCCCAGGGGCACCCGCATCTTCGGGCCGGTGGGCCGAGAGCTGCGGGACAAGAAGTTCATGAAGATCATCTCGCTGGCCCCGGAGGTGTTGTGACATGCCGGCCAAGGGATCAGCCAAGGGATCGGCCAAGGCACCGGGCAAGGGTGCCGCCGGCAAGGGCAGGAAGAGCGTGAGCATCAAGAAGGGTGACACCGTCAAGGTGATCGCCGGCAGGGACAAGGGCGCCGAGGGCAAGGTCATCGCGGTGCTCCGCGACTCCGACCGGGTCATCGTCGAGGGTGTCAACCGGGTCAAGCGGCACACCAAGGTGATCAACCAGGGCGGCCGCGCCGGGACGACCGGCGGCATCGTGACCCAGGAGGCCGCGATCCACGTGTCGAACGTGATGCTGGTCGACGGCAAGCGCACCACCCGGGTCGGCTTCAAGCGGGTCGAGGTGGAGAAGCGCCGCGGCGACGGCTCGACGTACCCGGCACGGCGCAGCGTCCGGGTGTCGCGACGGACCGGGGAGGAGATCTGATGACCGCGGGCACGGAGCCCAGCACGGAGGCCGCGACGGAGCCCACCACGGAGCCCGGCACGGAGCGGGTCTTGCCCCGGCTGAAGGCGCGGTACCGCGAGGAGACCAAGCCGGCGCTGCTCGACCAGTTCGGGTACGCCAACGTCATGCAGGTGCCCCGGCTGACCAAGATCGTGGTCAACATGGGCGTGGGGGAGGCGGCCCGCGACTCCAAGCTGATCGACGGCGCCGTCCGCGACCTGGCCGCGATCACCGGGCAGAAGCCGCAGGTGACCCGCGCCCGCAGGTCCATCGCGCAGTTCAAGCTGCGCGAGGGGATGCCGATCGGCGCCCACGTGACCCTGCGCGGCGACCGCATGTGGGAGTTCCTGGACCGGCTGCTGACCCTGGCGCTGCCGCGGATCCGGGACTTCCGGGGCCTCTCGGACCGGCAGTTCGACGGTCGTGGCAACTACACCTTCGGGCTCACCGAGCAGGTGATGTTCCACGAGATCAACCAGGACCGGGTCGACCGGACCAGGGGCATGGACATCATCGTGGTGACCACGGCGACGAACGACGACGAGGGACGCGCGCTGCTACGGCGGCTCGGGTTCCCCTTCAAGGAGAGCTGACATGGCGAAGACCGCGCTCAAGGTCAAGGCCGCCCGCAAGCCGAAGTTCAAGGTGCGCGCCTACACCCGCTGCCAGCGCTGCGGCAGGCCGAAGGCGGTCTACCGCAAGTTCGGGCTGTGCCGGATCTGCCTGCGGGAGATGGCGCACCGAGGCGAGCTGCCCGGGATCACCAAGTCCTCCTGGTGACCCGGCCGGCCTGACCACCGCCCGGCACCGGGCAACCGACGTAGTGACGAAGACGACGCCGAAGGTCGCCGGAAGCACCGGCGAAACCACGACGAGAGAGAGCCTCACCACCATGACGATGACCGACCCGATCGCGGACATGCTGACCCGTCTGCGCAACGCCAACCAGGCCTACCACGACACCGTGACGATGCCGTACAGCAAGCTCAAGGCCGGCGTCGCCGAGATCCTCCAGCAGGAGGGCTACATCTCCGCGTGGCGCGCCGACGACCCGGTCGAGGGGTCGGTCGGTCGCACGCTGACCGTCACCTTGAAGTACGGGCAGAACCGCGAGCGGTCGATCGCCGGGCTGCGCCGGATCAGCAAGCCCGGCCTGCGGGTGTACGCCAAGGCCAACGGACTGCCCAAGGTGCTCGGCGGTCTGGGCGTCGCGATCATCTCCACCAGCCAGGGGCTGCTCACCGACCGGCAGGCCAACCGCAAGGGCGTGGGCGGGGAAGTCCTCGCCTACGTCTGGTGAGCCGAGAGGCCTGAGAGGAGCACGAGGACATGTCACGCATCGGGAAGCTGCCGATCCCGGTCCCGTCCGGGGTGGACGTCGCGCTCGACGAGCGGGAGGTGACCGTGCAGGGACCCAAGGGCTCCCTGCGCCACACCGTCGCCGCGCCCATCGCGGTCAGCAGGGGCGAGGACGGCGCGGTGGTGGTGACCCGGCCCGACGACGAGCGCGCCAGCCGGTCGCTGCACGGCCTGACCCGCACGCTGATCGCCAACATGGTCACCGGTGTGACCGAGGGCTACGAGAAGCGCCTCGAGATCGTCGGCGTCGGCTACCGGGTCCGGGCGACGAGCCCCACCCAGCTGGAGTTCCAGCTCGGGTTCTCCCACCCCGTGGTCGTCGACGCGCCCGAGGGGATCACCTTCACCGTGGACGGGCCCACCCGGCTCGGCGTCCAGGGGATCGACAAGCAGCTGGTCGGCGAGACCGCCGCGAACATCCGCAAGCTGCGCAAGCCCGAGCCGTACAAGGGCAAGGGCATCCGCTACGCGGGCGAGGTGGTCCGCCGCAAGGTCGGAAAGGCTGGTAGGTGACGATGGCGATCTCGCTGAGGTCGGGCAAGCATGCCGCCCCGCGGGCCAGCGCGCGGCAGCGCCGGCAGGTCCGGGGCCGCAAGAAGGTCACGGGCACCGCGGAGCGTCCCCGTCTGGTCGTGACCCGGTCGTCGCGGCACATCTCCGCGCAGGTGGTCGACGACACCGCGGGCCGGACGCTGGTCTCGGCCAGCAGCATGGAGGCGGACCTGCGCTCGCTGGACGGCGACAAGTCGGCCAAGGCCCGCCGGGTCGGCGAGCTGGTGGCGCAGCGCGCCCAGGCCGCCGGCCTCCAGGGCGTAGTGTTCGACCGCGCCGGCAACAAGTACCACGGCCGGGTCGCGGCCCTGGCCGACGGTGCCCGCGAGGGCGGTCTCGCGTTCTGAGCGCGGGACCCCGAGACGAGAAGAGGAACCAGACATCATGAGCGGAACCCAGCGCCGAAGCGGCGGCGACCGCCGCGGCGGCCGTGACGACCGTCGTGGTGGCCAGGCCGCGGACAAGTCCGCCTACATCGAGCGCGTGGTCGCGATCAACCGGGTGGCCAAGGTGGTCAAGGGCGGCCGCCGGTTCAGCTTCACCGCGCTGGTGGTCGTCGGTGACGGCGACGGGATGGTCGGAGTGGGCTACGGCAAGGCCAAGGAGGTGCCCGCGGCGATCGCCAAGGGCGTGGAGGAGGCCAAGAAGCACTTCTTCCGGGTCCCCCGCATCCAGGGCACCATCCCCCACCCCGTGCAGGGCGAGAAGGCCGCCGGCGTGGTCCTGCTGCGGCCGGCCTCGCCGGGTACCGGGGTCATCGCCGGTGGTCCGGTGCGCGCCGTGCTGGAGTGCGCCGGCATCCACGACGTGCTGAGCAAGTCGCTCGGCTCGTCCAACCAGATCAACATCGTGCATGCGACCGTCGAGGCGCTGCGCTCGCTCGAGGAGCCGGAGGCGGTGGCGTCCCGCCGCGGCCTCGCGGTCGAGGACGTGGCCCCGGCGGCCCTGCTCAGGGCGCGCGCGGAGGTGACCTCGTGACCGAGTCCACAACTGGGTCCACAACCGGGTCCACGACCGGGTCCACGACCGGGTCCACGACTGGGTCCACCGGACGGCTGAAGGTCCGGCAGACCAGGTCGGCCATCGGCAGGCTGGCCAACCAGCGCGAGACGCTGCGCTCGCTCGGCCTCAAGCGGATCGGGGACGTCGTGGTGAAGCCGGACGTCCCTGCGGTCCGGGGCATGGTCCACACCGTGCGGCACCTCGTCACCGTCGACGTCATCGAGGGAGACCAGTGACATGTCGTTGAAGCTGCACCATCTGCGCCCCGCGCCGGGCGCGAAGACCACCCGCACCCGGGTCGGCCGCGGTGATGCGTCCAAGGGCAAGACCGCGGGCCGCGGCACCAAGGGCAGCAAGGCGCGCCACCAGATCCCGCCTGCCTTCGAGGGCGGCCAGATGCCGATCCACATGCGGCTGCCCAAGCTGAAAGGGTTCAAGAACCCGTTCAGGGTCGAGTTCCAGGTCGTGAACCTGGACCGGCTGGCCGCGCTGTTCCCCGACGGCGGAGCCGTCGGCCCTGCCGAGCTCGCCGCCAGGGGCGCGGTCCGGGCCGGTCGCCCGGTCAAGGTCCTCGGGTCCGGTGACCTCGGCGTCGCGCTCGAGGTGAGCGCCCACGCGTTCTCCGCCTCGGCCAGGGAGAAGATCGCCGCCGCCGGGGGCAGCACCACCGAGCTGCCCGCCTGACCGCTCCTCGCAGGGGGCGGCCGTGCCGGCTCCGCCCACACCTGCGATGCGGCGGTGGCGAGCCCGGGCCGGCGTGCCCCTGTTAGGCTTCCCGGCATCCCCAACCGCCGGTCCGGACGTCCCGGCGCCCGGTGGCAAGGACCGGCCGGAGAAGGAGAACCAGGACCGTGCTCGGCGCGTTCGCCAACGCCTTCCGCACCCCGGACCTGCGGCGCAAGCTGCTGTTCGTGGTCGCGATCGTCGCGCTGTTCCGGTTCGGCTCCCAGGTGCCCGCGCCCGGGGTGAACGTCCAGAACGTCCGGGCCTGCTTCGAGGGCCAGGACACCGGCGGCGTCATCGGCATGGTGAACATGTTCTCCGGCGGGGCGCTGCTGCAGCTCACCATCTTCGCGCTGGGCATCATGCCCTACATCACCGCGAGCATAATCCTGCAGCTCCTGGTGGTCGTGATCCCCCGGCTCGAGGCGCTGAAGAAGGAGGGCCAGGCCGGGCAGGCCAAGATCACCCAGTACACCCGCTACCTCACCCTGGGCCTGGCCATCCTCCAGGCCACCGGCATCGTCGCGCTGGCCCGCGCCAACCAGCTGCTGCCCGGCTGCGAAGGCGACCTGCTCTACAACGACGACGTCCTGACCGTCCTGATCATGGTCATCACCATGACCGCGGGGACCGCGGTCATCATGTGGCTCGGCGAGCTCATCACCGACCGGGGCATCGGCAACGGCATGTCGATCCTGATCTTCACCCAGGTCGTCGCCACGTTCCCCGCGTCGATGTGGAACGTGCGGGTCTCCCAAGGGGTGTGGGTGTTCACCTTGGTGGTCGCGATCGGCCTGGTCATCGTCGCGACGGTCATCTTCATGGAGCAGGGCCAGCGGCGGATCCCCGTCCAGTACGCGCGGCGGATGGTGGGCCGCCGGATGTACGGCGGCTCCTCGACGTACATCCCGCTGAAGGTGAACCAGGCCGGCGTCATCCCGGTGATCTTCGCCTCCAGCCTGCTGTACCTGCCGGCGCTGTTCGCCCGGTTCGACTCCGACGGCAGCAACCCGGTGGCGCAGTGGGTGGTCCGCAACCTCCAGGGTGGCGCCGACCCGCTCTACATGGCGCTCACCTTCGGGCTCATCGTCTTCTTCACCTACTTCTACGTCTCGATCACCTTCAACCCCCAGGAGGTGGCCGACAACATGAAGAAGTACGGGGGGTTCATCCCCGGCATCCGCGCCGGCAAGCCCACCGAGGAGTACCTCGGCTACGTGCTGTCGCGGATCACCGCCCCCGGGGCCACCTACCTGGGTCTGATCGCGCTGATCCCGCTGATCGCGTTCGCGCTGGTCAACGCCGACCAGAACTTCCCGTTCGGCGGCACCTCCATCCTGATCATGGTCGGCGTCGCGCTGGACACGGTGAAGCAGATCGAGAGCCAGCTGCAGCAGCGCAACTACGAAGGGTTCCTGAGGTGAGACTGATCCTGATGGGCCCTCCGGGGGCGGGCAAGGGGACGCAGGCCAAGGTGGTCGCCGAGAAGTACGGGGTGCCCGCCATCTCGACGGGGAACATCTTCCGGGACAACGTCTCCAGGGGCACGCCGCTCGGGCTCCAGGCCAAGAAGTACATGGACGCCGGCGAGTACGTCCCCGACGAGGTCACCAACCTGATGGTCCGCCACCGCATCGACGAGCCCGACGCGGAGCGCGGCTTCCTCCTCGACGGCTACCCGCGGACGCTGGCCCAGGTCGAGGAGCTGGACGGGATGATCCGCTTCACCGGCCACCAGCTCGACGCGGTCGTCGTCCTCACCGTCGACGGCGAGGAGATCGTCGGCCGGCTGCTCAAGCGGGCCCAGACCGAGGGTCGCGCGGACGACACCGAGGAGGTGATCCGGCGCCGGCTGGAGCTGTACGCCGAGCAGACCGCGCCGCTGCTCGAGGTGTACCGCCGGCGGGGGCTGCTGCTGGAGGTGGACGGCCTCGGCGACGTGGACGCGGTGACCAGCCGGATCATGGAGGCCCTCGACGACGTCTCGGAGAGCTGACCCCGCTCGTGTTCGGTGAGCGGCGGGTGGAGATCAAGACCCCCGAGCAGATCGAGCGGATGCGCGCCGCCGGCCTGGTCGTGGCCGAGACGCTGGACCTGCTGCGCCGTACCGCCAAGGCCGGCATGTCTACCGCAGAGCTGGACGCGGTCGCCGCCGACCACATCAGGTCGGCCGGGGCGGAGCCCTCGTTCCTGGGCTACGGGCATCCGCCGTTCCCGGCCGTGATCTGCGCGTCGGTCAACGACGAGGTCGTGCACGGCATCCCAGGCGAGCGGACACTCCGCGACGGCGACGTGCTGTCGGTCGACTGCGGCGCGATCGTCGACGGCTGGCACGGCGACGCCGCCGTCACCATCCCGGTCGGGGACGTGCCGCCCGAGGTGACCGAGCTGATGCGGGTCACCGAGGAGGCGCTGTGGCGGGGTATCGCCGCCGCGCGGCTCGGCGGCCGGGTCAGCGACATCTCCCACGCGGTCGAGCGGTACGTCCGCAGCCAGGGCGACTACGGGATCCTCGAGGAGTACGTGGGGCACGGCATCGGCTCGGCGATGCACCAGCCGCCCAACGTCCCCAACCACGGCCGACCCGGCCGCGGCCCGAAGCTGGTGCGGGGACTGGCCCTGGCCGTCGAGCCGATGGTGGTGCTCGGCGACCCGGCCACCCGCGTGCTCGACGACGAGTGGACCGTCGCCACCGTGGACGGCTCGGCCGCGGCGCACTTCGAGCACACCTTCACCCTCACTCCGAACGGCGTCTGGGTGCTGACCGCGCTCGACGGCGGCCAGGAGAGGCTCGCCCGGCTCGGCGTTCCCTACGGCGGGGCCTGAGGCCGCCGTGCGCCGGCCGTCGAGGCTCCTCACGGTGGCTGCCCTGGTGACCGGGGCCGCCCTTGCCGGCGGGTGCGGTGGCGAGACGCGCAGGCCGCACGCGGACCCGGCCGTCGCCGTCGCAGTCGCCGGCGACGTGCACCGCGCGACCGGGGTCATGCCCGCGCCGCGGCGCTACGTGGTGGCGATCTCCGTCGACGCGCTGAACCGGCGCGCGCTCGTGCGGCTGGGCGCCCAGGGCACCCCGGCGCTGCACCGGTTGCTCCGAGAGGGAGCCGGAACGCTCAACGCGCGCACCGCCTACGAGCAGACCCACACGCTGCCCAACCACACCGGGATGATGACCGGACGCCGGGTGCTCGGCCCAGGTGGGCACCACGTCACGTTCAACGCCGACGACGGCGGGACGTTGCGCCGCCTCGTCGGGCACTACGTGCCCGGGATCTTCGACGCCGTGCACGACCGGCACGGCCGGACCGCGCTCTACGCCTCGAAGGACAAGTTCCGGTTCCTGGACCGCTCCTGGGACGCCGGCCACGGCGCCCGCGACCCGGTCGGCCGGCCCGACGGCCGCGACAAGATCAGCCGGTTCGTGCTCGCCGACTCCGCCACGCTCCTGGACCGGCTCACCCACCAGCTGCGCCGGCGGCCCGCGCGGCTCACCTTCCTCCACCTGGGCGACCCAGACGCGGCCGGACACGCCCAGGGCTGCATGTCCAGCGCCTACCTCGACGCGGTCCGCGCCACCGACCGGCGGATCGGCCGGGTGCTGCGCACCATCCGGGGCGACCGCGACCTGCGCGGGCGCACCGACGTGGTGCTCACCGCCGACCACGGCTGCCCGCCCGGGAAGCGGCAGCACGACGACCCCGCCCTGCGGGCCAACTACCAGGTGCCCTTCCTGGTCTGGGGCGCCGGAGTGGCCCACGGGGCCGACCTGTACTCGCTCAACCCGGGCCGCAAGCGGCCCGGCGCCGGCCGCCCGGGCTACTCCGGCCCCCAGCCGGTGCGCAACCTCGACCTGGCCGATCTCGTGGAGAGCCTGCTCGGCCTGCCCGCGGTGCCTGGTGGGGTGGCCGGCACGCGCACCCTCCGGGTGTCCTGACCGTCGGGTCACCCGGCTCCGCGGCACCCGATTACCGGTCGAGCCCGGTCGTCGCGTAGACTGCTACGTCGGCCCAGCGTGGGTCTCGTTCCGTGCTGCCTCGCGGCTGCCCGTCCACCCGAACCGCTCGTCGCCTTCGGCGTGCCGGGACGGGGGAGTGCGGACGGCTCCCGCGTGGTCCACCCGGGCCGACGGTACCGACGGTAGACGACAGCCACACCAGCGACAGATAGCGGAGGACATGCCGAAGAAGGAAGGCGTCATCGAGATCGAGGGGACCGTCGTCGAGGCCCTCCCGAACGCGATGTTCCGGGTCGAGCTCAGCAACGGCCACAAGGTGCTCGCCCACATCAGCGGCAAGATGCGCCAGCACTACATCCGGATCCTGCCCGAGGACCGGGTCGTCGTGGAGCTGTCGCCGTACGACCTGACGCGTGGCCGCATCGTCTACCGGTACAAGTGACCAAGCCGTACGGAAGAAGGCCCGAGAGGTCATGAAGGTCAACCCGAGCGTCAAGCCGATCTGCGACAAGTGCAAGGTGATCCGTCGCCATGGCCGCGTCATGGTGATCTGCGAGAACCCCCGCCACAAGCAGCGCCAGGGCTGAGCCGGACCGATCCCGGGTCGGCTCGGCACACGCCGCGCACCTCGACACACCACAACTGAACACCCACACCGTGCTCGCTCACCGGTCGCCAGGCCGGTGTCACCCCCGGACCGGAGGCCGGGGCCCGCTCGCAGACGTTGCGGCGGGACGCGACACGGACACGACACCTCCGCGACCGAACGAAGGGACACCGCCCACGATGGCACGCCTCGTCGGCGTCGACCTCCCCCGCGACAAGCGCATCGAGGTCGCACTCACCTACATCTACGGCATCGGACGTACCCGCGCCCAGCAGGTGCTCACCGCCACCGGGGTCAGCCCCGACCTGCGGGTGCACCAGCTCGGCGACGAGGAGCTGGTGAAGCTCCGCGACGAGATCGAGAGCAGCTACAAGATCGAGGGTGACCTGCGCCGCGAGGTGCAGGCCGACATCCGTCGCAAGATCGAGATCGGCAGCTACCAGGGCCGCCGGCACCGGCAGAACCTCCCGGTCCGCGGGCAGCGCACCAAGACCAACGCGCGCACCCGCAAGGGCCCGAAGCGCACCGTGGCCGGCAAGAAGAAGGCCAAGTGAGCCGCAGGCCGCCGGCCCCGCACCGCTGACCCGCTCGACGAGCCCACCAGGACCCAGGAGAGAACCGCATGCCTCCCAGAACACGTCAGGCCGCCGGCGCCAAGAAGGTGCGCCGCAAGGAGAAGAAGAACATCGCCCAGGGCGAGGCCCACATCAAGAGCACGTTCAACAACACCATCGTCACGATCACCGACCCGACCGGAGCGGTGATCGCGTGGGCGTCGGCGGGCACCGTCGGCTTCAAGGGCTCGCGGAAGTCCACGCCGTTCGCGGCGCAGATGGCCGCCGAGGCCGCGGGCCGGCGGGCGATGGAGCACGGCATGAAGAAGATCGACGTCTTCGTGAAGGGCCCCGGCTCGGGCCGCGAGACGGCGATCCGCTCCCTTGGCGCCATCGGCCTCGAGGTCGGCACCATCCAGGACGTGACCCCCACCCCGCACAACGGCTGCCGGCCGCCCAAGCGGCGCCGGGTCTGACCGGCGACCGAACCTGCGAAGGAGACTGCTCACCATGGCCCGCTACACCGGCCCGTTGACGAAGAAGTCGCGGCGGCTCGGCGTCGACCTCGTCGGCGGCGACGACGCGTACGAACGCCGTCCCTACCCGCCCGGCCAGCACGGCCGTGGCCGGATCAAGGAGACCGAGTACCTGCTACAGCTGCGCGAGAAGCAGAAGGCCCGCTACACCTACGGCGTGCTGGAGAAGCAGTTCCGCCGCTACTACCAGGAGGCCTCGCGTCGCCCCGGCAAGACCGGTGACAACCTGCTGCAGCTCCTGGAGTGCCGGCTGGACAACGTGGTGTACCGCGCCGGGTTCGCGCGCACCCGCCGGCACGCCCGCCAGCTGGTCAGCCACGGCCACTTCCTGGTCAACGGCCACAAGGTGGACATCCCGTCGTTCCAGGTCTCGCAGTACGACGTCATCGACGTGCGCCAGAAGTCGCTGGAGATGACCCCCTTCATCATCGCCCGTGAGACCCACGGCGAGCGGGTCGTCCCGGCCTGGATGGACGCTCGGCCCGACCGGATGCGGATCCTGGTCCACCAGCTCCCGGTCCGTCAGCAGATCGACATCCCGGTCTCCGAACAGCTCATCGTCGAGTACTACTCGAAGAAGTGAAACCCGTCCGTCGCCTCCACGAGAGGCGGCGGCTCCGCACCAGTTCGAGGCCGTCAGATGGCGGTCGGCCTCGGGAAGGAAACCAGAAGTGCTCATCGCACAGCGCCCCACCCTCGCCGAGGAGGCCGTCGACGAGTTCCGCTCGCGGTTCGTCATCGAGCCGCTGGAGCCCGGCTTCGGCTACACCCTCGGCAACTCGCTGCGCCGTACCCTGCTGTCCTCGATCCCTGGCGCCTCGGTGACCAGCATCAAGGTCGACGGCGTGCTGCACGAGTTCTCCACGATCGAGGGCGTCAAGGAGGACGTCACCGAGATCATCCTCAACCTCAAGGATCTGGTCGTCTCCTCCGAGCACGACGAGCCGGTCACCATGTACCTGCGCAAGCAGGGCCCCGGGGACGTCACCGCTGCCGACATCGCGCCGCCCGCAGGCGTCGAGGTGCACAGCCCGGACCTGAAGCTGGCCACGCTCAACGACCGCGGCAAGCTGGAGATGGAGCTGGTCGTCGAGCGCGGTCGCGGCTACGTCAGCGCGGCGCAGAACAAGGGCGCCGACAACGAGATCGGCCGGATGCCGGTCGACTCGATCTACTCCCCGGTCCTCAAGGTCACCTACAAGGTCGAGGCCACCCGCGTCGAGCAGCGCACCGACTTCGACAAGCTGATCATCGACGTGGAGACCAAGCGGTCGATCCGGCCTCGCGACGCGCTCGCCTCGGCCGGCAAGACCCTGGTCGAGCTGTTCGGCCTGGCCCGCGAGCTCAACGTCGAGGCCGAGGGCATCGACATCGGGCCGTCGCCCGTCGACGAGCAGCTCGCGGCCGACCTCGCGCTGCCGGTGGAGGACCTGCAGCTGACCGTCCGGTCCTACAACTGCCTCAAGCGCGAGGGCATCCACACCGTCGGTGAGCTGATCTCGCGGTCCGAGCAGGACCTGCTGGACATCCGCAACTTCGGCGCCAAGTCGATCGACGAGGTCAAGGCGAAGCTGCACGAGATGGGCCTGTCGCTCAAGGACAGCGCCCCGGGCTTCGACCCGGCGGCCGCCCTGGCGGCCTACGACGACGAGGACGACTCCTTCGTCGAGGACGAGCAGTACTGACCACCTCCTCTGCCCCTTCTACCCGGGTACCTGACACGGCCCGGGAGAGACGAGTGACCGCATGCCCACTCCGAAGAAGGGCCCCCGCCTCGGCGGCGGTCCGGCCCACCAGAAGCTGATCCTGGGCAACCTTGCGACCAGCCTCTTCGAGCACCGCCGCATCGTCACCACCGAGGCCAAGGCCCGGGCGCTGCGGCCGGTCGCCGAGCGGTTGATCACCAAGGCGAAGAAGGGCGACCTGCACAACCG
Organism: Nocardioidaceae bacterium; assembly: GCA_044866695.1. Lineage (GTDB taxonomy): Bacteria > Actinomycetota > Actinomycetes > Propionibacteriales > Nocardioidaceae > JBIOUF01. The sequence goes on along the minus strand of JBIOUF010000184.1, from coordinate 7,517 downwards.
CAGGCTGGTCCTGCGGACGATCAAGGACAAGGGCGTCGTGCACGAGCTCTTCACCGACATCGCCCCGGGCTTCGCCGAGCGCCCGGGTGGCTACACCCGGATCACCAAGATCGGCCCACGCAAGGGGGACAACGCGCCGATGGCCGTGATCGAGCTGGTCACCGAGCCCTACAAGCCCAAGCCGTCCGCCGCTCCGCGCCGGGCCCCGGTCGCCCCCGCCGCTCCCGCCCCACCCGCCGCCGCGACCGCCTCGGGGGACGCCACCGGGCCCGAGCCGGCCACCTCGGAGCCGTCGGAGGCCGACGCCGGAGGCGAGTCCGAGACCGGTGGCGGGGCCGAGCCGGAGGCGCAGGACCTCCCCGACACGCCGGGCGAGGCGGTCGCCGAGGACGACCTGGCCGCCACCCCCGTCGAGGAGACCCCGGACGACGCGGCCGGCAATGCCCAGTCCGCGCCGGAGCCCACCCACGACAGCAGCGACGACAACGACGACGAAGCCTGAGCCGCCTGGGCGACCGGGTCGGCCTGGTTGTGGCCGATAACGGCACGGATGGGCAGTTGTGGCCCGAGACTGCGCCGACACGCCGCGCAGACGTGTGGTCATCGGCCACAACGCCGCGCGCCGGCCACAACCTCGCCGGCGGGACGCGCGACGGTTGGCAGGATGGGCAGGTGCGGCTGCGACTCGACCTTGCCTACGACGGTGGGGATTTCCACGGGTGGGCGGCGCAGCCTGGGCTGCGGACGGTGCAGGGGACCGTCGAGTCGGCGCTGGCCCTGGTGCTCGGGCAGGACTCGGTCGCGGTCACCTGTGCCGGGCGGACCGACACCGGTGTGCACGCCCGAGGGCAGGTCGGCCACGTCGACGTACCAGGGCACGCGGTGGCCGACGCCGCGGGACGGGCGCCCGGCGAGCCGGCCCGCGCGCTCGCGCGCCGGTTGAACGCCGTGCTCCCCGACGACGTCCGGGTCCGCCGCACCGCCGTGGCGGCCGAGGGATTCGACGCCCGCTTCTCCGCGCTGTGGCGGCGCTACGCCTACCGGATCGCCGACCAGCCCGAGTCGGCCGACCCGCTCCGCCGCGGGCACGTGCTGGCCTGGCGGCGTCCCCTCCGGTTCGACGCGATGAGCGCCGCAGCCGCGGCGCTGGTCGGGGAGCACGACTTCGCTGCGTTCTGCCGTCGTCGCGAAGGGGCCTCCACGGTACGCCGCCTGCTCGAGCTGAGCCTGCGGCGCGAGGCCGACCAGACGCTGACCGCCACGGTGCGCGCCGACGCGTTCTGCCACCACATGGTCCGCGCGGTGGTCGGCTGCCTGGTCGCAGTCGGTGAAGGCCGCCGAGCACCGGGCTGGGCCGCGGAGGTGCTGGGACGGCAGGTCCGCGACGCCGCCGTGACGGTCCTGCCGGCACGCGGGCTGACGCTGGAGGAGGTCGGGTATCCCGCGGACGCCGGCCTGGCGCAGCGAGCGGCGCAGACGCGGAGGGTCCGCGTCCGTGGCTGAGCACTACTTCTCCGCCGACCCCACGTCTGCGTTCTCCCGCACCCCGGTCGCCGTCGAGGCATGGGGCCGTCGGCTGCAGCTGGCCAGCGGCGCCGGGGTGTTCTCCCACGGCCGGCTCGACCCCGGCACCGCGGTGCTGTTGCGAGCGACCGCCCCACCGGTCGACGCGAGGACGCTGCTCGACCTCGGCTGCGGGTACGGCGCGCTGACCCTCGCCCTGGCCAGCGCGGTGCCGCTGGCCCGGGTCTGGGCGGTGGACGTCAACCAGCGGGCCCTGCTCCTCACCCGCGAGAACGCGGCCGCCATGGGCGTGTCCGACCGCGTCGACGCGAGAAGCCCGGACGAGGTGCCCGACGCGGTGGCGTTCGACGAGATCTGGTCGAACCCGCCGATCCGGATCGGCAAGCCGGCGCTGCACGACCTCCTGCTGCGCTGGCTGCCCCGCCTAGCCGACGGCGGGCGCGCGGTGCTGGTGGTCGGGCGGAACCTCGGCGCCGACTCGCTGCACCGCTGGCTCGACGAGCACGAGCACCCGACCAGGCGGCTGGCCAGCGCCAAGGGCTTCCGGGTGCTCGAGGTCCGGCCGGGCCGCTGAGCCTGCCGGGCCGACCACCAAGGGTCGCCACACACCGGCCAGGAAGCCCGCCGCGCCCCGCCGAGACGGGCGCGTGCCGAGACCCGCAGACCGTCCGGCCGCGCCTCACGGCGTCGAGACGGCCGCCGGGACCGGGCGGACGCCCGCCGGGCCCCCGGCCGGCTCCGGGGCCGCCCGGCGGCCCCCGCTGCGTTCGGCGCCCAGGCCCGCCGTGACGACCAGACCCACTCCCAGCACGGCGAGCCCGTCTGGCACCTGGCGCAGCGCGGCCAGCCCGATGACGAGCGCGAAGGCGGGCTCGAGCGCCATCAGGGTGCCGAACGCCGCGGTGGTGAGCCGGCGCAGGGCGAGCATCTCCAGCGTGAACGGCACGACCGGCAGCAGGACGGCCAGGCCGAGCCCGGCGAGCAGCAGCTCGGGAGTGAGGCGGGCGACCACGCCGGGGCCGGCCACGAGCGTCGCGGCCACCGCGGCGACCGGCATGGAGACCGAGAGCCCGGCGATGCCGCCGACCGCGTCGCCGACCCGCTGGGTCAGCAGGATGTACGCCGCCCAGCAGGCCGCGGCGGCCAGCGCGAACCCGACGCCGGCCGGGTCGGCGACCCCGGCCCACGGCTGGGTCAGGCAGAGCACGCCGCCCGCAGCCGCCATCGCCCAGGCCCGGGCCACCCCGCGGCTGCGCACCAGGGCCACCCCGAGCGGGCCGAGGAACTCCAGCGCGCTGGCCGTGCCCAGCGGGATCCGCGCCACCGCCGCCATGAACAGCAGCGTGACACCGGCGGTGACCACGCCCAGGGCGGCGCTGGCCAGCAGTGCGTCGCGCCCGAACGCCGAGGGCCTCGGCCGCACCACGACCAGCATCAGCACGCCCGCCCAGAACAGCCGGAGCCAGCCCGCGCCGCTCGCGCCGACCTGGTCGATCAGTCCGACCGAGGCGGCGAGGCCGAGCTGGACGCAGAGCATCGACGCCACCGCCATCGAGGCACCGGCGCGCGCGGGGGACCAGGTCATGGCCACGAGTGAACACCAGCGCAACCGTTCGCGTCCACGTGACCATGCTGGACATATCGTTCAGCAAGTCACCACAATCGGGTGATGGACGTGCGGCGCCTGCGGCTGCTCCTCGAGCTCTCCCGCCTCGGCTCGATGCACCAGGTCGCCGCCGAGCTGGGCACGACGACGTCGAGCGTGTCCCAGGGCATCGCCGCGCTGGCCCGGGACGTGGGCACCGCGCTCGTCGAGCCGGACGGTCGGCGGGTGCGGCTCACCCCGGCCGGCCACCGGCTCGCGGAGCACGCCGTGACCATCCTGGCGGCCGTCGACGCGGCCCGACTCGACCTCGACCCCGCGGCGGAGCCGGTCGGCATCCTGCGCGTCGCGGGCTTCGCCACCGCCATCCGACGCTCCCTCCTGCCGGTCATCGACGACCTCGCCCGGACCCATCCCGGCGTCGAGGTGCACGTGCGCGAGCACGAGCCGCTGGAGGCCCTCGACCTGCTCGCCCGCGACGACGTCGACCTCGCCCTGACCTACGACTACAACCTCGCTCCGGCCTCGTGGCGCCGGGAGCACGACGTCACCCCGCTCTGGGAGGTCGAGTGGGGCCTCGGGGTGGCCGGGCAGGTGCGGCACTCGCCGTTCGCCTCCTACGCCGACCACGAGTGGATCGTGAACTCCCGCCACACCGCCGACGAGGAGGTGCTGCGCACGCTGGCGTCGATGGCGGGGTTCACCCCCAAGGTCGTCCATCGCATCGACTCCCTCGAGCTCGTCGACGACGTGGTCGTCGCCGGGCGGGGTGTCGCTCTGCTGCCCCGGGCCGGCCGCAGGGCCCGCCGTGGGGTCACCGTTCTCCCGCTCGACGATCCGGTGGTGAGCCTGCGCGCCTATGCCGTGACCCGCCGCGGGCGCGACCGATGGGCCCCCCTGCGCGCGGTCCTGCACCGGCTGGCGCCCGGGTAGCGCGCCGCCCCCGAGGCCGTCGCGGCCTTCCGCCGGCGCCGCGACGGGCGGATGCTGGTTCTGTGGCAGCCGCGGCAGGGGGCGGGAGCGGCGCCGGGCCATCGCGCGCCGGGCGGCACTGGTCGGTCGTCGGGGCCGGGCTGGGACCGTGGTGGGCGCTGCCCCTGGGGCGGGCTCTCGACGCGGGCTCGCTCGACGGGCCGGCAGGGTGAACGACGCGGACTCGACGCAGCCGCTCAACGCCGAGCCAGCCGCCGGTAGGCACCCGGCGTCACCCCCGTGTGACGCAGGAACGCCGCCGAGAACGCCGCGTCGGAGCCGTACCCCACCTGCGTCGCGACCGCGTCGACGGTGAGGCGGTCGCCGCGCAGCAGCGCCTGCGCGCGGCGCATCCGGCAGCCGGCGGCGTAACCCCATCGGGCTCTGGCCGACCAACGCGGTGAACCGGGCCGCGAAGGCGGTCCGCGACAGCCCCGCCTCCCGAGCCAGCCCGGCCACGGTCCACTGCCGGCCGAGGTCGGCGTGCAGCGCCGCGAGCGCCCGCGCGATGGCCGGGTCGCGGAGGCCGTGCAGCCATCCGGGCTGCTCGGCGGTCTCGAGATGATGCCGCAGCGCGCGCGTGACCAGCGCGTCGGAGAGCCGCGCCATCACGACCTCGCTGCCCGGTCCGCGCGCGGTGGCCTCGGCGACCAGCGCGGACGTCACGCCGTCGAGCCACGGGTCGCGGACCCGGTCGGCCGGCACGTGGATGCACGACGGCAGCCCTTGGACGGCGGGATGCTCGTCGTCGGCGAAGAAGAAGACGCCGCAGACGAGCCGGGTCACGGGCCCGGCCTCGCCGAACACCGCCTCGACGTCGGGTGACCGCCGCGCCAGGGCCGTCGAGGAGTACGCCGGGGCCAGCGAGTCGGCCGACGAGCACATCGTGTGGGCATCCGCGCGAGGCAGGACCACCAGGTCGCCCGGCGACAGGTCGTAGGCCGTCCCGTCGTCCAGCGCGAGATGGGGGCTGCCCTGCACGACGACGTGGACTCCCCGCAGCGGTCCGTCGAACCGCAGCCGCCAGTCCCCGCGGAGCACCAGCGAGCGGTACGTCGCGCTCTCGAGCCGGAGCTCGCGCAGGACCTGGCTGAGCAGGTCCTGGCGCGTCGCCGGGGGTTCCTGGACGGACGATGAGGGAGTGCGGACGCCCACACATGGAGCATCCCCCGCCGTGCGCCTAGCGTCCAACCATGGACCGCCAGACTCCTACCGACATCACCGGCATCGTGCAGGTGACCGTCCCGGTCACCGACCTGGCCCGCAGCGCCGCGTTCTACCGCGACCTGCTCGGCCTGACCTACGTGCGGGAGTTCGGTGACGGGACGCAGGTCACCGGCTGCGCCCTGGCCGACTTCGACGCCCGCTACCTGATCGCCCTGCGCCGGCGCGACACGCTGCGCAGCGGCGCCGAGGCCGACCTGCGCGGCGAGCACCCCGTCGTCGTCGAGGCGGCATCGCCGGAAGCGGCCGCGAGGGTGCGCGACCGCGGCGCCGCCCTGGGCATCGACTCGACCGGCGGGACGCACGCCGACGGCACGTGGCTGGAGTTCCTGGACCCGGACGGCATCGCCCTGCGCGTCGTGCACTCTCCCACCGCGGTGGAGTCCTTCCTGGGCGTGAACGTCGCCGCCGAGGCGGGGGCGGCGGGGTTCTACGACCGGCCGAGGCTCGACCTGCCGCCGCCCCCGGCGGCGCAGCCCTGAGCCCCGCGTTCGCCGCTGCGCCGGCGCGGCCGTCGAGCTGCACGCGTGCGCCGCTGAGCAGGAGCCACGACCGCGGCCTCGGGCCGTCCCGCGGTGGCTGGCAGCATGGGGCCCATGCCGTCCTACCAGCCCGACCCGGGCCGCTACGACCAGATGCAGTACCGCTTCACCGGGCGTAGCGGGCTGAGGCTGCCCGTGGTCTCGCTGGGGCTGTGGCAGAACTTCGGCGAGGACCGTCCCGAGGACACCCAGCGGGAGATCCTGCGCCGGGCGTTCGACCGCGGCGTGACCCACTTCGACCTGGCCAACAACTACGGGCCGCCGTACGGACGGGCGGAGGAGAACTTCGGCCGGTTCCTGCGCGAGGACTTCGCAGGGCTGCGCGACGAGCTGGTGATCTCCACCAAGGCCGGCTGGGACATGTGGCCGGGACCGTACGGCCAGGGCGGCGGCTCCCGCAAGTACATGCTGGCCTCGCTCGACCAGTCGCTGCGCCGGCTGGGGCTGGACTACGTCGACATCTTCTACAGCCACCGGTTCGACCCGGAGACGCCGCTGGAGGAGACGATGGGGGCCCTGGACACCGCGGTCCGCTCGGGCCGGGCGCTGTACGCCGGCATCTCGTCGTACTCGGGCCGCAAGACCCGTGAGGCGGCGCGCATCGCCCGCGACCTCGGCACGCCGCTGCTGATCCACCAGCCGTCGTACTCCATGCTCAACCGGTGGGTCGAGCGCGACCTGCTCGACGCCACGGACGAGGAGGGGATGGGCGTCATCGTGTTCAGCGCCCTGGCCCAGGGCCTGCTCACCGATCGCTATCTCGACGGCGTCCCGGCCGACTCCCGCGCGGCTCGTCCCGGCTCCACCGTGCCGCGGGAGAACCTCGACGACGCGGTCCTCGGGCACGTCCGGCGGCTCGACGCCATCGCGCGCGACCGCGGGCAGAGGCTCGCCCAGATGGCGCTGCAGTGGGTGCTGCGCGACGAGCGGGTCACCTCGGCGGTGGTCGGGGCGTCCTCGGTGGAGCAGCTCGACACGAACCTGGACGCGCTGGCCGGGCCGCCGTTCACCGACGCCGAGCTCGCCGCGATCGACGCCGACGCCGTGGAGTCCGGGATCCATCCGACGGCCGGGCTGAGCGAGGAATGAGCCCGCGGAGCCGATGACGGTCGACCCCTCGGCAGGGCGGTCCCAAGAGGGCATGATGACCCCATGACCTACGTCTACGACTTCGCCGAGGGCAACAAGGACCAGAAGGACCTGCTGGGCGGTAAGGGCGCGAACCTGGCCGAGATGACCAACCTGGGGCTGCCCGTCCCGCCCGGGTTCATCATCTCCACCGAGGCGTGCCGGGCCTTCCTGGCCGAGGGCCACGACCCGGAGGGGCTGGCCGAGGAGGTCACCGAGCACCTCGCCACGCTGGAGAAGGCGATGGGCAAGCGGCTCGGCGACCCCGACGACCCGCTGCTGATCTCGGTGCGCTCGGGTGCCAAGTTCTCCATGCCCGGGATGATGGAGACGGTCCTCAACATCGGCCTCAACGACCGCTCCGTGCGGGGCCTGGCCGCGAAGGGCGCCGACGACCGCTTCGCCTGGGACTCCTACCGGCGGCTGCTGTCGATGTTCGGCAAGACGGTCCTCGGGATGGACGGCGAGCTGTTCGAGGACGCACTGGACCGGTTGAAGAAGGAGCTCGGAGCCACGAACGACAC
>JBIOUF010000183.1:0-11160 GCA_044866695.1 Nocardioidaceae bacterium | reverse complement strand
TGATCACCGTGACCAGCGGCACCGTCGCCTCGGAGTAGGCGTAGATCAGCTTGGCGCCGCGGCGGATGATCCCGCTCCACTCCTGGTCGGTGCCGGGCAGGAAGCCGGGCACGTCGACGAAGGTGAGCACCGGGACGTTGAACGCGTCGCAGGTGCGCACGAAGCGGGCCGCCTTCTCGGAGGCGTCGATGTCCAAGGTGCCGGCCAGCTGCATCGGCTGGTTCGCGACGACGCCCACCGAGTGCCCCTCCACCCGGCCGAAGCCGACGACGATGTTGGGCGCGAACAGTGCCTGCACCTCGAGGAACTCGCCCTCGTCCAGCACCGCCTCGATGACGGTGTGCATGTCGTAGGGCTGGTTGGGGGAGTCCGGGACGAGGGTGTCCAGCGCCAGGTCGGTGTCGAGGAACGACGTGTCGGCCGGGGCCGGGTACGTCGGGGGCTCGTCGAGGTTGTTCTGCGGCAGGTAGGACAGCAGCGCCCTGACGTAGTCGATCGCGTCGGACTCGTCGGAGCCCATGTAGTGGGCGTTCCCGGACCGGGTGTTGTGCGACCGCGCGCCGCCGAGGTCCTCCATCGAGACGTCCTCGCCGGTGACCGTCTTGATGACGTCCGGGCCGGTGATGAACATGTGCGAGGACTGGTCGACCATCACCGTGAAGTCGGTGACCGCCGGGGAGTAGACCGCGCCGCCCGCGCACGGGCCCATGATCAGGCTGACCTGTGGCACCACCCCCGACGCGTGCACGTTGCGGCGGAAGATCTCGCCGTAGAGGCCCAGCGAGACCACGCCCTCCTGGATCCGCGCGCCACCGGAGTCGTTGATGCCCACGACCGGACAGCCGGTCTTCATGGCCAGGTCCATGACCTTGACGATCTTCTCGCCGAAGACCTGGCCCAGCGACCCCCCGAACACGGTGAAGTCCTGGGCGAACACGCACACCTGGCGACCCTCGACGGTCCCGTAGCCGGTCACCACGCCGTCGCCGTACGGCCGGTTGCGCTCCATGCCGAAGGCCGTCGACCGGTGCCGGGCCAGCTCGTCGAGCTCGACGAAGGAGCCCTCGTCGAGCAGCTCCAGCACCCGCTCGCGGGCGGTCTTCTTGCCCTTGGCGTGCTGCTTCTCCACCGCCCGGGCGGACCCGGCGTGCACCGCCTCCTCCAGCCGGTGCTCCAGGTCGGCCAGCTTGCCGGCGGTGGTGTGGATGTCGGCGGCGGCGCGGGCGTCGGTGCCCGGGCCTGCCGCGACTGGCTCGCCCACGTTGTGAACCTTCCTTCCGGCTCGTGCCAGGGTAAGGCCGTGGACGAGACGCTGCGCAGCCGCCTGCCGTTGGACCCCGCGGCCTTCGCGACCCCGCCGGCCCCGTGGAGCCGGGTGGAGGTGGTCGCGGAGACCGGCTCGACGAACGCCGACCTGGCCGGGCGGACCCGGTCCGGCGCGGCCGAGGGCCTGGTGCTGGTCGCCGAGCACCAGACCGACGGTCGTGGCCGCCTGGACCGCGGCTGGGAGTCGCCGCCGGGGGCCTCGTTGACGTTCTCGGTGCTCGTGGCGCCGCGCGAGGTGCCCGCGGAGCGGTGGGGCTGGCTGCCGCTGCTGGCGGGGCTGGCCGTCGCCGAGGCCGTGCAGGAGGAGACCGGTGTGCCGTGCCGGCTCAAGTGGCCCAACGACGTCCTGGCCGGCGACGCCGACCCGGACCAGCCAGGGGCCGGCAAGGTCGCGGGCATTCTCGCGGAGCGGGTGGACGGACCGGACGGTCCCCAGGTCGTGCTCGGCGTCGGCCTGAACGTGAGCCTGACCGCCGAGGAGCTCCCGGTGCCGAGCGCGACGTCCCTGGCGCTGGCCGGGGCGGCCGACCTGGACCGGCCGCGGCTGCTGCGCGCGGTGCTGGCCCGCCTGGGCAGCCGCCAGCAGGCCTGGCGCGACGCCGGAGGGGACCCTGGCCGGGGGCTGCGCTCGGAGTACCTCGCCGCGTCCGCGACGGTGGGCTCCGCGGTCCACGTGGACCTGCCCTCCGGTGAGCGGCTCGACGGCGTCGCCGAGGGGGTCGCCGCCGACGGCGCGCTGGTGGTCCGCTCGGCCCTCGGGGTGAGCGAGGTGCGCGCCGGCGACGTCCTCCTGGTGCGCCACCTGGCCGGCTGACCGGCACGTCCCGCCCAGCCCGGTCGCCCAGCCCGCCCGCCCAGCCCGGTCGCCCAGCCCGGTCGCCCAGCCCGGTCGCCCGGCCGGCCAGCAGCCGCGTGAGAGTATCGGCGGCGTGGGTTTCCCGGCGCGGCTGCTCAACGAGGGTGAGCACGTCGTGGTGTCCACCCGCACCCACGTCAAGGCGTTGTTCCTGCCGGTCCTGGTGCTGCTCGCGGTGGCCTTCGGCGCGGCCTACCTCGGCGCCAAGGCCGACGACTGGGTGGGCGGTGATGCGGCCGGGGTGCTGCGCATCGTGGACGCCGTCGCCGCGCTGGCGGCGCTGATCTGGTACGTCGTGCGCCCGTTCGTGCGCTGGCTGACCACGACGTACACGTTCACGAACCGGCGCTTCGTGTCCAGGTCGGGCTTCATCGCCCGCGAGGGCCGCACCATCCCACTGAACCGGATCAGCGGCGTGGACTTCGAGGTCGGCATCGTGGACCGCCTGGTGGGCTGCGGGACCCTGGTCGTGTCCGACGCCAGCGAGGCCGGCCGCGTGGAGCTCCCCGACATCCCCCAGGTCGAGCGCGTGCAGATGGTCGTCGCGGCCCAGCTGCACCGGCTGACGACCGGCGACCGCCCCTCCGCGGACGACGGTGCCTGAGGCGGTGCCCGAGGCGGTCCCGGAGGACCCGCGCAGCCGGCTGGACCGCTTCCTGCTCCGCGACCTGCCCGAGCTCACCGCCGCGGAGCTCGCGGCGCCCAGCGGCCAAGGGGTCGAGGTGGCCAGGCGGCTCTGGCGGGCTTTGGGGTTCCCCGACGTCGGGTCGCAGCAGGGGTTCACCCGGGCGGACCGGGACGTCCTGGCCCGGCTGGTCCGGGCGGTCGAGGAGGGCGAGGTCGACGCCGACACCGCCGTCCGGCTGGCCCGGGCGGTCGGGCAGACCACCGCGCGGCTGGCCGACTGGCAGGTCGCCACGCTGGTCGAGCGCGTGGAGGACGTCGAGCGGGGGCCCGAGGCGTCGGGCAGCCGGACGGCGACCTCGGCGCGGATCGCCGCCGGGCTCGGGGAGACCTTCTCCGACCTGCTCGTGCACGCCTGGCGGCGGCACCTCGCCGCGGCGCTCGCGCGGGTGGAGGCCCTCGGCGAGGCCGACGAGGACCTGCACAGCGTCCGGGTCACCGTGGGCTTCGCCGACCTGGTCGGGTTCACGGCGCTGTCCAACCAGCTGGACCAGGGCCGGCTCGGCGAGCTGGTCGAGATCTTCGAGACCCGGGCCGGCGACGTGGTGGCGGCCCGGGGCGGACGCATCATCAAGACGCTGGGCGACTCGGTGCTGTTCGTCGCCGAGGACCCCGAGACCGCGGTGCGGATCGCCGGCGGGGTCATCGGCGTCATCGGCGGGGACGCCCGGCTCCCCGACGTGCGCATCGGCCTGGCCACCGGCTCGGTGGTCACGCGCCTGGGCGACGTCTTCGGCCCGGCGGTCAACATGGCCGCCCGGCTCACCGTGCTGGCCCGGCGCAACCGGGTGGTCGCCGACCGGGCGACGGCCGACCTGCTTCCCGCCGAGCGCTACGAGCTGCGCCGGCTGACCGAGCGGCCGGTGCGCGGGTTCGGCATGGTCGAGCCGGTCGCGGTGCGCCCGCTCTAGGACGATGGGCAGACCGGTCTGCACCAGGGCCGGTCGTCCCGTAGGAAGTTGGTCATTTGACCTAGTCCGAAGGGGTCATCTTGTGGATAACTCCGGGACGTGTCCGTTTTGTCCGTATACAGTCTGGCGCTGTGATCGAGCTACGGGGGGTCCAGGTCGATCCGGAGACGCGCACTGTGCGCCGCGACGGACGAGACATACGCCTGGCACGCAAGGAGTACGAGCTGCTGCTGGCGCTGATGGAGCGCGCCGGTGAGATCGTCACGCGCGAGGAGCTGATGCGCACGGTCTGGCAGACGACGTTCTGGACGTCGGCGAAGACCATCGACGTGCACCTGGGGTGGCTGCGCCGCAAGCTCGGCGACGACCCCCGCAACCCCAGCCTGATCACCACCGTGCGTGGACGCGGGCTGCGGTTCGAGCGCACCGCGCCACGGGTCGCCTCCGCCATGGGCGACGGTCTCGCCGACCCCACCTTCGGCGGCAACGGCCGGCTGGCCTCTGGGTAGTCTCGGCGAGGTGACGTCCTCCACCGCACCCACCGTGGCCGTCGTCGGAGGAGGTCAGCTGGCGCGCATGACCGCGCAGGCTGCCGTCGGGCTCGGGGTCCCGCTGCGGCTGCTCGCCGAAGCGGCCGACGGGTCCGCCGCGCAGGTGGTGCCGCAGACCACGGTCGGGGACTACCGCGACCTGGAGACGCTGCGCCTCGTGGCGGAGGGCTGCGCGGTGGTCACCTTCGACCACGAGCACGTGCCCACCGCGCACCTGCGCGCACTGGCCGCCGAGGGCCACGCCTGCCGCCCCGGGCCGCACGCCCTCGTGCACGCCCAGGACAAGGGCTTGATGCGGGCGCGGCTCACCGACCTGGGCGTGCCGTGCCCGCGGCACGCGATGGTCGCCTCGACCAGCCAGGTGCTCGACTTCGCCGCGACCGTCGGCGGGCTTCCCGTCGTGCTCAAGACGACCCGCGGGGGCTACGACGGCAAGGGGGTGTGGCTGGCCGGCTCGGAGCGCGAGTGCGCGGCCGCGTTCGCCGCCGCCGAGCTGGCGGGGGTCGGGGTGCTCGCGGAGGAGCGGGTGGACTTCCGCAGCGAGCTCTCCGCCCTCGTGGCGCGCGCGCCGTCCGGCCAGGTGGCGGCGTACCCCGTCGTGGAGTCGGTGCAGCGCGACGGGATCTGCTGGGAGGTGGTCGCCCCGGCCCCGGACCTCCCCGAACGGCTGGCGCTGGAGGCGCAGCAGGTCGCCATGACCGTCGCCGCCGCGCTCGACGTCACCGGGATCCTCGCGGTCGAGATGTTCTGGACCCGCGACGGGAGGGTGCTGGTCAACGAGCTGGCGATGCGCCCGCACAACACCGGGCACTGGACCATCGAGGGCGCGGTGACCAGCCAGTTCGAGAACCACCTCCGCGCTGTCCTGGACCTGCCGCTGGGCTCTCCGGCCCGCCGTTCACCGTGGACGGTGATGGTCAACATCCTCGGCGGCGACGACCCCGGCCTCGCCGGCGACCTGTACGCCGGCTACCCGCACGTGCTGGCCCGCGACCCCGCGGTGAAGGTGCACCTCTACGGCAAGCAGGTCGAGCCCGGCCGGAAGGTCGGCCATGTCACGGCGTACGGCGACGACCTGGAGCAGGTCCGTGAGCGAGCCCTGCATGCCGCGGCGTGGTTCCGAGGCGAGCTCGGGGAGGAGTCGGCATGACCGCGACGGACGGTCGCGCCCTGGTCGGCATCGTCATGGGGTCGGACTCGGACTGGCCGACGATGCGCGCGGCCGCCGAGGCGCTCGAGGAGTTCGGGGTGCCGTACGAGGCCGACGTGGTCTCGGCGCACCGGATGCCGGAGGAGATGCTCGCCTACGGCCGGGACGCGGCCGGGCGGGGGCTGCGGGTGGTGGTCGCTGGCGCCGGCGGAGCCGCCCACCTGCCCGGCATGCTGGCCGCGGTCACCCCGCTCCCCGTCGTCGGGGTGCCCGTCCCGCTGCGCCACCTGGACGGGCTGGACTCGCTGCTGTCCATCGTGCAGATGCCGTCCGGCGTCCCGGTGGCCACCGTGTCGATCGGCAACGCCCGCAACGCCGGCCTGCTCGCCGTGCGGATCCTGGCCGCCTCCGACGAGGCGCTGCGCGCGCAGGTCACTCAGTTCCAGACCCGCCTGCGCGACTCCGCCCGCGAGAAGGGCCGGGTCGTCCGCGGCGAGAGCCGCGGCGGCACCGCCGGCTTCTGACCCCACCGACCCGGCGCAACTTCCTCCGGGTGGGTGGGCGAGCCGGCGCATCTTCCTCCGGGTGGTGGGGCGAGCCGGCGGGTCTTCCTCCGGGTGGTTGGGGCGAGCCGGCGGGTCTTCCTCGGGGTGGGGGCTGGGAAGGTGTGCGCCGGTGGTTTCGAGACGCTCGCCTAGCGGCTCGCTCCTCAACCACCGTGGCTACTCGACCACCGGGGCTGCTCCTCGACCACCGGGGCTGCTGCTGCTGGTCCAGCGTGGCTACTGGGCCAGGCCGGAGGCGCTGCAGAGGTTGCCGGAGACCTCGTCGGTGCGGTCCTCGGCGACCAGGGTGAACAGCCGCTCGGCTCGCTCGGGGTCCCAGTCCACGTCCAGGTTGGCGATGGGGACGCCGCAGGTCAGGCCGCCCTCGCCGTCGACGCGGGTCATCGCCAGCGCGAACCTCGCGGCGTCGAGGGGACCCATCTCCTCGTCGACGCGCACCGAGTCGGCCGCGGCGGTGTTGACCCGCCAGTAGCGGACCGGGTTCACCACCGTCCGCCAGCCGACCACCTCGCTGCCGATCGCGGAGACCACCTCGCGCTGGTGCCTGGCCCGGTCGATGTCGCCGAGCTCGGAGGTGTGCCGGGACCGGGCGTAGGCCAGCGCGGTCTTCCCGTCCGCCTCCTGGCAGCCCTTGGCGACGTCCAGGCCGGCCAGCTCGTCCTTCATCGCGGTGGTCGGGCAGATCTCGATGCCGCCGACCGCGTCCACCAGCCCGACCAGGCCCGTGAAGCCGATCTCCACGTAGTGGTCGACCCGGATGCCGGTGTTCTGCTCGACCGTCTGCACCAGCAGCTTCGGGCCGCCGTAGGCGAACGCGGCGTTGATCTTGTCGGTCCCGTGCCCGGGGACGTCGACGTTGGAGTCGCGCGGGACCGACATCAGCAGGTTCGGACCGGAGCCGGTGTGCAGGACCATGATCGTGTCGGTGCGCTGGCCGGCCAGGCCGGCGCGGGCGTCGGAGCCCACCACCAGGTACGTCGTGCCGGGCTGCTCGCCGGGCCGGTCGCCGCCGGGGTCGGCGTCGACCTTCTCCACGGTGCTCCATGCGTACAGCGGCACCGCGACCAGGTACAGCACCCACAGCGCGAGGAGCGCCAGCAGCCACCGGAACCGGAACCGGCGCCGCCGACGCGGCTGACCCGGTGGTGGGGCGGGCACCACCCGCCGCTGCGGCGGCTCGCGGTGCGGCGGAGCGGTCCTGGCCGGCGGCCCCGCTCCGGGCGGCGTGCGCAGCACCTGGGTGGGCTCGGGGTCGCTGAGCGCCGGGTCGTGGTCGGCTCCGGTCCCAGGCTCCGACCGGCTCCCGCCGGGCGCATCGGCGGAGCGCTCGCCGACGCCCCTGCGCTGCACCGAGTACAGCCAGTCGTAACCGGCGTCGTCCGGACCGCCTCCGGACCCCGGACGGGGTGGGGGCTGCTCGGCCATGTCCCGACCGTACCCGCGCGCCGCCCGGGCAGCCCTGGACGCGGTACGGCGCGCCGTGACCCATGGTGCGCCTGTGACTGGTGATACTGGGCGGACCTCGACGTGAAAGGCCGCATCGCCGATGCCACCCGCCCCTTCCCCCGGGTCGAGCCGTCCGGACCGCACCGCCGCGCTGGCCCGGATCCACTTCCGCCGCGCGCTGACCCTGCTGCTGATGACGCTGGTGCTGCCCGGCTCGGCGCAGCTGGTCGCCGGCCGCAAGCAGGTCGGCCGCGTGGCGATCCGGATCTGGCTCGGCTGCCTGGCCGCACTGGCGTTCGTCGTGGGCGTGGGCCTGCTCTGGCACGGCTTGGTGTTCTGGCTGCTCAGCAGCACCGCGATGCTGGGCCTGCTGCGCCTGGTGCTCTGCGCGCTCGCGGTGGGCTGGGCGGCGCTGTTCGTCGACGCCTGGCGGCTCGGCCGCCCGCTCGAGCTGGAGCAGCGGCAGCGCCTCGTGGTGGTGGGCCTCAACGGGGCGCTGTGCTTCGCGGTCGCAGGCACGCTGCTGTTCACCTCGCACCTGGTCGCCGTACAGCGCGACTTCATCGCGACCATGTTCGGCGACGCCACCGCGAGCGGCGCCCACGACGGCAGGTACAACGTGCTGCTGCTCGGGGGCGACTCCGGGGCCGGCCGGTGGGGGCTGCGACCGGACAGCCTCACGCTGGCCAGCATCGACGCCGAGACCGGTCGCACCGTGCTGTTCGGCCTGCCGCGCAACCTCACCGGCTTCGAGTTCCCCGACGGGTCGGTGATGGCCGAGCAGTTCCCCGACGGGTACGACTGCGCGGACTGCACGCTGAACAGCTTGGTCACCTTCGCCGCCGACAACCGTTCGCTGTTCCGTGGCGTCTCCAGGCCGGGCATCGAGGCCACCGTCCAGGGCGTCGAGGGCATCACCGGGCTGAAGGTCAACTACTTCGCGATGGTGAACCTCCAGGGGTTCCAGAGCCTGGTGGCCGCGATGGGCGGGCTGACCCTCAACGTCCGCGACCGGATCCCGCTGGACCACCCGGCCACCCGATGGCTGCAGCCCGGCGTGCACAAGCTGGACGGCTACGAGACGCTGTGGTTCGCCCGCGGCCGGGACACCTCCGACGACTACTCCCGCATGGCCCGCCAGAAGTGCGTGATGAACGCCATGCTGCGCCAGCTCAGCCCCACCACGGTGATCACCAGGTTCGAGCGCCTGGCCAAGGCCGGGGAGAACCTCGTCGAGACCGACCTGCCCGCCTCCGAGCTCGACCGGTTCATCGACCTGGCGCTGAAGGCGCGCAGCCAGCAGATCAGCACCCTGTCGTTGGTGCCGCCGATGGTGGACACCTCCGACCCAGACCTGGACGAGATCCACCAGATGGTCCAGGCGGCGATCGACGAGGCCGAGGGCAAGGCCGACGGCGAGGCCGGCGAGCACCGCTCCGGCTCCGGCGGGAAGGGCTTCTCCCGCGGCGCCGCCGGTGCGAGCACCGGGGGCTCGCTGGGCAACCGGGCAGGTGGGTACGCCGCCAACGAGGCCGCGGACCTGTCCCGCGCCTGCTGACGCCGGCGGCCGTCCCGGGCGTGCGCGCCTCGTGGCTTGGTATGGCGGGGGCACTAGAGTCGCCGCGTGGCTTCCCGGGTCGTCGCCGTCGTCGTGACCTGGAACCGCCGCTCGCTGCTCTCCCGCCTGCTGCACGCCGTCGCGGCGGGCACCCGGCGGCCCGACGCCGTCCTGGTCGTCGACAACGCCTCGACCGACGGCACCCCGGACATGGTCCGCGCGCTCACCCTGCCGGTCCCGGTGACCCTTCTCACCTTGCCCACCAACACCGGTGGAGCGGGCGGCTTCCACGCCGGGCTCGAGCGTGCCGTGGCCGACGGCGCCGAGCTGGCCTGGCTCATGGACGACGACGGGGTGCCCGCCCCGGACTGCCTGGACGTGCTGCTCCGCGAGGACGGGCGCCTGGATCTCTGGGGCCCCGCGGTCGTCGCCGAGCAGGACGCCGGCCGGCTGTGCTTCCCGATCCGCCTCCCCGGTACGGCGCGGGTGCTGCACCGCACCGCCGACGCCGAGGCGCTCGCGACCGGCGGGCTGCTCCGGGACGTGGTGATCCCGTTCAACGGCGTCCTGGTCACCGCGAGCCTGGTGCGCCGGATCGGGCTGCCGCGGGAGGAGTTCTTCATCTGGGGCGACGACGTGGAGTACCTGTGGCGGGCCCGCGCGGCGGGTGCCCGGGTGGGGACCGTCACGGCCGCGCGGTTCGCGCACCCGGCGACCGACGACCTCGGCACGCCGATGATGTGGGGCCGGACGACGTACAACCACACCGACTCCGACCTGAAGCACTACTGCATGGTGCGCAACAACCTGACCAACCTGCGCGCCTACGTGGGTCTGCTCGGCGTCCTGGCGTTCGTGGTCAAGACGGTGTGGTTCTACCTGTTCACCCGGCCACGCCCGGCCCGGCTGGTCCTGAGCGGGCGCGCCGCCTGGGCGGCGGCTCGCGGCGACTTCACCGGGCATCGGCGGTTCCTGTCGTGACCGGGCCGGACGCGGGCCCTGGCGGGCCGACCGTCGCCGTCGTGGTGGTCACCTACAACCGTGCCGAGCTGCTCGACCGGTGCCTGGACGGGCTGACCCGGTCGCACCGCAGGCCGGACCTGGTGCTCGTGGTGGACAACGCCAGCACCGACGAGACCCCGGCGGTGCTGGCCCGACACGACGACCTGCCGCTGCGGGTGATCCGGCCGGCCCGGAACCTCGGCGGCGCCGGCGGGTTCCACCTCGGCGTGCAGGCGGCCTACGAGGCCGGCCTGGACCGGATCTGGCTGATGGACGACGACGTCGTCGCGGACCGGGAGTGCCTGGGTGTGCTGCTGGCCCATCCGGGGCCGGCGCTGATGGCGACCCGCGAGGACCGCGGCGGCCGCCTGTGCGAGAAGGCGGCGACCCGCTTCGACCTGCGCAACCCCCTGGCCGTGCGGCCCAAGCGGGAGAGCGTCGAGCAGCGGTACCGCACGCGCGCCGCGATGCCGGCCGAGGTGCCGCTGGAGAACGTTGCCTTCGAGGGCTTCATGGTCACCCGCGCCGTCGTGGAGCGGGTGGGGCTGCCGGACCGAGGGTTCTTCATCTTCTACGACGACGTCGACTACGCCCTGCGGATCCGGCGGGCCGGGTTCGCGATCGTGGCGGTGCGGGACGCGGTGCTGACCCGTCAGCTCGACTTCGACCAGCAGCACGACATGCGGTCGTGGAAGGGCCGGTACATGTACCGCAACCTGTTCGTCGTGCACCTCCGGTACGGCGAGAACGCGCTGGTGCGCGCCAAGCCGTACGCCGTCGCCCTCGCAGTCACCGCGCTCAGCCTGGTCCGGGGCCGCCGCGACGAGGCCGGGAACGTCCTGCGAGCCATCCGGGAGGCTCCGGCGCTGGCCCGGGCGGCGCCGCCCGCGGTCAGCCGACGAAGGTGAGGCCGGTCGCCTCGCCTGGACCCAGCGGACGGCGTCTGGCACATCCCGGTGGTTGAGGACGAAGGAGCCCGTCTCGAAGGGCGCCCTCCTCAACCCCCGGTGCCTCGGGCGTGTGGCTGGGTCCCAGCCACGGTGCCGGTGGTGGTTTCGAGACGGGCTCGCAAGCTCGCCCTCCTCAACCACCGGGGGGGCGCAAGCTCGC
>JBIOUF010000182.1:0-2683 GCA_044866695.1 Nocardioidaceae bacterium | reverse complement strand
CTGTGCGCGGCCATCGCGGGCCTTGCCGTCCTGATGCCCAGGACCGACGACGACCTCGAGAGTGTCCACGGCTCCGAACGCTCCTGACGCCCCTCGCAAGGTCGCCCCTCAGCCAGGCCGAGACGGGCTCGCACCCAACCACCGGCACCGCTGGTTGAGGAGCCGGAGCGATCAGCGGAGGCGTCTCGACTTCGGTTGAGGAGCGAGCTTGCGAGCGTCACGAAGCCAACCAGCGGGACCGTGGCAGGACCCGAGCCAGGGTGCCGGTGGTTTCGAGACGCTCGCAAGCTCGCTCCTCGGGCCGCCGGTCGCTCGCAGGCTCGCTCCTCGGGCCGCCGGGGGCTCGCATGGGAACCTGTCACCCATGCCGCCGACCACGTTCCGGCTTCCCGAAGGGCTCGACGACCTGCCGGGTGACGACCGGTTCGCCACCGCATGGCACGACCTGGTGCGGGGGCTGGTGCGACGGCGGACGCCGGTGAGCGGGGCCGGGGCCTACGTCGACCCGAGCGAGGAGCAGGTCACCGCGCCGGTGGGACGGACCCACGGCTGGGGCGGGTTCCCGCGTCCGCTGCTGGTGGGGCACCGCGACGACCGGGCCGCCGCGTTCGCGGCGGCGGAGGACCGGGACTCGCAGGTGGAGTACCTGGAGTGGCACACCGAGCGCGTCGGCGGGGTGGTCTCGCGGGTCACCTTCGTCACCGAGACCCCTGAGTACTGGGCGCTGCTAGCTCGCTCGGCGCCCCAGCGGGTCCTCTCCCTGTACCAGGAGCTGGTGTCGCCCGAGGTGCGCCGCGAGGACCTGTTCCCCGACGGCAGCCGGTACGAGCCCGGCAACCGGTGGAACACCACCGACGGCATCGTCCACTTCGTCTGCGGGATCAACTCGATGTCCGACCTGCTCGGGGTCTCCCAGGAGCGCGCCGGCCCCGGCGTCCGCGACGGCTACGACGCCCTGCCCTACTCTCGCCAGACCGCCTCCGACGCTCGCCTCGAGCTGGACATCTGGGCGGCCAGCCGGCAGGCCCGGCTGGTCGCGACCGACCCCACGCCCGGCGTCGTGATGACGCACTGGGACGACACCGGCTGGACCAGGCCCGACGGCACTCCCGTCGGCGACTACTGGCGGCTGGTGCGGGGCCGCACCGGCGCCGCGCTGCGGCTGGCCTACGAGGTGCCGCCCGGGGAGGGCTTCCTGGTCGGAGACGTCCGGATCGGCGGGCGACCGGTGACCACCGGCGGTCAGCTCGCCGAGCACGTCACCGTGGCCACGCGCACGGTCGCCGGGCTGCCACGGGAGGGTCTGCCGCGATGACGCGAGGTGAGCAGGTCGAACGGCGGGTGGTCTCGAGACGCTCGCAGGCTCGCTCCTCGACCACCGGTCGTCGGCTCGAGGAGCCCGTCTTCGACGACCGGACGCTGGCAGACGTCCAGGGCAACGTCGTGCCCGGCTTCAACAAGCCCCACCAGGAGCTGCTGTTCCTCCGGTTCGGCGACCCGGCCGGCGCCCGGCGGCTGCTGGCCTGGCTGGCGCCGAGGCTGACCAGCATGGGACAGGTGCTCCGGTTCCGGCGGGCGTTGCGGGAGGAGCGCCGCCGGCTGGGCGGCCGGGCCCCGGTCCTCGGGGCGACCTGGCACGCGCTCGGCCTGTCCTACCCCGGGCTGGTGTCCCTGCTCGGCGCCGAGGAGGCCTCCCGCCTCCGCGACGAGAGCTTCCGGCAGGGCTTGGCCGTCCGGTCGGCGTACCTGGGCGACCCCTCCGACCCCGGTGCCGAGGGCCACCCGGCGCGATGGCTGGTCGGGGCTCCGGGCCGGGAGGCCGACGCCCTGGTGGTGGTCGGCTCCGACGACCCCGTGGACCGGGCGGACGCCGCCGAGCTGGTGCTCGCCGAGGCCGCCCGCCACGGCGTCGTGCTGCTGCTGCGGCAGCGCGGGGACGACCTGCCCGGCGGGCTCGCCGGCCACGAGCACTTCGGGTTCCGAGACGGCGTCTCGCAACCCGGCATCCGCGGGGTGCTGGCCTCCGGCGACCCGGTCACCCCGCGCCACCTCGCACCCGACGACCCGCACGCCGACCTGTTCGGCAAGCCGGGCCAACCGCTGCTCTGGCCGGGTCAGGTGCTGCTCGGCCTGCCGCGACAGCACAGCGAGGACCCGCTCCGCCCGGCCGACCCGGTCGCCGGCGTCCCCTCCTGGGCCCGCCTCGGCTCCTACCTGGTCTGCCGCCGGCTGCGCCAGGACGTCGCCGGGTTCCGCCGCCAGGTCCGGGCCGGCGCCGCGCAGGCCGGCGTCCCGCCCGAGCGGTTCGCGGCGATGCTGGTGGGCCGGTGGCCCAGCGGCGCGCCGCTCTCGCGCACCCCGCTGGCCGACGACCCGGCGTTGGGCGCCGACGAGCTGGCCAACAACCACTTCCTCTACCACGACGACACCCCGGCGCCCCGGCTGCGACCCCCGCACGACCACGACGCGGCGGCGTACCCGCCGGCCAGGAGCGACCTGCCCGGCCGGGCCTGCCCGGTGGTCGCGCACATCCGCACCGTGAACCCTCGCGACGCCGGCACCGACCTCGGCACGCCCGCCGACTCGCTGCTGCGGCTGATGCTGCGGCGCGGGATCCCGTTCGGGCCGCCGGTCGCGGGGGTCGCCGAGCCGTCGAAGACGTTGCTCGAGCGCGAACGCGGGC
>JBIOUF010000181.1:0-11202 GCA_044866695.1 Nocardioidaceae bacterium | reverse complement strand
TGTTCGAGCCCGCCGACGAGGCGGTCGCCGCGGGCGACGTCGCGGTCGGCAGCGGCGCCTGGACCGCCGTGCACCACGCGTTCACCTCGCCCAAGAGGGAGAGCATGGACGACTTCGACACCGACCCCGGCTCCGCGCTGGCCTACGCCTTCGACATCGTCTGCAACGGCAACGAGATCGGCGGCGGCTCGATCCGTATCCACCGCGGGGACGTCCAGGAGCGCGTCTTCAAGGTCATGGGGCTCTCGGAGGACCAGGCGCGGGAGAAGTTCGGCTTCCTCCTCGAGGCGTTCCGGTACGGCGCCCCGCCGCACGGCGGCATCGCGCTGGGCTGGGACCGGATCTGCGCCCTGCTCTCCGGCACCGACTCGATCCGCGAGGTGATCGCCTTCCCCAAGACCGGCGGCGGCTACGACCCGCTCACCGGGGCGCCGGCGCCGATCACGCCCGAGCAGCGCCGCGAGGCGGGCGTCGACGCCACGCCGGAGCCGGACATTCCGGGCTGACCGGACACCGCGGAGCACCGTCTGCCGGACCAGCGCGAGACCAGATCGTTACGGATCCTGCATCGTCTCGGTGCCGTAGGTCACATAGAGTCGCCACGGACCCCCGGGCGGCACGGCATGCCCGGGAGCAGCGACGGACCCGACCGGCCTTGACTCTGGGGGTGTTGATGACCATTCCGGCGACCGAGGCGAGCCTGCACCATGTCGAGCCGCTCTCGCCGGAACCCCCCGCGACCAAGGAGGTCGCCGGCAAGTCGCCGTCGCGCATCGCCCTGGAACGGCTGCGCCACGACAAGATCGCGCTGGTCTGCATCGGCGTCGTGCTGTTCTTCGTGCTGGTCGCGATCTTCGCCCCGGTGATCTGCAAGATCTTCGGGGTCGAGCTCCGGGCCGCGCCAGGCCTGGAGGTCATCGACCCGCTCACCCGCTACGGGAAGTTCGGTCCGCCCGACTACGGGTTCTCCTGGAAGGCCCCGCTGGGCGTGGCGCCCGGCACCGGCAACGACCTGCTGGCCGAGTGGGTCTACGGCTGCCGCACGTCGCTGGAGGTGGCCACGCTGGCCACGGTGCTGACCACGGTCATCGGCATCGTGGTCGGCCTCGTGGCAGGCTTCGCGACCGGCTGGCTGGACCGGATCATCACCTTCTTCATCGACGTGTTCCTCTCCTTCCCGTTCATCCTGGGCGCGCTGACCCTGGCACCGATCATCGTGGGCCGCTTCGCCGAGGACGAGGCCGCGCTGGACAGGGCGCAGTTCTGGGCGATCATCGGCGTGCTGTCGTTCTTCGGCTGGATGACGCTGGCCCGGCTGCTGCGCGGCGAGGTCCTCTCGCTGCGCGAGCGGGAGTTCGTGCAGGCGGCCCGGGTGATCGGCGTGCCGACCCGGCAGATCCTGTTCAAGGAGCTGCTGCCGAACCTCACCGCGCCGATCATCGTCTCGGTGTCGCTGGGACTGCCGGCCTTCGTCTCGGCCGAGGCGGGCCTGGCCTACCTCGGCATCGGCCTGACCTCACGCCCCTCCTGGGGCCAGACCATCGACCGCGCCGTGGGTGACTTCGAGAACTACCCGCAGTGGCTGTGGCCCCCGCTGCTCGGGGTGGTCTTCCTCGTGCTGGCCCTGAACCTCCTCGGCGACGCGATCCGCGACGCCTTCGACCCGAAGACCCGCCGGTAGGCAGCACAGCCGACCGCGGACCGCAGCACCGAACCAGAAAGGGGACGAAAGACCTCATGCGACTCAAGAGGTCACTGGCCGCCGTGACCGTGGCGGGGCTCATGGCCCTGGCCGCCTGCGGCGGCGGCAGCGACGACGAGGGAGACGGTGGCAGCAGCACCGTCGACTCCGACAACACCAACGCCGGGACCGCCGGCTCCGGCAAGGACCCGAAGGCCGAGGGCCCGGTCGAGATCGACGGCGCCACCGAGGGCGGCACCGTGACGGTCATGTCCACGACCGGCACCACGACCATGGACCCCACCGAGGCCTACGTCACCGCCGCGACCTCCGTGCTCTCGGGCCTGATGACGCGGTCGCTCACCCAGTTCAAGTACGTCGACGGCGACATGGTGCTGGTCCCCGACCTCGCCACCGACCTGGGCACCCCCAACAAGGACTTCACCGAGTGGAAGTTCACGATCCGCGACGGGATCAAGTGGGAGGACGGCTCCGACGTGACGATGGACGACCTCGTCTTCGGCATCGAGCGGTCCTTCGGCGCCTTCGGAGAGGGCACCTTCCCGACCGGCGCGAGCTACACCAAGGAGTACTTCCTCAACGGCGACACCTTCCGCGGCCCCTACCTGGACAAGGGCAAGTCGTGTGAGTGCACCGAGGTCGACGGCCAGACCATCACGCTGAAGATGGCCAAGCCGTTCCCCGACCTGCCGTACTGGGGCTCGTTCCCGGCCATGGGCCCGATCCCCGTGGCGCAGAAGGACAAGGACCCGACGGAGTACCAGCTCCACCCGGTGTCGACCGGTCCCTACAAGCTCGACGGGAACATCAACCCCGGTCACGGGTTCACCCTGGTGCGCAACGAGAACTGGGACGCCGCGAGTGACCCGGCCCGCACCGCCTACCCGGACAAGTACGTGATCAAGGCCGACTACGGCGACCCCAACGTCCCGGAGAAGCAGATCCTGAACAACTCCGGTGACGGCGAGTTCGGCATCCTCAACCAGAACGTCACCGCGGCGAACCTGCAGGCCGGGGACGAGGCCGGCCAGCTGGTCACCGGACCGACGCCGTGCACTGCGCAGGTGTACATCAACATGCGCGACCCGAAGTGGTCCAAGGACATCAACGTCCGCAAGGCGCTGGCGCTGGCGTGGCCGTACCAGGAGGCGTGGCTGGCCCGCGGCGTCACGGTCGGGGTGACCCGGATCCCGGGCACCACGATCATGCCGCCGGGCACGCCTGGGCGCGTCGAGTACGACGCGCTGGGCAACAAGGGCATGAACACCGAGACCGACGCCGCCAAGAAGCTGCTGGAGGACGCCGGTGCAGTGGGCCAGACGGTGAGCTTCGGCTACACCACCGAGGACCCGCTGCGGGTCGACGAGAAGAACGCCATCGTCAAGGGCCTCAAGGCTGCCGGCTTCGAGCCCAAGCCGATCGCGTTCGCCACCGACGACGAGTGGATCGAGAAGACCCAGGACGCGAACTGGAAGCCGGACATCAAGACCCGGCTCGCCTGGTGCGCGGACTGGCCGTCGGGCTCCTCGTGGTTCCCCCCGGTGTACGGCACCGGCTCGAACCAGAACTACTCCTACCTCGCCGACAAGGAGCTCGACGCGCAGATGGACGACATCCAAACCAAGCCGTTGGAGGACCAGCCCGGCCTCTGGGGCGAGATGGACAAGCAGATCGGCACCGACATCCTGCCGACCTTCAACATCGGTTTCATCGGCAACGCGTTCATCCACGGCTCGGCGGTCCAGGGCGCCAACAACGACCAGGTCCTGGCGCAGCCGACGTTCAAGACCGTGTGGATCAAGCAGTAGCCACGCGGTAGCACCGGACCACTCGGTGCCCGGCCGTCCCACGGGCGGCCGGGCACCCGGCCCGGTCAGCCGGACCCGGGCGCCGTCGAGACCACAGGAGGACCGCCATGCTGGGCTACATCGTGCGCCGCACCATCGCGGCTCTGCTGGTGCTGTGGGTGACCTCGATGATCGTGTTCGCGCTGTTCTTCTTCGGACCGGCCAACCCCGGCCAGAAGCTCTGCCAGGCGCAGAGCGCCAACTGCACCGCCGAGCGGGTCGACGCGCTCAACGAGAGCCTCGGTTTCAACGACTCGGTCGTGCACCAGTACGTGCTGTGGTTCAAGGGCATCTTCACCGGTCGTGAGATCGACTTCGGCGCGTCCACGATCGACTGTCCCGCTCCGTGCTTCGGGATCTCCTACACCACCCGCGAGCCGGTCTTCGACCTGATGAAGGACGGCTTGCCGATCACGGTGTCGCTCGCGGTCGGCGCCGCGTGCATCTTCTTCCCGCTGGGGCTGCTGCTCGGGTCGCTGGCGGCGCAGCGGCGCGGGACGGTGACCGACAAGGCGCTGGTGAGCTCGTCGCTGGTGATCAGCTCCATCCCGTACTTCTTGGTCGCGTTGCTCGCCCAGATCTACCTGGTCATCATCTGGAAGGTGGTGCCCACGCCGCAGTACACCCCGCTCCTGGACAACCCGTGGGCCTGGTTCACCGGGCTGCTGCTGCCCTGGGTGGTGCTCGGGGTCACCAACTCCACGTCGTACGCCCGGTTCAGCCGGGGCTCGATGGTCGACGCGCTCGGGGAGGACTACGTCCGCACCGCCAAGGCGAAGGGCCTGGCGCCCCGCGTCGTGACCCGCCGGCACGCGCTGCGGGCGGCCATCGTGCCGGTCGTGACCATCTTCGGCCTCGACTTCGCGACGCTGCTGGGGGGGACGATCTTCACCGAGTACATCTTCAGCCTCAACGGGATCGGCCGGCTCTCGATCCAGGCGGTCCACGACCAGAACTTCCCCATCGTCGCCACGACCGTGCTGTTCGCGGCGGCGCTGGTGGTGTTCTCCAACGTCGTCGTCGACGTCATGTACACCGTCATCGACCCGAGGGTGCGTCTCACGTGAGCGAGCGGAGCGAGCCGAGAACACGAGGGAGGCGACCGCCGGTGACCGCACCGCGGCGCCGGCGACCACAAGCCCGGCGACCCACGAACGCGAAACCGGACCATCGTCGATCCCTACCCCGGCGCCTCACGAGACGGGAAGCACGGGCGTGAGCACCGCGGAGTCCTTCCTCACCGAGCCGGCACCCAGCGCGGCGGGCGAGCCGTACCTGGTGGTCGACGACCTGACCGTGAAGTTCCCCACCGCCGACGGTCTGGTCAACGCGGTGAGCGGCCTGTCCTACTCGGTGACCCAGGGCCAGACCCTGGGGATCGTCGGGGAGTCCGGCTCGGGCAAGTCGGTGTCGTCGATGGCCGTGATGGGGCTGCACAACCCGGCCAGCACGCGGATCTCCGGCTCCATCCGGCTCGCCGGGCAGGAGGTGGTCGGGCTGCCCGAGGACGACATGCGCAAGCTGCGTGGCAATGCCGCAGCGATGATCTTCCAGGACCCGCTGACCGCGCTGCACCCCTTCTACTCGGTCGGGAGCCAGATCGCCGAGGCTTACCAGGTCCACCACGACACCTCCAAGCAGACCGCGAAGAAGAAGTCCGTGGAGATGCTGGACCTGGTCGGCATCCCGCAGGCGGCCAGCCGCGTCGACGACTACCCGCACCAGTTCTCCGGCGGCATGCGGCAGCGCGCGATGATCGCGATGGCGCTGGTCAACGACCCGAAGCTGCTCATCGCCGACGAGCCCACGACCGCGCTCGACGTCACCGTCCAGGCCCAGATCCTGGACCTGCTGGGGCAGCTGCAGCGCGAGTTCGACTCCGCGATCATCCTGATCACCCACGACCTCGGGGTGATCGCCGAGATGGCCGACGAGGTGCTGGTGATGTACGCCGGGCGGGCGGTGGAGACCGGGCCGACCCGCGAGCTGCTGGTCCACCCGGAGATGCCCTACACCTGGGGCCTGCTGTCCAGCGTCCCCGACGTCACCGCGGACACCGACGCCCGGCTGCTGCCGATCCCCGGCAACCCGCCGAGCCTGCTCAACCCGCCGTCCGGCTGCTCGTTCCATCCCCGGTGCCTGCACCGCGACAAGGTGCCCGGAGACCTGTGCACCACGACGCTGCCCGAGCTGCTGCCGGGCACGCGTGGTCCGGGCCACCTCAAGCGGTGCCACCTGGCGAACCCGGAGGACATCTACCTGGCCGAGGTGCTGCCGGAGATCGCGCCCGACCTGGTCGACGAGGAGGGGCACCTGCTGGTGGCGGACGACCCGGCCCCGCCCCTGGCCGGACCGACGGTCGTGGCCGGCACGGACGGCGCCCCGCAGGAAGGTGACCAGCCATGACGTCCGTCGCAGAGCCGGAGGCCGGGGGCCGGCCGCCGACGCCGCCGAGCCCGGACGGGCCGATCCTGTCGGTGATCGACCTGAAGAAGTACTTCCCGATCAAGTCGTCGGGTCTGGTGCGGCGGACCATCGCGCACGTGCAGGCGGTCGACGGGGTGTCCTTCGAGGTTCCCCGCGGCGGCGCGCTCGGCCTGGTCGGAGAGTCCGGCTGCGGCAAGTCGACGACCGGCCGGCTGATCACCCGGCTGTACGACCCCACCGGCGGCCAGATGATCTTCGACGGCCGCGAGATCGGGGGGCTCTCGCCCAAGCAGATGCTGCCGCTGCGCAGCGAGATCCAGATGATCTTCCAGGACCCGTACAGCTCGCTGAACCCCCGTCACACCGTCGGCAGCATCGTCGGGACGCCGCTGCGGGTGCACAACATGGTGCCCAAGAAGGACACGTTGAAGCGGGTCCGCGAGCTGCTCGCGGTGGTGGGGCTCAACCCCGAGCACTACAACCGCTACCCCAACGAGTTCTCCGGCGGTCAGCGGCAGCGGATCGGCATCGCCCGCTCCCTGGCGCTGCAGCCCAAGCTGCTGGTCGCCGACGAGCCCGTCTCCGCCCTGGACGTGTCGATCCAGGCCCAGGTGGTCAACCTGCTCCAGGACGTGCAGCGGGAGTTCGGCATCGCGTTCCTCTTCATCGCCCATGACCTCGCCGTGGTGCGGCACTTCTGCCCCGAGGTGGCGGTGATGTACCTGGGCAAGATCGTCGAGGTCGGGGACCGGGAGACGCTGTACGCGCGCCCGCAGCATCCCTACACGCAGGCGCTGCTGTCGGCGGTGCCCGACGTGAAGCAGGCCGCGATCGGCGGGAGGCGCGAGCGGATCCGGCTGGAGGGCGACGTGCCCAGCCCGGTCAACCCGCCGTCGGGATGCCGCTTCCGGACCCGGTGCTGGCTGGCGCAGGACATCTGCGCCAAGGTCGAGCCGCCACTGCTCCAGGTGGGGTCCCGGCACAAGGTGGCCTGCCACTTCGCCGGCGTGCTGGGTGCCGCGCCGCCGCACCCGGTCACCCTGCACGCGCTCGGCATGGACAGCGCCGGCCAGCCCCTTCCCGGCAAGAGCCCGATGCCCGAGCTGACCCACCCCGGGTTCTCCGAGGAGTACCTCAGCACCGAGGAGCACCGCCGCCGGTCCGCCGAGCTGCTCACCCGCCCCTGAGTGGGCGGGATCCCGCTGGTTGAGGAGCCGGAGCGGTAGCGGAGGCGTCTCGAAACCAGCGGGCCCCGAGGCAGGGTCCCAGCCCGGGTGTCGGTGGTTTCGAGACGCTCGCTCCGCGGTTCCTGAGGAGGGCGACGAAGGAGCCCGTCTCGAAGGGCGCTCCTCGGGCCACCGGTCGCCCCCCGCTGGTTGAGGAGCCGGAGCGGTAGCGGAGGCGTCTCGAAACCAGCGGGCCCGTGGCAGGGTCCCAGCCCGGGTGTCGGTGGTTTCGAGACGCTCGCAAGCTCGCTCCTCAACCACCGGGGGCTCGCAGCTCGCTCCTCAGCCCAAGTCGAGACGCTCGCTCCGCGGTTCCTGAGGAGGGCGACGAAGGAGCCCGTCTCGAAGGGCGCTCCTCAGCCCAAGTCGAGACGGGCTCGCAAGCTCGCTCCTCAACCACCGGGGGCTTCTCAATCATCGCCGGCTCTGCCTGGTCAGTCACGCCGGGAGGCCGAGCGTGGCGATGCTGTCACAACGCACCGTGCGGGTGCGCTCCTCGATCCAGTAGGAGCAGACCACGACCTGGTCGCCGTCATGACGGGTCTCGGGAACTGCGCCGTACCACAGGTTCTCGAACCCCGGCTCGCGATGCACGCCCTGGTAGGGGTCGTCGAAGCGCGAGAGCACCCACGACGTCACCGCGATCCTCAGGTCGTCCGGCGGAGTCTCCAGCGCGACCCAGTCGTCCATCCGCTCGCCGAACCCGACCAGCGACCAGCCTGGGTCGCTACCCGGCATCGGCGAGGCGGGCCTGGAGGGCCTCGGGGCTGTCCGGGCTGAGCGGATCCGAGCGCCGCTGTGGCGCCGCGGCCAGCCACGCGCTCAGCAGCCGGCGCTCCGGCAGGTCAGGCGCGTCGGCCTCGTCCCCGACCGAGGAGACGAAGTACTCGCGCATCCAGTCCGGTTCGATGCGTGCGCTCTCTCCCGGCTGGCGACCACGGTCGGCACGCAGCCACGGGTCCTCGGCGTGGGTGAGGTGCTCGAGGTCGGTGCCCGACAGCCGGCCGTACCGGCTGACGACATAGCCGACCGTGTTGAGCTGCTCCTCCGACAGTGGCTTCGCATCCCCCGACGGTCCAGCCTCGCGCTCCTGATGCCACAGCACCGCGACGACGGGTCCCATGTCCCAGGCCTGGATGGAGTCGGAGAAGAGGGGGTCGCCGCGGCTGGCCAGGTGGTGTCCCTGGCAGTAGTAGAGCAGCTTGTGCAGCTTCTTCGTCGGGACGCCGGGAAGCCGGCGGCGGAGCTCTTGGGCGACATCGTGCGCGCGCAAGGCCATGTCGCCACCGTAGCCCTCCGTCGGGCCGGGCTGGCGGCGACACGACCGGGCCTGGTCCTCGAACATGTGTTCGAGTCTAGCATCCAGGATCGTGCTGGCCGCCCCGCGAGGTCGGCGCCGTCCGCGGCGGTCCCGCCCCTATCGTGAGGGTTCGTGACCGCACCCGTGGAGATCCAGGGGCTCGTGAAGGCGTTCGGCCCGACGCGGGCCCTGGACGGCCTGGACCTGAGCCTCGCGCAGGGCGAGGTGCACGGCTTCCTGGGACCGAACGGTGCCGGCAAGTCGACCACGATCCGGGTGCTCCTGGGGATGCTGCGCGCCGACGCCGGACTGGTGCGGCTGCTGGGCGGCGACCCGTGGCGCGACGCGGCCAGGCTGCACCACCGGCTGGCCTACGTCCCAGGTGACGTGACGCTATGGCCCAACCTCACCGGTGGTGAGGTGATCGACCTGCTGGGCCGGCTCCGCGGCGGCCTGGACGAGCGGCGGCGTGCCGAGCTCGTGGAGCGGTTCGAGCTGGACCCCACCAAGAAGGGCCGCAGCTACTCCAAGGGCAACCGGCAGAAGGTCGCCCTGGTGGCCGCCCTGGCCTCCGACGTGGAGCTGCTGCTCCTGGACGAGCCGACGTCGGGCCTGGACCCGCTCATGGAGGCGGTGTTCCGGGACTGCGTGGACGGCTTCCGCGACGAGGGCCACACCGTCTTGCTGTCCAGCCACATCCTGGCGGAGGTCGAGCGGCTCTGCGACCGGGTCACCATCATCCGGGCCGGACGCCGGGTCGAGTCCGGCACCCTCTCCCAGCTGCGGCACCTCACGCGTACCTCGATCATGGCCGAGCTCGGCCGGCCGCCGGACGGCCTGGACCGGCTGGCGGGGGTCCACGACCTCGTGGTGGAGGGAACCCGGGCGACCTTCGAGGTCGACACCGCCGAGCTCGACGCGGTGCTCGACGTGCTGCGGGCGGCCGGCGTCCGCTCACTGACCAGCCAGCCGCCCACCCTCGAGGAGCTGTTCCTGCGGCACTACGGCGACCGGCCGGACCTCGCCGCCGCCCCGGAGCGGCCGGGCAGCGGCCGATGACGGGCGTCGGGCAGCTGCTGCGGCTGTTCTTCCGCAGGGACCGCTGGATGGTGCTGTGGTGGGTGCTCGCCATCACGTTGACCTACTACAGCCAGGCGGTCAGCGTGGACGGGTTGTACACCACCCAGGCGGAGTTCGACCGGGCCGCCGCCAGCATGGGCGGCAACATGGCGTTCGTCGCGATGGCCGGCCCGCCACGCGCGCTGAACACGATCGGCGGCCAGGTGGCGTGGCAGTCCACCGCCTTCGGCGCCATCCTCGCCGGCCTGATGAGCATGTTCCTGGTCGGGCGGCACACCCGGGCCGAGGAGGAGATCGGCCGGGACGAGCTGCTCCGCGCCGCGCCGGTCGGCCGCCTGGCCACCACGACGGCAGCGCTCCTCACCGCGCTGGCGGCGAGCCTGCTCGCCGGCGCCCTCGTGGCGGTCAGCCTGGTCTCCTACCCGCTGGCCGCCGCGGACTCCGTGGCGCTCGGGGTGGGCCTGACCCTGTGTGGCTGGGTGTTCACCGGTACGGCGCTGGTCGCCGCCCAGCTCACCTCGAGCACGCGCGCGATGTACGGCCTCACCGGTGCGGCTCTCGGCCTGGCCTACGTCCTACGAGCCATGGGCGACGTCGGCAACGCTGCGTTGTCGTGGCTGTCGCCGATCGGCTGGTACCAGCGGATGTACCCGTTCTCCGGGCTGCGCTGGTGGCCGGCCCTGCTGCTGCTCGCGGCCGCCGCGGTCGGTGTCGCGGCGGCGTACGTGCTGTTCGGGCGGCATGACCACGGTGCCGGGCTCTTGGCGGTCCGGCCCGGTCCGGAGCGGGCCCCGCCCGGGCTGCGGTCCGGGTGGGGGCTGGCCTGGCGGCTGCACCGCGGTGCCGTCGTGGGCTGGTGCCTGGGCATCTTCCTCATGGGCCTGGCGTACGGCGCCCTGGGCGACGAGGTCGGCGACGTGCTCGGTGACTCCGAGGCGAGCCGGGAGATGTTCGTCCAGGCCGCCGGTGAGCTGGTCGAGGGCTTCTACGCGACCGCGATCCTGCTGCTCGCGATGGTCGGCAGCGGCTTCGCGGTGTCGTCGGCGCTGCGCCCCCGCTCGGAGGAGGAGTCCGGCCGGCTGGAGCCCCTCGTGGCGACGGCGCTGAGCCGGTCCCGGTGGCTGCTCGGCCATGTCGCCATGACGGTCTTCGGCATCCTCGCGGTCGCGGTCGCCGCCGGCCTCGGGCTGGGCGCCGGCTACACGCTCGCCACCGGTGACACCGGGGCGGTCGGGCGCTACGGGTCCGCCGCGCTGGCCTACCTGCCGGCCGTGTTCGTCCTCGCCGCGCTGGCCAGGCTGGTGTACGGGGCGCTGCCCGGGGCCGCCGTGGTCGCCTGGCTGCCTCTGGCGTTCTGCGCGGTGGTGCTGGTCTTCGGTGAGCTGCTGCGCTTCCCCACCTGGGTCCGCGACCTGTCCCCGTTCGAGCACCTCGCGCTGGTGCCCGCCGAGGACTTCCGGTGGGGCTCGTTCCTCGGCGTCCTGGCCGTGGCGGTCGGCCTCAGCCTCGCGGGCCAGCTGGCGTTCCGGCGCCGGGACCTGCGCTGACGGGCGAGCCGGAGCCCGCCGGTTTGTGGCCGATGACCGCAGCTGCGCCCGGCGTGTCGTTGTTGTCTCGGGC
>JBIOUF010000180.1:0-10249 GCA_044866695.1 Nocardioidaceae bacterium | reverse complement strand
CGTGCCCTCGGCTGACGCCGGTCCGCCCGGCTGAGGGGTCGGGCCCGTCCGACTCGCCCGTCGAGCCGGCCCGTCTGGGGCCGGGTGGGCGGTCGAGTGGGCTGGTCTGTGGCCGGGTGGGCGGTCGAGTGGGCTGGTCTTGGGCTGGGTGGGGGGTTGAGTGGGCTGGTCTTGGGCTGGGTGGGGGGTCGAGTGGGCTGGTCTTGGGCCGGGTGGGTGGTTGAGCCGGCGCGTCTTGCGACGGCTCGGCCCTGCTCAGCGGGGAGGATGCGACGGCTCGGCACAGGCCAGCCAGGAGGATGCGACGGCTCGGCGGGTTCGAGAGCAGGCCAAATGTCGACAAGGCGACGGCGCGCCTCCGTCTCGGCATGGGGGCGAGCCGATTGACTGGAGACCAGCCTCGACGAGGAGAGGACGCCCCTTCGTGAACGACTTCGGCCCCGGCTCGTACGGCAGCACCGCGCCCCTGATGCCTCCGCAGGTCTGGACGCCGCCACCGCCTCCCGCGCCTCCCGCGCCTCCCGCGGCGCCCGCACCGGCCGAGCAGGCGCCCGCCGAGCCGATCCCGTTCCTGCGCACCGAGCCGGACCGGGAGCCGGTGCCGGAGGTGCCCGACCACCGGGTGCTCGGCCCGACCGGGCGGCCGTTCCCGGACCTGCCGCAGCCTCGGCCGATCGGCATCCACGGGAACGCCCGGGTGATCGCCATGTGCAACCAGAAGGGCGGGGTCGGCAAGACCACCACGACGATCAACCTCGGAGCGTCCCTGGCCGAGCTGGGCCGCAGGGTGCTGCTCGTGGACCTCGACCCGCAGGGCTCGCTCTCGGTCGGGCTGGGCCTGCATCCCCACGACCTCGAGCCGACCGTCTACAACCTGCTCATGCAGCGGGAGGTCACCCTCGGCGAGGTGATCATCCCCAGCGGGGTCGCGGGCATGGACCTGCTGCCCTCCAACATCGACCTCGCCGCCGCAGAGGTGCAGCTGGTGCACGAGGTGGCCCGGGAGCAGACCCTGCAGCGGGTGC
The DNA here is from genome assembly GCA_044866695.1 of Nocardioidaceae bacterium. GTDB lineage: Bacteria > Actinomycetota > Actinomycetes > Propionibacteriales > Nocardioidaceae > JBIOUF01. The sequence goes on along the minus strand of JBIOUF010000180.1, from coordinate 9,224 downwards.
TGCAGCCGGCCATCAACGACTACGACGTGATCATCATCGACTGCCAGCCCAGCCTGGGCCTGCTCACGGTCAACGCCCTCACCGCGGCCCACGGCGTGATCGTGCCGCTGGAGTGCGAGTACTTCGCCCTGCGCGGCGTGGCCCTGCTCAAGACCACCATCGACAAGGTGCGCGAGCGGCTCAACCCGCGCCTGGAGATCGACGGCGTGCTCGGCACCATGTACGACGGCCGCACCCTGCACGCCCGCGAGGTGCTCGACCGGCTGGTCCAGGCCTGGGGGGACACCGTGTTCCACACGGTGATCAAGCGGACCGTGAAGTTCTCCGACTCGACGGTGGCCGGCGAGCCGATCACCACCTACGCCAGCGCGTCCGACGGGGCGGACGCCTACCGCATGCTGGCCCGGGAGGTGCTGGCGCGTTGTCTCGACGGCTGAGGGTTCCCGCGGCCGACGACCTGTTCCGGCCGACCGCGGTCCCCGGCCCCGGCGCGGCGACCGGACCCGGCCGCGCCACCAGCGGCAGGGTCAGGCACGACGAGAAGGTCACGGTCTACCTCACCTCCGAGGAGCTGCTGGACATCGAGCACGCCCGGCTGGCCCTGCGCAGGCAGGGGGTGAGCGTGGACCGAGGCCGGCTGATCCGCTCGGCGGTGGCCCTGGCGCTGGCCGACCTCGACGAGCACGGCGAGGACAGCACGCTGGTACGCCGCCTCACCAGGTCGTGACGGCCACGGCACCGGCACCCGTCGCGGACCCGTCCGGCGACGCGCCCGTCGGCGGGTTCTCCCTGCGGCTGGACAACTTCGAGGGCCCGTTCGACCTGCTGCTCAGCCTGATCGCCAAGCACCGGCTGGACATCACCGAGGTGGCGCTGTCCCGGGTCACCGACGAGTTCATCGCCCACATCCGGGCCGCCGGCCCGGACTGGGACCTGGAGCAGACCTCCTCCTTCCTGGTCGTCGCCGCGACGCTGCTCGACCTGAAGGCGGCCAGGCTGCTCCCGCAGGGAGAGGTCGAGGACGCCGACGACCTGGCCGTGCTGGAGGCGCGCGACCTGCTGTTCGCCCGGCTGCTGGCCTACCGCGCGTTCAAGCGGGTCGCCGCGGTGCTCGAGGGCCGGCTGGCCGCGGAGGCCCGGCGGCATCCCCGCGCGGTCGGGCTGGACGAGCGGTACGCCTCCCTCCTGCCCGAGGTGATCGTCGGCCTGGGCCCGGCCGAGCTCGCCGCACTGGCGGCGGGCGCCCTGGCGGCCAAGCCGGCCCCGGAGCTGCCCACCGCCCACCTGCACGCTCCGGCGGTCTCGGTCCGCGACCAGGCGGTGCTGGTGGTCGGGCGGCTGCGCCGCCGGGGATCGCTGACCTTCCGCGCCCTCTGCGACGACGCTCCCGACGTCACCACCAAGGTGGCCCGGTTCCTGTCCTTGCTCGAGCTGTTCCGCGAGGGGGTGGTCGCCTTCGACCAGCTGGCCGCCCTGGGCGAGCTGACCATCCGATGGACCGGAGCCGAGACCGGGCAGGTGGAGATCACCGACGAGTTCGACGGCGGCGAGCCCGAGGACCGGCCCGACGACGTGCCCGGCGTACCGTCGGGAACGCCGGACCAGCAGGAGGAGCACCCGTGACCGCCGCGCCCACCCCCGGGGAGCCGCCCGGGGCCGCCCCGCTCGACGTGCCGCTGACGCCGCTGCGGCCGGCCCTGGAGGCGGTGCTCATGGTGGCCGACCAGCCGCTGGACCACGTGACTCTCGCGGCCGCGGTCGGCCATCCGGCCGAGGCGGTGCTCGCGGCGCTGCACGGGCTCTCCGCGGAGTACGCCGACCAGGGCCGGGGCTTCGACCTGCGCAACGTCGCGGGTGGCTGGCGGTTCTACACCCGCGACGAGCTCGCGCCGGTGGTCGAGCAGTTCGTGCGCGACGGGCAGCAGGCCCGGCTGACCCAGGCCGCCCTGGAGACCCTCGCCGTGGTGGCCTACCTGCAGCCGGTCAGCCGCGGCCGGGTCTCGGCCGTCCGCGGCGTCAACGTGGACGGCGTGATGCGCACGCTGGTCGCGCGGGGGCTGGTGGAGGAGGCCGGCCAGGACCCGGAGTCGACCGCGACGCTGTACCGCACGACCGGCTACTTCCTGGAGCGCATCGGCGTGACGTCGCTGGCGGACCTGCCCGAGCTGGCGCCGTTCCTGCCCGACCTCACCGAGCTCGGCGAGCTCACCGGCGAGGGCACCGAGGCCGCGCCGCCCCGATGAGTCCGCGGTGAGCGACCGGCCCCGCGCCGCCGGCCCGGAGCTGGTCCGGCTCCAGAAGGTGCTGGCACGCTCCGGCGTGGCCAGCCGGCGCCGGTGCGAGGAGCTGATGCTGGCCGGCCAGGTGGTGGTCGACGGGGAGGTGGTCACCCGGCTGGGCACCCGGGTCGACCCGCGCACCGCGGTGATCCGCGTGGCCGGCCGGCGGCTGCCGCCGGTCTCGCACCACGCGTACCTGGCGCTGAACAAGCCGCGCGGCGTGGTCTCCACCATGTCGGACCCGGAGGGCAGGCCGACGCTGGGGGACCTGGTCGCCGGGCGCCCGGAGCGGCTGTTCCACGTGGGCCGGCTCGACACCGACACCGAGGGGCTGATCCTGCTCACCAACGACGGCGACTTCGCCCAGCGCGTGGCCCACCCGTCCTACGAGCTGGCCAAGACCTACGTCGCCGAGGTCTCCGGCCGGGTCGACCGGCGCACCGCGAGCCGGGTCCGTCGCGAGCCGGTGCCGCTCGACGACGGGCCGGTCCGCGTCGACGGGTTCCGGGTGGTCTCCACGACCGGGCAGCGGTCGATCGTCGAGCTGGTGCTGCACGAGGGCCGCAACCGGGTGGTCCGCCGCCTGCTCGACCAGCTCGGCCACCCGGTGCTCCGCCTCACCCGTACCGCGGTGGGGCCGGTCCGCCTGCACGGCCTCCCGCCGGGGCAGGTCCGCCCGCTCACCAGCGAGGAGCTCGGCGTCCTGCTCGACGCCGCCGAGCTGTGACCGGCACCCCCTAGGGTGGGCCCGAGGACGGAGGTGACGCGGTGGCGGTGCGCGCGGTGCGCGGGGCGACCCAGCTTGAGGAGGACGTCCGGGAGCACCTGCTCGAGCGGGTCGCCGAGATGGTCACCGACGTGATGGACTCCAACGGCCTCGGCGTGGGCGACTTCATCAGCGTGGTGTTCACGGCCACCTCCGACCTGGTCTCCGAGTTCCCCGCGTACGCCGCCCGCCGGCTCGGCTTCGACGACGTGCCCCTGCTGTGCGCCCGGGAGCTGGAGGTCGAGGGCTCGATGCCCCGGGTGGTGCGGATGCTCGCCCATGTCGAGACCGAGCTGCGGCGAGCCGAGATCACCCACGTGTACCTGCACGGCGCCGCCCGCCTGCGCCGCGACCTGGCCCGGGTGCGCGAGGTGCCCGACGCGTGAGCGAGCGGCACGGCGGCCGGCCCGTCGACGGACCGGTCCTGGTGGTCGGCGCCGGGCTGCTGGGCGCCTCGGTGGGCCTGGCGCTGCGGGCCCGAGGCGTCGAGGTGCTGCTGCGCGACCGCAGCGCGGAGCACGTCCGCACCGCCTCCGGGCTCGGTGCCGGGGTGCCGGCGCCGCAGGGGGTGCGGCCGGCGCTGGTGGTGGTCGCCGTACCCCCCGACCATCTCGGAGCGGAGATCACCGCCGCCCTGGCCCGCCACCCCGACGCCACGGTGACCGACGTCGGCAGCATCAAGACCGAGCCCCTGGAGGCCGTGCGGACCGGCGCGCCGGAGGACCAGAGCCGCTACGTCGGCGGCCACCCGATGGCCGGCGGCGAACGGTCGGGCCCACTGGCCGCCTCGGCCACCTTGTTCGAGGGCCGGCCGTGGGCGGTGACGCCGCACGAGCGGGCCAGTGACCAGGCCACGGCGGCGGTCGCGGCGCTGGCGGTCGGCTGCGGCGCGACGCCGGTGCGGATGTCGCCGCAGGAGCACGACCTGGCCGTGGCCCGGACCTCCCACCTTCCGCACCTGCTCTCGGTGCTCATGGCGGGTCGGCTCACCGACGCCCCGAGCGAGCACCTGGTGCTGTCCGGGCAGGGGCTTCGAGACGTCACCCGCATCGCCGCGGGCGACCCCGCGCTGTGGCGGCAGATCCTGGCCGGCAACGCGGCCGCCGTGCTGGCCCTGCTGCACGAGGTGCGCGCGGACCTGGACCGGCTCGCCGATGCCCTGTCCGGCCGCGACTACGCCTCGGTCGAGCAGGCCCTGCGGCGAGGAGTGGCCGGCACGCGGACCATCCCGGGCAAGCACGGCGGCCCGGCGGTGGTGGAGACCGCCGTGTTCGTCGCGGTCCCGGACCATCCCGGCGAGCTGGCCCGGCTGTTCCGCGACGTGGGGGAGACCGGCGTGAACGTCGAGGACCTGCGCATCGACCACGACCCGGGCCGCCCGGTCGGGCTGCTGGAGCTGACCGTTGCCGACGCCGAGGCGGCCCGCCTGCTGGCCTCGCTCACGGCCAAGGGCTGGACGGTGCACGGGTAGGATGCGGTGGCGCCCGGACGGGCGCTGTCGCGAAGGTCAGCCCGCCGACGACGATCGGAGCGCACCGGTGAGCCACAACGTCGTCGTCGCGGTCGACGGCACCTCCGGCTCCGGGAAGTCGACGACGTCGCGCTCGGTCGCCCGCCGGCTCGGGCTGCGTTACCTCGACACCGGCGCGCAGTTCCGCGCGATGACCTGGTGGATGCTCGAGCACGGCGTCGACGTGCGCGACCCTGCCGCGGTCACCGCGCGGTGCGGAGAGCCGCTGCTGGAGTCGGGCACCGACCCGGACCTGCCCACCGTCACCGTCGACGGCGTCGACGTGTCCGGGCCGGTCCGGTCGGTGGAGGTCACCCGCGCGGTCAGCCCGGTCAGCGCGGTCCCGGCGGTCCGGGCCCGGCTGCTGGACCTGCAGCGCGCGATCATCGGCGACGGCGGGATCGTGGTCGAGGGCCGCGACATCGGGTCGGTCGTGTGGCCGCAGGCGGAGGTCAAGGTGTACCTCACCGCGGACGCCGAGGCGCGCGCGCAGCGCCGTACGGCCGAGCTGGCCGAGCCCACCAGCGTCGCGACGACGACCGCGGACCTGCTCCGCCGGGACCGGATCGACTCCGGCCGGGCCGCCGCGCCGCTGACCAGGGCGCCGGGCGCGGTCCACATCGACACCACCGACCTGACGCTGGAGGAGGTCGTGGAGCAGGTGGCGAGGCTGGTCACCCCGGTCCTGCAAGGCTTCGCGTGACGCCCGCGGCCGCGGTGCCGGTGGTGGCCGTCGTCGGCCGGCCCAACGTCGGCAAGTCGACCCTGGTCAACCGGATGATCGGGCGCCGCGAGGCGGTGGTCGAGGACGTCCCGGGGGTGACCCGCGACCGGGTGTCCTACGACGCGGTGTGGAACGGTCGCGCGTTCACCGTCGTCGACACCGGCGGCTGGGACCCGGACGCGCGAGGCGTCGCGGAGCGGATCACCGCGCAGGCCGAGATCGCCGTCGGCGTCGCGGACGCGGTCCTGTTCGTCGTCGACGCGGGAGTCGGCATCACCGACGCCGACGAGGCCGTGGTCAAGGTGCTGCGGCGCAGCGGCAAGCCGGTCGTGCTGGCCGCCAACAAGGTCGACGACCTGCGCGGGGAGGCGGAGGCCGCCGCGCTGTGGAACCTCGGCCTGGGGGAGCCCCTGGCGGTCTCCGCCCTGCACGGCCGCGGGTCGGGTGACCTGCTCGACGCCGTGCTGGCCGCCCTGCCGGAGGCTCCCTCGGAGGAAGACCCGGCCGCGGGTGGGCCGCGCCGGGTCGCCATCGTGGGCCGGCCGAACGTCGGGAAGTCCTCGCTGCTCAACCAGCTGGCCCGCGAGGACCGCGTCGTGGTGGACGCCGCGGCCGGCACCACCGTGGACCCCGTCGACGAGCTGGTCCGGCTCGGGGGGCGCACCTGGCGGTTCGTCGACACCGCGGGGATCCGCAGACGGGTCAAGGAGGCCTCCGGGCACGAGTATTACGCGTCGCTGCGCACGCACACCGCGATCGAGCGTGCGGAGGTCTGCGTCGTGGTCGTCGACGCCTCCGAGCCGCTGTCGGAGCAGGACACCCGCATCGTCTCCTCGGTGTCGGACGCCGGCCGGGCGCTGGTCATCGCGTTCAACAAGTGGGACCTGGTGGACGCGGAGCGCCGGCACTACCTGGACCGCGAGATCGACCGGGAGCTGGTCCGGGTGCACTGGGCGCCCCGGGTCAACATCACCGCCCGCACCGGCTGGCACGTCGACCGGCTGGTGCCCGCCCTGGACACCGCGCTGGCCGGGTGGGGGACCCGGGTCACCACCGGGCAGCTGAACGCCTTCCTCGGCCGTCTGGTCGCCGAGCACCCCCATCCGGTGCGAGGGGGCAGGCAGCCGCGGATCCTGTTCGGCACCCAGGCGTCGGTGGGACCCCCGACGTTCGTGCTGTTCACCTCCGGCCCGCTCGAGGCGTCGTTCACCCGGTTCGTCGAGCGCCGCCTGCGCGAGGAGTTCGGCTTCACCGGCTCGCCGGTGCACCTGCAGATCCGGCCCCGCAAGCGCGAGCGGCGGTAACCCCCCCGGCCCCCCCGACCCGTCAATGTTGGTGTGCCGAGCCGTCAATGGTGGTGTGCCGAGCCGTCAATGGTGGTGTGCCGACCGGTTCACGCCGACTCGCGACCGCGCGCCGTCCGGGTCCGCGGGGCCGCGTACTGATCCCGTGATGACGGTGGTCGCCCACCCTGTTCCCCAGGTCGCCCAAACCGGGCGGCCCCGGTCCCGGCAACGGGGACGGGGGACACCACAGGAGGAACCACATGAGGACCAAGTACGTGACCCCGGCGCTGGCCGGCATCATCGCCGCCGCAGGGCTCACTCTGGGCAGCTGGAGCGGCGCGACCGCCGCTTCGGACGCCTGTGACCAGCCGGGCCAGATCATCAACAGCAACCAGCCCGTCGTCAACGGCACCCCTGGGGCCGACCGCATCACCGGCGGCGGCGCCAACCAGGTGATCAACGGCGGTGGCGGCGCCGACGAGATCAACGGTGCCAACGGGAACGACGTCGTCAACGGTGGCGCCTGCGACGACATCCTGAACGGCGACGGCGGAAACGACGTCGTCAACGGCGACGCCGGCAACGACCGGGTCGCGGGTGGCACCGGCGACGACGAGCTCAACGGGAACCCGGGCAACGACCGCCTCGCGGGTGGCGACGGCAACGACGTCGGCAACGGCGGCACCGGCCGGGACCGCCTGTCCGGCGGCAACGGTCGAGACACCCTCCGCGGGGACGCGGGCAAGGACACCGTGCTGGGCGGCAACGGCAACGACACGCTCCGTGGCGGGACTCCGGTGTTCGTCGTCAACGGTGACCAGGGCAACGGCGGCGCGGGCGCGGGCGACGTCTGCACCGGGTTCGAGCCGGCAGCGGTGAACTGCCCGTAGGCAGCCACGGCGGGCTCGATCAGGCCCGGACCGGCCCATGCTCTGCATGGTCGGTCCGGGCCACCGGCGCGCCCACGAACGCCGCGAACCGGCCCACCGCCGCGGTCAGGGCCGCATCGGTCTCCGGGTCGAGCGGCCGGTAGCACCAGGTCTGCACATCGACGGGGCGGCCGGTGCCGCCCCGGGCGTAGCGCCAGTGGCCCACCAGCCGCCCGTTGCGGACGACCGCGTTGTAGAAGGCCGGCGGCGGCTCGGCGCCCGCATCCGTCGGCCTCGCCGTGGTGGTGGCGGCCCGCCCGGTGAGGACCTCGCCCCGTCCCGGCGTCCACGAGTGGACCACCAGGGCGCCGCCGGTGAGGACGTCGCGACTCTCGCCGTACGACATCACCAGCTCGTCGTAGGGCTGCAGGAGGTCGACCACGACCCGGCCGGACGGTGGGCCATCGGAAGGACCGCCCGCAGCGAACAGGTAGGTCCGGCCACCGAGCTCGAGGGAGTCCAACGCAGCCCCGACGTCCGCCACGGCCGTGCGCGCCTCCGTCAGCGTCAGCGACGCCCAGCGGGCGAGGTCCTTGACCGTGGCGGGGCCGCGCGTGGTGAAGTAGCGCAGCGCCAGCTCCGCCAGCGCCTCCTCCCGGGTGCGGTCGTCGCGGCCCGGAGCCCGCTCGTCGACCAGCATGTAGGTCTGCTGCCGGCCGCGGAGCGGGCCGCTCACGACCCACGCCTCGAGCTCGGCGTACATCAGCAGGCACCCCAGCCGCTGTCCCTCCGCCACCACTCCCGCGTCGCCGAGCCAGCCGCCGACCTCGGCGCGGGTGGCGCTTCGGCCAGGCAAATGCCTGTCCAGCGTCCTGCGGACCGTCCGCATCGTCTCGTCGTCGATGTCGAGCATCCGGTACTGGTACTTGTTCGCCTGGTGCACCCTCGGCGCCGTCGCCGTCAGCAGCAACCTCAGGTCCGGAGGCGCCACGAAGTGCCAGGTCGGCCGCAGCACGTGCGTGCGCAGCAGGTCGCCGGCGTCGAACGCCCGGTCCACCTGCTCGTCAGTGACCGGTACGGCGCACCGCTGCGCGAGCGACCACTTGCCGGGCAGGAAGTCCTGCGCCTGGGAGGCGACCAGGTGAGCCAGGACGCCGGCCGGCGTGGCGTCGCTGCGGCCCCAGGCCCGCTGGTTGCGCATCCGCCACCGCGCCAGCGTCGTCTCGTCCATGCCGCACACTGTGCCAGCCGGCACCGACCGGTTCGGGGGTGGTGCGAGGGGCTGAGGTATGGTGCCAGCGGTCCGTCGGGAGGTCCGCCGGGCCGACGGGCTGTGGCGCAGCTTGGTAGCGCACTTGACTGGGGGTCAAGGGGTCGCAGGTTCAAATCCTGTCAGCCCGACCGAAAAGCCGCCTGTGACCTGCGGAAATGCGAGACAGAGCCGGTTCTGGTCTTGGACCAGATGGCTCCGGTGGCCGTTTATTCGCCGGAAACGGTCGGCTACCTCGGGTCGGCGGTGACGATCGGGCCGGCGGGTTGTCGGTCCGGGCCGTGCCCCTCTCGAGGTGCTGCGAACGCCTCCAGGACGTGGGAGACGTCGGGCGCGGACCGGTCCTTGCGGATGTAGAACTCGGTTGTGATGTCGCTGGAGGAGTGGCCGAGCTGCCTGGCGGCGGTCTCGGCGTCGACGACCTGGTCGATGAGCGTGGCGACGGTCTTGCGGAAGACGTGGGGTGTCACCCAGTCGAACCCGGTGTCGCGGCGGATCTGGCGCCAGCGGCGCTCGATGT
>JBIOUF010000179.1:0-26354 GCA_044866695.1 Nocardioidaceae bacterium | reverse complement strand
GTCCCTCGTTGACGATGATCTGCATTCCCTCGCTGAACACCGCGCCGGTGCGGGCCTCGTAGAACCAGATGTACCACCCGTCGTCCGCGAGCGGCCCACCCTCGCGGACCCGGTCCCCCACGACGCCGGTCCACCAGCCCGCGACCAGCAGGCCCGCGCCGAGGACTGATGCGGCCAGGAGCAACGGCAGCGACCGCCGCTTGCGGACTCCCACGCCGATCAGTAGCCCAGCGTCTTGGCACAGGTGTGGTCGGTCAGGGGCGGTGGGCAGGCGACCAGCTCGACCTCCGACCGCTCCCTGTACCGAGTGCCGCCGACCTGGTACTCCACCGTCACGCTGCTCCGCCGGTCCAGCACCTCCGCGATCACGCGGTAGCCCAAGATGAGCATGTAGCCCTTTCCCGGCTCCAGAACCGCTCCCTCCGCCGGCACCTGGAACCGGGCCGGCACCGCCTTGGGAGGGCCTCTCATCTGCTGGTGGAAGTCGTAGGGCCTTCCGGGGAGCCCGATGCGGGCGCCGAGGAACTCGAGCGCCTCGCCGCCGCCCTGCACGGTCACCGTGGTCACCGTGCCGGGCTCTGACCCCTGGATGTCCAGCATCTGCATCCCGTCGCTGAACACGGCCCCCTTGCGAGCCTCGTAGAACCAGATGTAGGGCCCATCAGGCTCCAGCGGTCCACCCCCGCGGACCCGGTCTCCCACGATGCCGGACCACCAGCCCGCGACCAGAAGTGCCGCCACAACCGCCGAGGCCAGCAGCAGCAGGATCCATGATCGGTGGCTGGTCACTTCACCTCGCGCACGAATGCCGGCATGCGTAGTGCTTCCGGCCGCTGCAGCAGAACGAAAGGTCGTCACGATCCCAGGCGAGCCGGCTAGCCGCAGACCGCCCCGTGCGCGGCCGACTGCACGAGCTTGGCGTACTTGCCGAGCACGCCGCGGGTGTACTTCGGGGGGAGGGGGGCCCAGCCGTCGCGGCGGGTGGCGAGCTCCTCGGCGTCGACGGCCAGGTCGAGGCGGCCGCCCGCGACGTCCAGGCGCACCGGGTCGCCGTCACGGAGGAACGCGATCGGGCCGCCGTCGACGGCTTCGGGGGCGATGTGACCGACGCAGAGCCCGGTCGTCCCGCCGGAGAACCGGCCGTCGGTGACCAGCAGGACGTCCTTGCCCAGCCCGGCGCCCTTGATCGCGCCGGTGATCGCGAGCATCTCGCGCATGCCGGGCCCGCCCTTGGGACCCTCGTAGCGGATCACGACGACGTCGCCGTGCCTGATCTGCCCGGCCTCGAGCGCGTCCATGGCGGCGCGCTCGCCGTCGAACACCCGGGCGGGTCCCTCGACGACGTCGTCGTCGAACCCGGCGGACTTCACCACCGCCCCCTCCGGCGCCAAGGTGCCGTGCAGGATGGTGATGCCGCCGGTGGCGTGGATCGGCCGGGACAGCTCGCGGATGATCGTGCCGTCGACGTCCGGCGGCGCGATGTCGTCGAGGTTCTCCGCCATCGTGCGCCCGGTGACGGTGAGGCAGCCGCCGTGCAGGAGGCCGGCGTCGAGCAGGGCCTTCATGACCACCGGGATGCCGCCGACCTTGTCGACGTCGTTCATCACGTAGCGGCCGAACGGCTTGAGGTCCCCCAGGTGCGGGACGCGCCGCCCGACGTCGGTGAAGTCGTCCAGGGTCAGGTCGACCTCGGCCTCGCGAGCGATGGCCAGCAGGTGGAGTACGGCGTTGGTGGAGCCGCCGAGCGCCATGACCACGGCGATCGCGTTCTCGAACGCCTCTCGCGTCATCACCTGCCGCGCGGTGATGCCGTGCCGCAGCATCCCGACCACGGCCTGCCCGGATCGGTGCGCGAAGCCGTCGCGGCGCCGGTCCACCGCGGGCGGCGCCGCGGACCCGGGCAGCGACATGCCGAGCGCCTCGCCGACGGCGGCCATCGTGTTGGCGGTGTACATCCCCCCGCAGGCGCCCTCGCCGGGACAGATCGCCCGCTCGATCCGGTCCACCTCCTCGCGGCTGACCAGCCCGGCGAGGCAGGCGCCGACCGCCTCGAACGCGTCGATGATCGTGACGTCGCGCCCGTCGACCTGGCCGGGCATGATCGACCCGGCGTACAGGAACACGCTGGCCAGGTCCAGCCGCGCCGCCGCCATCAGCATCCCGGGCAGCGACTTGTCGCAGCCGGCCAGGAGCACCGAGCCGTCCAGCCGCTCGGCCATCATGACCGTCTCGACGGAGTCGGCGATCACCTCGCGAGACACCAGCGAGAAGTGCATGCCCTCGTGCCCCATCGCGATGCCGTCGGAGACCGAGATGGTGCCGAACTCCAGCGGGTAGCCGCCCGCGGCGTGCACGCCGTTCTTGACCGCCTTGGCCAGCCGGTCCAGCGAGAGGTTGCAGGGGGTGATCTCGTTCCACGAGCTGGCCACCCCGATCTGCGGCTTGGCGAAGTCCTCGTCGCCCATCCCGACGGCGCGCAGCATGCCGCGCGCGGCGGCCCGCTCCAGGCCGTCGGTGACGTCGCGGGACCGGGGCTTGAGGTCGGCGCCCCCGGCGGTGCTCGCCGGCGACGTCGTCTGCTCGCTGCTCATGCCGCGAGCCTAGTGAGGACGCGGCACCACGTCGTGCCCCCGGTGCGACCCCGGTGCGACCCGGTGCGGCCCCGGTGTGCGAAGGCAACCGTCCGCACCGGGCTGCGCGATGGGCACCGGTCGCTCTAGTGTGCGAGACGTGGACTGGCACAGGTACGCCGCCGCGCTGTTCGACCTCGACGGCGTGGTCACCCCCACCGCCGAGGTGCACATGAAGGCCTGGGGCGACATGTTCAACCAGTTCCTGTCCGGCTACGCCGGCCCTGGGGACGCCTCGCCGTACACCGACGCCGACTACTTCGCCCACGTCGACGGCAAGCCGCGGTACGACGGGGTCCGGGACTTCCTCGCCTCGCGAGGCATCCGCCTCCCCGACGGCGAGCCGGAGGACAGCCCGACCGATCCGACGGTGTGCGGGCTGGGCAACCGCAAGAACGATGCCTTCAACGAGGTGCTCGACCGCGACGGCGTGGCGCCCTACCCGGGGTCGGTCAGGCTGCTCGACCACCTGGCCCGGATCGACCTGCCCCTGGGCGTGGTGTCCTCCTCCGTCAACGCCCCGCACGTCCTGGAGGCCGCCGGCCTGCTCGACCGGTTCGGGGTGGTCGTCGACGGCCGGGTGGCCAAGGAGCTCGGGCTGCCGGGCAAGCCGGCGCCGGACACCTTCGTGTTCGCCGCCGACGCGCTCGGCGTGGGGCCGCAGGGCACCGTCGTCCTGGAGGACGCCGTGTCCGGCGTCCGCGCGGGTGCGGCCGGAGGGTTCGGGCTGGTCGTGGGCGTGGACCGGGGGGCCGGCAGCCAGGCGCTGGCCGACGCCGGGGCGGACCTGGTCGTGACCGACCTGGCCGAGCTGGTTCCGGCGCCGGACGGAGCGTAGCCATGATCCTGCACGACGTGGCCCGGGACCGGGTCGACCGGGCCCGGTTCCCCGTGGACCCGTGGCGGTTCGTCGAGCGGTCCTACGACTCCCGGGACCTGGGCGTCACCGAGACCCTGTTCACGGTGGGCAACGGCTACCTCGGCATGCGGGCGAACCCCGAGGAGGGCCGCGCCGCGTACGCGCACGGCACGTTCATCAACGGGTTCCACGAGACCTGGACGATCCGGCACGCCGAGAGCGCGTTCGGCTTCGCCAAGACCGGCCAGACGCTGGTCAACGTGCCGGACGCGAAGGTGATGAAGATCTACGTCGAGGACGAGCCGCTCACCCTGGGCACCGCGGACCTGGAGAGCTACCGGCGCGTGCTGGACTTCGCCGACGGGGTGCTGCGCCGGTCGCTGGTGTGGCGGACGCCGTCGGGCAAGCGGGTGCGGGTCGACTCGACCCGGCTGGTCTCGATGACCCAGCGTCACCTCGCCGTCATGTGCATGGAGGTGACCATGCTCAGCGGCAACGCGCCGATCGTGATCTCCTCCCAGCTGATCAACCGGCAGGACGGCGAGGACGAGTACCACGTGCCGTCGGCCGCCATGGGCGAGGGCGTCGACCCTCGCCGGGCCAGCGACTTCGAGGGCCGGGTCCTGCTGCCGCGGCTGAGCTACGCGCGCGACGACCGGATGCTGCTCGGCTACATGTGCGCGAACTCCAGGATGACCCTCGCCGTCGCCGCCGACCACGTGCTGACCACGCAGAGCGAGTCCCAGACCGTATGTCGCAACGAGGAGGACCTCACCAAGATCGTCTACCGCGTGGCGGCGGAGGAGGGTGTCCCGCTCCGCCTGGACAAGTTCGTCGCGTACCACACCTCACGCGGCGTCCCGGTCCGCGAGCTGTCCGACCGGTGCGACCGGACGCTGGACCGGGCCACCCACAACGGGCACGAGCACTACCTGGAGGAGCAGCGCGGCTGGTACGACCAGTTCTGGGCGGACGCCGACGTGGTCGTCGACGGCGACCGCGACGTACAGCAGGCGGTCCGGTACAACCTCTTCCAGCTCGCCCAGGCCTCCGCCCGGTCCGACGGCCAGGGCGTGTCCGCCAAGGGCGTCAGCGGCTCGGGGTACGAGGGCCACTACTTCTGGGACACCGAGATCTACGTGACCCCGTTCCTGACCTACACGCAACCCCACGTCGCGCGCAACGTGCTGCACTTCCGCAACCGGATGCTGCCGGCCGCGCGGGAGCGCGCCCGCGAGCTCGCCGAGGCGGGTGCGCTGTACCCCTGGCGCACGATCAACGGAGAGGAGGCGTCGGCCTACTACGCCGCGGGCACCGCGCAGTTCCACATCAACGCCGACATCGCCTACGCGCTGAGCCGGTACATCGACGCCACCGGCGACACCGGCTTCCTGGTCCGCGACGGCATCGACATGCTGGTCGAGACCGCTCGCACGTGGGCCGGGCTCGGGTTCTGGCGCAGCACCGGCGAGGAGGACTCATTCCACATCCACGGCGTGACCGGGCCGGACGAGTACACCACCGTGGTCAACAACAACCTGTTCACCAACGTGATGGCGCGATTCAACCTGGAGCGGGCGGTCCGCGCCGTGCAGGAGGTGCGCGAGGCGGACCCGGCCGGGTTCGAGCAGGTGGCGTTCCGGCTGCGGCTGCGCGACGAGGAGCTCGTGGAGTGGTCCCGGTGCGCCGCCAACATGACCATCCCGTTCTCCGAGCAGCTGGGCATCCACCCGCAGGACGAGCACTTCCTCGACCGGGAGGTGTGGGATCTGTCGAAGACGCCCGCGGAGCTGCGGCCGCTGATGCTGCACTACCACCCGCTGGTGATCTACCGCTTCCAGGTGCTCAAGCAGGCCGACGTCGTGCTGGCGATGTTCCTCCAAGGGGACCGGTTCTCCTTGGAGGAGAAGCGGGCGGACTTCGAGTACTACGACCCGATCACCACCGGGGACTCCACCTTGTCGTCGGTCGTGCAGTCGGTGATCGCCGCGGAGGTGGGCCACCGCGAGGCCGCGTTGCACTACTTCATGCGGTCGCTGGCCGTCGACCTGCTCGACCTCCACGGCAACACCGTCGACGGCCTGCACGTCGCCTCGTGCGGCGGGGTGTGGACGGCGCTGGTGTTCGGCTTCGGCGGCATGCGGGACCACGGCGGCAGGCTCAGCTTCGACCCGCGACTGCCCGAGTCATGGCCCTCGCTCACCTTCCGGGTCCGGTGGCGCGGGCTGCGGCTGCACGTGCGGCTCACCCGGGACCAGATCGCCTTCGACGCCGAGGAGCGCTCTCACGAGGGGACCGTCGACTCGGTCGTGCTGACGGTCCGCGGCGAGGAGTACGAGATCGCTCCCGGCGCTACGGTCGTCGTACCCCTGCAGGACCAGGGCCCGGTGCAGACCACTGTCCTCGACGACCGGCCGATGATCGGCGGCCACCGCGCCGACGGCACGGTCATCACGGCCGGGGTGCCCAGCCCGAGCCTGCCCGCCGACGAGCTCATCGGCGGACCGGCGTAGCCCGAACCGGCCCGCGGGCTGGGTCTGTGCCACGGTGCCGCTGGTTTCGAGACGGGCCGGTGAGCCTCAGATGGTGTGCGCCTTCACGCAGAGGACGTCGGGCAGGTGCTCGGCCAGGACGGTCCAGGTCTCGCCCTCGTCCGCGCTGGCGAAGACGGTGCCGTCGCGGGTGCCGAAGTAGAGCCCGACCGGCTCGCCCGTGTCGGCCGGGTCGGCGCACATCGCGTCGCGCATGACCCCGGCGTAGAAGCCGGCGTCCGGCAGGCCCTCCTTCAGCGGCTCCCAGGTCGCCCCGCGGTCGGTCGAGCGGTACACCCGGCACGCGCCGTCCGGCGGGAACCGCCCGTCGGAGGCAGAGAGCGGGAACAGGTAGAGGGTGTCGGAGTCACGAGGGTGCGCGACCACGGGGAAGCCGAAGTCGCTGGGCAGCCCGTCGGCGATCGACACCCAGGTGTCCCCGGCGTCCTCGCTGCGGTAGACCCCGCCGTGGTTCTGCGCGAAGAGCAGGCCCGGGTCGCCGGCCGACCGGGCCACCTTGTGCACGCACTGCCCGAACTCGGGGTACTGGACGTCCCCCGGCATGAACTCGGCCTTGATCCCCACGTTGGCCGGCGCCCACGAGCCGCCGCCGTCGAAGGTGCGGTACACCCCGCCGGTCGACATCGCCACGGTGACCTGCTGCGGGTCGGTGGGGTGCGGGAGGATGGTGTGGATCGCCTGCCCGCCGAACCCGGCGCCCCACTTCTCCCGGTGCGGGTGGTCCCACAGCGACCGGACCAGGGAGAACGTCTCCCCCCGGTCGGTGGAGCGGAACAGCGCCGAGGGCTCGGTGCCGGCCCACACCACGCCGGGCTCGGATCGCGACGGGGCGACCGCCCAGACCGCCTCCAGGGACCGGCCGGTGTGCTCGGGGAAGACCACCTCCCCGCCCGGCGTGGTCTGCCAGGTGCGGCCCGCGTCGTCGGACCGGCGCAGCTGGGGTCCCCAGTGCCAGTGCTTGCTGGCGGCGTACAGGCGTGGACTGTCCCCACCCGCGTCGAACCCGACCGCGTGCACCTCGCTCATCAGCTCGTCGGGGCCGTCCACCCGCCACGAGCGCCGGTCCTCGCTGCGGGCCACCCAGAGCCCCTTGCGGGTGCCGACCAGCACCACCGTCTGTGTCATCGCTCCTCCTGTCCGCCCCGCCCGACCGCCGCCCGTGCTGCGGTCGCGCAGGTTCCAGCCTGCCCTTCGTGGTCCGACCCGGGAAGAGCCCGAGACTCATCGCGGTGAGCCCGACGGCGCGGCGCAGTTCACCTGATCGTCACATGGTGTTGACTCCGACGAACCGCGGCGCGCCTAGGCTGGCAGCCACCCAGGGACGGCGCAGAGGTCGGAGCGTGGACATGACCAAGGCGAAGCAGATCCTGCGGGCAATGAGCCAGTGGCCCGTCGACAGCCAGTCGCAGGCCCGGCGCAACGCCCTGGTGGCCGCGACGGCGCTCACGCAGCGCCGGCTGGAGTCGCTCGAGGCCGAGACGTTCCTGCGCGAGTGCCAGGGGCGGTTCGACGCCCGGGGCGGGCGCACGGTCGCGACGGGCTGAGCCTGCCACTCCCAGCACCCGGCCCAGGCCGGACCGTACCCTGGCCGGATGCGACCGGTCCTGCCCACCCGCGCCCTGGTCGCCGCCGCCGTGGTCCCGCTGCTCGCGCTGGTCGCCGGCTGCTCCGGGGACGGCGAGCCGGCAGGGTCGTCGTCACCCTCGCCCGCGGAGCCCGCACCCGCGGCCTCGCAGACCCCGAGCGGGTCCGCCGGACCCACCGAGAGCCCCGGTCCCCCGCGGCCGTCCCCGCCGCGCGTGGTCGGCACGCTGGTCGACGGGCTCGCCGTTCCGTGGGGCGTCGCCGTGCTCCCCGACGGGTCGGCACTGGTCGGCGAGCGGGACTCCGCGCGCGTGCTGCTCCTCCGTGACGGCGCCGTGCGAGAGGTCGGGCGGCTCGGCGAGGCGGCGCCCGCCGGCGAGGGCGGGCTGCTCGGGCTGGCGGTGTCGCCGACGTACGCCGAGGACTCCCTGGTCTACGCCTACTACTCCACCGCGAGCGACAACCGGGTCGTGCGGGCCAGGTTCGACGGCTCGACGCTGGGCGACCCGCAGCCGGTGCTGACCGGCATCCCGGTCGGCTTCATCCACGACGGCGGCCGGCTGGCCTTCGGCCCGGACGGCTACCTGTACGTCTCCACCGGCGAGACCGGCGAGGAGTCGCTCGCCCAGGACCCGGACTCTCCGGCGGGCAAGATCCTGCGGATCACCGGCGACGGGGACCCGGCGCCGGGGAACCCGACCCCCGGCTCGCCGGTGTGGTCGCTGGGCCACCGCAACGTGCAGGGCCTGGCGTTCGACGACCGGGACCGGCTGTGGGCCAGCGAGTTCGGCTCGTCGGTCTGGGACGAGCTGAACCTGGTCCGCAAGGGCGCGAACTACGGGTGGCCGCTCCTGGAGGGCCGCGGGGACCTCGACGAGTTCGAGAACCCGCTCGCGCAGTGGCGCACCGACGAGGCGTCCCCCTCGGGGCTGGCGTACCTCGACGGCTACCTGTGGATGGCGGCGCTGCACGGCGAGCGGCTGTGGCGGGTCCCGGTGCGCGCGGACGGCATCGGGACCCCTCGCGCGTTCTTCGTCGGGCGGTACGGCCGGATGCGCACCGTCGTCGTCGCGCCCGACGGCGAGCACCTGTGGGTCACCACGAGCAACCGCGACGGCCGCGGAACCCCCGCCCCCGAGGACGACCGGATCCTCGTGGTCGACCCCGGGACCTCATGACCCCGGCCGGGACACGCGCACCCTTGACCCCTCCACGCCGAGCCGTCAATCCTGGCGGGTCGAGCCGTCAATCCTGGCGGGTCGAGCCGGCAGTCCTGGCGGGCCCAGCCGTCATGTTGGCAGACACCCGGAGCTGCGCAAGCCCGTAGGACCCCATCCGTGGGGTCCCATGGCCACTCAGGTGAGCCTGTCCAGGATCAGCTCGCGGACGCGGGCCGCGTCGGCCTGGCCACGCATCTGCTTCATCACCGCGCCGATCAGGGCGCCGGCGGCGGCGAGCTTGCCGTCGCGCACCTTCGCCGCCACGTCGGGGTTCGCCGCGATGGCGGCGTCGACCGCCTCGGAGAGGGCGGCGTCGTCGGAGACGACCGCCAGGCCACGGGCGGCGACCACCTCGTCGGGAGTCCCCTCGCCGGCCAGCACGCCGTCGAGCACCTGGCGGGCCAGCTTGTCGTTGACGGTGCCTTCGTCGACCAGCGCCTGCACCCGGGCGACCGCGGCCGGGGTCACCGGCAGGTCCGCCAGCGCGAGTCCGTCCGCCTTCGCCCGGCGGGCCAGCTCCGAGAGCCACCACTTGCGGGCGGCCTGCGGCGCGGCTCCGGCCGCGACGGTCTGCTCCACCAGCTCCAGCGCGCCGGCGCCGACCGTGTCGCGCATGTCGAGGTCGGAGAAGCCCCACCGCTGCTGCAGCCTGGCCCGGCGTGCTCCGGGAGGCTCCGGCAGGGTGGCGCGCAGCGACTCCACCCACTCCGCCGACGGCGCGATCGGCACCAGGTCGGGCTCGGGGAAGTACCGGTAGTCCTCCGCCTCCTCCTTCGACCGCCCAGACGTCGTCACCCCGGTGTCCTCGTGCCAGTGCCGGGTCTCCTGCACGACCCGGCCGCCGCCGAGGAGGATCCCGGCCTGCCGGACCGCCTCGTGCCGCACGGCGCGCTCGACCGACCGCAGCGAGTTGACGTTCTTGGTCTCCGAGCGGGTCCCTAGCGGCGCGGCCGGGTCCGGCCGGAGCGACAGGTTGACGTCGCAGCGCAGCGACCCCTGCTCCATGCGGACGTCGGAGACGCCGAGGGCGAGCAGCAGCTCACGCAGGTGCGCCACGTAGGCCCGCGCGACCGTGGGCGCCTGCGCGCCGGTGCCCGTGACGGGCTTGGTGACGATCTCGACCAGCGGGATGCCGGCCCGGTTGTAGTCGACCAGCGAGTGGTCCGCGCCGTGGATCCGGCCGGTGCGGCCGCCGACGTGCAGCGACTTGCCGGTGTCCTCCTCCATGTGGGCCCGCTCGATGCCGACGCGGTACGTCGAGCCGTCCACGTCGACCTCGGTCCAGCCGTCGTAGGCGATCGGCTCGTCGTACTGGGAGGTCTGGAAGTTCTTCGGCATGTCGGGGTAGAAGTAGTTCTTCCGCGCGAAGCGGCACCAGTCCGCGATCGAGCAGTTCAGCGCCAGGCCGATGCGGATCGCGGCCTCCACGGCGGCCCCGTTCACCACGGGCATCGAGCCGGGCAGGCCCAGGCAGACCGGGCAGACCTGGGTGTTGGGCTCGGCGCCGAAGACCGTCGCGCACCCGCAGAACATCTTCGACACGGTGTTCAGCTCGACGTGCACCTCCAGGCCGAGCACGGGGTCGAACCGCTCCACGGCCTCCTCGAACGAGACGGCGGTCGTGGTCACGCGGTCACCTCCAGCGCCGGGGCACGGTCCAGCAGCGGGCCGCCCCAGGCCTTCTCCAGCAGCGTCTCGAGCGCGGCGCCGACGCGGTAGAGCCGGTCGTCGGCGAGTGCCGGCGCGAGCACCTGGAAGCCGGCGGGCAGCCCGTCCTCGTCGGCGAGCCCCGACGGGACCGACATCGCCGGCAGGCCGGCGAGGTTGGCCGGGATCGTGGCCACGTCGTTGAGGTACATGGCCAGCGGGTCGTCGAGCTTCTCGCCGAGCGGGAACGCCGTGGTCGGCGCAGTAGGGCTGACCAGCACGTCGGCGCGCTCGAAGGCTGCGGCGAAGTCGCGGACGATGAGGGTGCGCACCTTCTGCGCCTGTCCGTAGTAGGCGTCGTAGTAGCCGCTGGACAGCGCGTACGTGCCGAGCATGATCCGCCGCTTCACCTCGTCGCCGAAGCCGGCGTCCCGGGTCGCCCGCATGACGTCCTCGGCACTGGGGTCGGCCACGCCGTCCGGGAGCACCCGCAGGCCGTAGCGCATCGCGTCGAAGCGGGCCAGGTTGGAGCTGGCCTCGGCCGGCAAGATGAGGTAGTACGTCGCCAGCGCGTAGCGGAACGACGGGCAGGACACCTCGACGACCTCCGCCCCGGCGTCGACCAGCAGCCGCAGCGCGTCGTCGAACCGGGCCTGGACCCCGGCCTGGTAGCCCTCCCCGGTCAGCTCGCGCACCACCCCCACCCTGAGTCCGTCGACGTCCCCCGTGGCGCCGAGCCGCGCGGCGTCCGCCAGCGCCGGGACCGGCTGTGGCGCCGAGGTGGAGTCCAGGGGGTCGTGGCCGGCGACCGCCTCGTGGAGCAGCGCGGCGTCCAGCACCGAGCGGGTCACCGGGCCCGCCTGGTCCAGGGAGTTGGCCAGGGCGACCAGGCCGTAGCGGCTGACCCCGCCGTACGTCGGCTTCACCCCGACCGTGCCGGTCACCGCGCCGGGCTGCCGGATCGACCCGCCGGTGTCGGTGCCGATCGCCCACGGGGTCTCGAACGCGGCGACCGCCGCGGCCGACCCACCGCCGGAGCCACCGGGGATCCGGGACAGGTCCCACGGGTTGCGGGTGGCCCCGTACGCCGAGTGCTCGGTGGAGGACCCCATCGCGAACTCGTCCATGTTGGTCTTGCCCAGGATCGGCATGCCGGCCGCCCGTAGCCGGGTGACCACGGTGGCGTCGTACGGCGGCACCCAGCCTTGGAGGATCCGCGAGCCGCAGGTGGTGGGCAGCCCGCGGGTGGCCAGGACGTCCTTGACCGCCACCGGCACCCCGTCCAGCGGTCCCAGCGGCTCCCCCGCGGCCCGCCGCGCGTCCGAGGCCGTGGCCGCGGCGAGCACCCCTTCCGCGTCGACGTGCAGGAAGGCGTGCACGGCCGGGTCGACCGCGGCGATGCGCTCCAGGAACGCCTGCGTCACCGCGACGCTCGAGGTCTCTCCGGACGCCAGTCGCAGGGCCAGGTCGGCGGCGGGAAGGCGGGTGAGGTCGGGGGAGGTCACGCCTCCTCCCCGAGGATCCGGGGCACCGAGAACCGCTGATCCTCGACCTCCGGCGCACCCGACAGCGCCTCCTGAGCCGTCAGCGACGGGCGGACCACGTCGTCGCGGAACACGTTGGTCAGCGGCAGCGGGTGGCTGGTCGGCTGGACGTCGGCGGCGGCGACCTCGCTGATCGAGGCGACGGACTCCAAGACCACGGCCAGCTGCGGCGCCAGGTGGTCCAGCTCGGCGTCGGACAGGTCGATCCGCGCCAGGTCGGCCAGGTGCCGGACCTCGTCGCGGGTGATGTCTGGCATACGGGCAACCCTATCGGCGCCCCCCTGCCGCGACGGCGGCCGTGCGGCCTGAGCAGCCCCACCGTCGGTGGGCCTTCGCGGCGTCGACCGGGTCGCCGTGGTGCTCGTCGAGCCAGGCCAGCAGCTCGTCCTGGATGGTGGACTCCCGCACCGGCCAGCCGTCCTTCGGATGCGGCCGTCGGTTCACGGCGCGGCCACCGCGGCGACCGAGCGGGCCGCGTCCGGCCCCTCGTCGAGCAGCACGCCGAAGCCGGCCTCGTCGAGGACCGGGACCCTCAGTGAGACCGCCTTGTCGTACTTCGAGCCGGGTGACTCCCCCACGACGACGAACGCGGTGCTCCTCGACACCGACGAGGCGGCCTTCCCGCCCCGCGCCAGGATCGCCTCCTTGGCCTGGTCGCGGCTGTAGCCGTCCAGCGACCCGGTGACCACCACCGACAGCCCCTCCAGGGTGCGTGGCGTGGACTGGTCCACCTGGTCGGCCAGGGACACCCCGGCGGCGCGCCATTTCTCGATGATGTCGCGATGCCAGGCCCCCTCCGGGTCGTCGAACCATCGGCGGATCGACTCGGCGATGGTCGGGCCGACGCCCTCCGTCGCCGCGAGCGCCTCGACGGAGGCGGCCTCGATCGCGTCGAGACTGTGGAAGTGGGTGGCCAGGGCGCGCGCGGCCGTCGGCCCGACGTGCCGGATGGACAGGGCCACCAGGACCCGCCAGAGCGGCCGTTGCCTGGCGACCGCCAGGTTGTCCAGCAGCCGGCGTCCGTTGGCCGACAGGACCGGCCCGTCACCCTCACCCTTCTTCGGCGCGCGGGTGAACAGCGGCACCTGCAGCAGCGCCGCCTCGTCCAGGGCGAACAGGTCGCCCTCGTCGTGCACCACTCCGGCCTGGAGCAGCGCGACCGCGGCCTCGTAGCCGAGCACCTCGATGTCGAACGCGCCCCGTCCGGCGACGTGGAAGATCCGCTCGCGCAGCTGGGCCGGGCAGCTGCGGGCGTTGGGGCAGCGGATGTCGGCGTCGCCCTCCCTCTCGAACCGCAGCTCGGTGCCGCACTCGGGGCAGTGCGTCGGCATCACGAACTCGCGTTCGGTGCCGTCGCGCAGGTCCACCACTGGGCCGACGATCTCCGGGATCACGTCGCCGGCCTTGCGCAACACCACGGTGTCGCCGATGAGCACGCCCTTCTTGCGCACCTCCGAGGCGTTGTGGAGCGTGGCGTTCTCCACCGTCGAGCCGGACACGAAGACCGGCTTCATCACGCCGTACGGCGTCACCCGGCCGGTGCGCCCGACGTTCACCCGGATGTCCAGGAGCTCGGTGTTGACCTCCTCGGGCGGGTACTTGAACGCGATCGCCCACCGCGGCGCGCGCGACGTCGAGCCCAGGCGGCGCTGCAGGGCGACCTGGTCGACCTTGACCACCACGCCGTCGATCTCGTGCTCGACGTCGTGGCGCTCGTCGCGGTAGCGCTCGACGTACGCCTCGACCCCGTCGAGCGAGTCCACCACCTCCACCCGGTCCGACACCGGCAGCCCCCAGGCGGCCAGTGCGGTGTACGCCTCGGACTGCCGCCGAGGCTCGAACCCGTCTCGATGGCCGATGCCGTGGCACACCATCGCCAGCGCCCGCGACGCGGTGACCTTCGGGTCCTTCTGCCGCAGCGACCCGGCGGCGGAGTTGCGCGGGTTGGCGAACGGTGCCTTGCCTGCGGCGACCAGCGACTCGTTGAGCGCCTCGAACGCCGCGACCGGCAAGAAGACCTCGCCGCGCACCTCGATCCGCGCCGGCGTGGGGTAGCCGGACGACGTGGTCAGCCGCTGTGGCACGTTGTCGATCGTGCGCACGTTGTGGGTGACGTCCTCCCCGGTCCGCCCGTCCCCGCGCGTCGCCGCGCGGACCAGCCGGCCCTGCTCGTAGAGCAGGTTGACCGCCAGCCCGTCCACCTTGAGCTCGCAGAGGTACTCCGCGCCGTCCGCGCCCTCCCGGCGGATCCGCGCCTCCCAGGCCCGCATCTCCTCGAAGGTGAACGCGTTGTCCAGGCTCATCATCGGCTCGAGATGGTCCACCGCGGCGAACTCCGAGGAGACCGCGCCGCCGACCTTCTGCGTCGGCGAGTCGGGGGTGCGCAGCGACGGGTGCTCCTCCTCCAGCTGCTCGAGCCGATGCAGCCGCCGGTCGAAGTCCGCGTCGGACAGCGTGGGAGCGTCCAGCACGTAGTAGCGCCAGCGCGCGTCCTCCACCTCCTCGGCCAGGCGCTGGTGCTCCTCGCGGGCCTCGGGAGGGGGTGGCTGCTCCTCGGTCATGGGTCTCATCCTGCCCGCTGCCACCGACAGGCCACGCCTTGTCCCCGCTTGCCAGGATCGTGGACATGACGACGCCGTCCCTCACCACGATGCCGGCCCGCGGGACCGGCCGGGGCCAGGTGCGCGGAGTGGTGCTGCTCCTGCACGGCGGCGCCGAGCGCGGCACCGAGCCCGTGGACCGCCGGAGCCTGTCGTGGCGCAGGGCGATGCTCATGGCGCTGAGCCTGCGGCGACGGGTCACCGGACAGGGCGCGGACCTGTGGCTGCTGCGGTTCCGGGTCCGAGGCTGGAACGCCGGTCTCGAGACGCTCCCCTCGCCGGTGTCCGACGCGCGCTGGGCGCTGGAGGAGGTCCGCCGCCGGCACGGCTCGGTCCCGGTGTCGCTGGTCGGCCACTCGATGGGCGGCCGGACCGCGGTGGCGGTCGCCGACGACCCCGACGTCGTGGGCGTGGTCGGGCTGGCGCCGTGGCTGCCACCCGGGGAGCCGGTCCGGCCGCTGGCCGGGCGGCACCTGGCCGCGGCTCACGGCCGGAGCGACCAGATCACCTCGTACGACGCGACGCGGGCGTTCGTCGTGCGCGCCTCCCAGGTGGCCGCGTCCGCGGTCTTCGAGGACATGGGCGAGGTGGGCCACTACCTGCTGCGCCGGGTCCGCGCGTGGGACCGCTTCACCGCCACCCAGGCGCTGGCCCAGCTGGGCCTGCCGCCCCGGTGAGGCCCGTTCCCACTGCCCAAGCCGACTCGTCGAGATGCCCGCCAGCAGTGCCGGCTCGACCCACCACGATTGACGGCTCGACGCACCAACATTGACGGCTCGGCGCACCAACATTGACGGGTCGACGCAGGGACAGGACGGGTGCCGTCGTGGGCCGGCTGCCCGGCTACAGGCCGGTGGCCGCGGCCCGGCAGAGCCGGAGGGCCTCACGCGCCCAGGCCGGGTCGGCGCCGGCGAGTCCGCAGGCCGGGGTGAGCGCGAGCCGCTCCGACGGCTCCAGCCCGGCCATCTCCAAGAACCGCTCCGCGCGTGCGGCCACCTGCCGGTCGGTCGGGGCCTGCGCGGGCCGGGTGGCAGGTACGACGCCCAGCAGTAGCCGGCGGCCGGACGCCATCGTCTCGGCAACGTCGTCGAGGCCAGCAGCGCCGAGCGCCTCGAGGTCGACCGCCACGCCACCCGCGCCGCAGCGCAGCAGCAGGTCCACCGGGGGGCCGCCCGCACAGCAGTGCACCACGGTGTCCGCGCCGGCCTCGTGCGCGGCGGCCAGGACCCACTCCAGCGCCGGCGCGGCCGCCGGGGCGTCCACCGCGCGATGCCGGTGGAACCCCGAGGCCGTCGGGACCTGGCCGGCCAGGACCGCCGGGAGGGCCGGCTCGTCGACCTGCACCACCACGGCCGCACCGGGGACCCGGCGACGGACGTCCGCGACGTGTGCCGCGATCCCGGCGGCAAGGTCCTGGGCCAGGTCGCGGCGGGCGCCGTGGTCGGCGAGCACACGGTCCCCACGCGGCCGCTCGACCGTCGCGGCCAGGGTCCAGGGACCGGCCACCTGCACCTTGAGCGGTCCGGCGAGCCCCGGCGCCCGCTCCTCCAGCGTGTCCAGGTCCTGGGCCAGCAGGGACCGGGCGCGCCGCTGGTCCACGCCACCGGCCGCGGCGGTGCCGCCGGTGAGCCGCCAGCCCGCCGGCTGCAGGTCCGCGCCGAGGTTGGGCAGGAGAGCCAGGGCGCGTCCGGTCATCGTGGCGCCCGGTCCTCGGCCGGGGACCTCGGGGAGGTAGGGCAGCCCGAGCTCGCCCAGCACGACCCGCACCGCCTCTGCGTGCGCGGCCGAGTCGTCGCCGGGGTGCGAGCCGATGCCGGTCGCCGTCGTCATCGGGGCCCGGTCATCCGCCGGTCACCGGCACCTCGCGCCGCGCCGTCCTCGACACGGTGCAGGAGCCGACGACCCGGGTGCCGGCGTAGACGACGGCCGTCTGCCCCGGGGCGACCCCCTGGGCGGGGTCGAGGAGCCGCACCGCCACGTCGTCGCCACGCGGGGTGACCACCGCCCGGTGCTCCGCGCCGTGCGCCCTCAGCTGGACGGCGGCCCGCACGGGGCGGTCCGGCGCGGTGCCGCACCAGCGGGGCCGGACCCCGTCGAGAGCGTCGATGGCCAGCTGCTGGCGCGGGCCCACGGTGACGGTGCCCGAGACCGGCTCGATGGAGAGCACGTACCGAGGCTCCCCGTCGGCGCTGGGCCGGCCGAGACGAAGGCCGCGCCGCTGGCCCACCGTGAAGGCGTAGCTGCCCTCGTGCTGGCCGACCACCTCGCCCGTGGCGTGGTCCACGATGCGGCCGGGCGCGGTGCCGAGGCGCCGGCGCAGCCAGCCGGCGGTGTCGCCGTCGGGTACGAAGCAGATGTCGTGGCTGTCCGGCTTGTGCGCGACCCGGAGCCCCCGTCGTTCGGCCTCGGCGCGCACCTGCCGCTTCGGGGTGTCGCCGAGCGGGAAGAGCGCATGGGCGAGCTGGCCCTGGGTCAGGACGCCGAGCACGTAGGACTGGTCCTTGGCCCGGTCGGCGGCCCGGTGCAGCTCCACCTCGCCGTCCCGGCCCGGCCGCAGCGCCGCGTAGTGACCCGTCGCCACCGCGTCGTACCCGAGCGCGAGGGCGCGGTCGAGGACGGCAGCGAACTTGATCCGCTCGTTGCACCGCACGCACGGGTTGGGGGTGCGTCCGGCGTGGTACTCCGCGGTGAAGTCGGCGACGACCTCGCCCTCGAACCGCTCGGAGAGGTCCCAGACGTAGAACGGGATGCCCAGCCGGTCGGCCGCGCGCCGGGCGTCGTTGGCGTCCTCGACAGTGCAGCAGCCGCGTGCGCCGCTGCGGTGCGAGGCCGGCGAGCGCGACAGCGCCAGGTGGATGCCGGTCACGTCGTGGCCGGCATCGACCACGCGGGCCGCGGCGACGGCCGAGTCCACCCCACCGCTCATCGCGGCGATCACCCTCATCCGGGTCTCACCCAGACCCTCACCGCCGGCCCGGGCCGGCATCGACCGTCGCGGTCAGGTCCGCGCCGAACCCGGTGCTCAGCCCGGCCGCCCGGGCCCGCTCCACCGCGGGCGCGACCGCCTCGACGAACGCGTCGACATCGGCCTGGGTCGAGCGCGCGCCGAACGTCACCCGCAGCGAGCCGCGCGCGGCCGCCTCGTCACGACCCATGGCCAGCAGGACGTGGCTGGCCGCCGGCACCCCGGCCGAGCACGCCGAGCCGGTCGAGCACTCGATGCCCCTCTGGTCGAGCAGCATCAGCAGCAGGTCGCCCTCGCAGCCGGGGAACGAAAGGTGCGCATGACCGGGCAGGCGGTGCGCCGGACCCGCCACCGGGTCTCCGTTCACCCGGACGCCGGGCACGGCCGCGGTCACCGCGTTCACCAGCCGGTCGCGCAGCGCGGCGACGTGAGCGGCGTACGCCGGCTGCTGCCGCGTCGCGAGCTCCACGGCGACGGCCAGCCCAGCGACGGCGGGGACGTCGACGGTCCCCGACCGCATGTCGTGCTCCTGACCTCCGCCGTGGATGAGCGGCGTCGGCGCGACGTCGCGGCGCGTCACCAGGGCGCCGGCGCCGAGCGGGCCGCCGAGCTTGTGCCCGGTCAGGGACAACGCGTCCACGCCGCTGGCGGCGAAGTCCACGGGCAGCGACCCCACGGCCTGCACCGCGTCGGTGTGCACGGGGATGCCGTGCGCCCGCGCCGCGCGGACGACGGCCTCGACCGGCTGGACCGTGCCCACCTCGTTGTTGGCCCACATCACCGAGACCAGCGCGACCGAGCCGGGGTCACGGCCGAGCGCCTCCTCCAGCGCGTCCAGGTCGACCCGCCCGACCGCGTCGACGGGGAGCAGAGTGACGTCGGCGCCCTGCTCGCGCTCGAGCCAGCCGAGCGCGTCGAGGACCGCGGGGTGCTCGACCGCGGTGGCCAGGACGCGGGTACGGCGAGGGTCCTCGCGCCGCCGCGACCAGTAGATGCCCTTGACCGCGAGGTTGTCCGACTCGGTGCCGCCGGAGGTGAACGTGACCTCTCCGGGCCGGGCGCCGAGGACGCCCGCGACGGTCTCCCTGGCCTCCTCCACCACCCGGCGAGCGGCGCGGCCGCTGGTGTGCAGCGCGCTGGCGTTGCCCGTGCCGCGCAGCAGCCGGACCATCGCCTCGGCCGCCTCGGGCAGCATGGGCGTCGTGGCCGCGTGGTCGAGGTAGACCGGTCGCCGGGCGGGCTGGTTCATCGACGCCCAGCGTACGCGGGCCCGCAGCGCCGCCCCCCGCACCCTCGTGACCCCAGCCCCGCCCCGCCGAACTTGGTCCGCCGACCCGTCGATCCTGGTCCGCCGAGCCGTCAATCCTGGTGCGCCGAGCCGTCAGTCTTGGTGCGCCCACCCGTCAATCCTGGTGCGCCCAGCCGTCAGTCTTGGTGCGCCGGCTCGCCCGGGGCCACGGCGAGCGCGTCGCGCATGGCGGCGAGGTGGGTGGGAGTGGACCCACAGCACGCCCCGACCAGGTCGACGCCGAGGGAGTGCAGCTCGCGGGCATGCTCGGCCAGCTCCGCCGGGGAGCAGTCGTACTCGAACCCGTCGCCGACCACCTGCGGCAGGCCGGCGTTGGACTGGGCCACCAGCAGCAGGCCCTCGGGCCGCGCCTGCGCCATCTGCGCCGCGATGGCGGCCATCTCCTCGGGCCCGCGGCCGCAGTTCGCGCCGACGGCGTCGGCACCGGCGGCGGCGAGGCCGACGACCGCCTCGGCCGGCCGGACGCCCATCATCGTGCGCAGGTTGGTGTCGAAGGACATCGTCGCGACGACCGGGACGTCGGGCAGCACCTCACGCGCGGCGGCGACGGCAGCCTGGGCCTCGGCGAGGTCGCTCATCGTCTCGACCAGCACCAGGTCGACGCCGGCGTCGCGGAGCCCGGCCAGCTGCTCGGCGAACAGCTCCTGGGCTTCCGCGGGGGTCATCGTGCCCAATGGCTCGAGCAGGTCCCCGGTCGGGCCGAGGCCACCGGCGACGAACGCGCCGCGTGGGTCGGCGACCGACCGGGCCAGCTCGGCACCGGCCCTGCTGAGCTCGTACACCCGGTCCGCCAGGCCGTGCATCGCCAGGCGCGGCCTGGTGCCCCCGAAGGTGTTGGTGGTCAGGATCCGGGCACCGGCGGCGGCGTACTCCTCGTGACAGCTCCGGACCACGTCGGGCCGGGTGAGGTTCCACAGCTCGCCGCAGCCGCCGTCGTCGAGACCCCGTTCCTGGAGCAGCGTGCCCATCCCCCCGTCGAGCAGCACCGGGCCCGCGGCGGGTCCGTCGGCGAGGCGGGTGAGCAACGTGGTGAGGCGGTTCATGGGCGCCGGGGCTCAGCCCCTCCGCCGGTGGATCTGCTCGGTGGCGGCGGGCAGGACGGTGTGCAGGTCGCCGACCACCCCGAAGTCCACCAGCTCGAATATCGGGGCCTCGGGGTCCTTGTTGACCGCAACGATGGTCTTGGAGGTCTGCATGCCGGCCCGGTGCTGGATCGCTCCGGAGATGCCGCTCGCGACGTACAGCTGCGGGGACACGGTCTTGCCGGTCTGCCCGATCTGGAAGGAGTGCGGGTACCACCCCGAGTCGACCGCGGCACGGGAGGCGCCGACGGCGCCGCCGAGGGCGTCCGCGAGCGCCTCGACCGGCTCGAAGCTGCCGCCCGTGCCGCGTCCGCCCGCGACCACGACCGCCGCCTCGGTCAGCTCCGGACGGCCCGTCGCCTTGCGCGGCTCGGACGCGGTGACCCTGGCCGTCCTGGCCAGGTCGGAGATGGTCACGTCGACCTTCTCCACCGCTCCGGCTGCCTCGACCCGTTCCGGGGTCGCCGAGTTCGGCTTGACGGTGATCACGGGGACGCCCTTGGTGACCCGCGCCTGCACGGTGTAGCCGCCCGCGAACACCGACTGGGTCGTCACCGGACCCTGCTCCCCCGCCCGTACGTCGACGGCGTCGGTGACCAGCCCCGAGCCCACCTTGACCGCCAGCCGGGCCGCGACCTCCTTGCCCTCACCAGTCGAGGTGACCAGAACGGCGGCCGGCGAGGTGCGGCCGACCAGCTGGGCGAGCACCTCGGCCTTGGGCGCGACCAGGTACCCGGCCACGTCGGCGTCGTCGACCACGTAGACCTTCTCGGCGCCGTACTGCTTCAGCGTCTCGGTCGCC
This sequence comes from Nocardioidaceae bacterium, assembly GCA_044866695.1. Lineage (GTDB taxonomy): Bacteria > Actinomycetota > Actinomycetes > Propionibacteriales > Nocardioidaceae > JBIOUF01. The sequence goes on along the minus strand of JBIOUF010000179.1, from coordinate 5,560 downwards.
GCCGACGCGTCGGAGCCGATGAACACCGCCGACGGCTCACCCAGGCGGCGGGCAACCGTCAGCAGCTCCGTGGTCGGCTTGGACACCTTGCCGTCGACGTGGTCGACCAGCACCAGGACCTCGCTCAAGACTCCGCCCCCTCTCAGATGAACTTCTCGGACGCCAGGTATTCCACCAGCGCGGTGGCGCCGGACCCGGCCTCGTCGGTGACCACCTCGCCCTGCGTGCGCGGAGGGCGCGGTGCGATGCTCTCCACCACGCTCCACGCCGCCGACAGGCCGACCAGCTCGGCGTCGAGGCCGAGGTCGGCCATCGACCAGGTCTCCACCGGCTTCTTCTTCGCGGCCATGATCCCCTTGAACGACGGGTACCGGGCCTCCCCGGACTGGTCGGTCACGCTCAGCACGGCCGGCAGGGCGGCCTCCACGGTCTCGGTGGCGACGTCACCGTCGCGGCGGATCCGCACCGTGGACGCGTCCACCTCGACCTCCGACCCCAGGGTCACGCCCGGCAGCCCGAGCCGTTCGGCCAGCATGGCCGGGACCACGCCCATGCCACCGTCGGTGGACGACATGCCGCAGACCACCAGGTCGTGAGGCAGCTTCCCGACCGCCTCCGCCAGCACGAGGGAGGTGGCGAGGGCGTCGGAGCCCGCGATCGCGTCGTCCACCACGTGTACGCCGGCGTCGGCACCCATCTGCAGCGCCTTCCGCACCGCGTCGGCGGCCCGCTCCGGCCCGACGGTCAGCACGGTCACGGCACTGTCGTCGCCGAGGCGCTCCTTGACCCGCAGGGCCTGCTCGACGGCGTACTCGTCGAGCTCCGACAGCAGCCCGTCCACGCCCGCGCGGTCGACGGTGTGGTCTGCCTCGAACCTCCGGTCTCCGGTCGCGTCCGGGACGTACTTCACGCATACGACGATCTTCATGGCGGTGTCGGCCCGCGAGGGCCCCTCCTGTGTCTGTGGGGTGGGGCCCAGGCTACTTGGGGGGCCACCGAGCGACAGCACGGAGCCGGGTGCAACCAGTCACACCGGGGCAGGAGGGCCGGGCCGCACCATCCGGTCGAGCAGCCAGCCGACGACCAGCCAGGCCAGGGCGACCGCTCCCCAGACCAGCAAGGCGTCCACCGCGCTCGGCCGGGCGGACACCTGGGCCAACGCGTGCAGGCTCAGGGCGTCCGCTGCGTCCAGCAGGGTGCGGGCCGGCTCTTCGTCGAGGTCGACGTCGAGCGCGCGCAGCAGCGCCGCCACCGCGAGCACCGTCGCCGCGGCACCGGCGGCCAGCCAGAGCAGCGTGGCCAGCGAGGACCGGAAGCGCGTCACCCGAGGCTCAGCGGCCGGTGAAGGTGGCCTTGCCCGGCCCCTGTTCCACGAAGGAGCTCATGCCGGCGGCGCGGTCCTCGGTGGCGAACAACCCGGCGAACTGCAGCCGCTCGATCTCCAGGCCGGTGGCCAGGTCGGCCTCCAGACCCCGGTCGATGGCCTGCTTGGCCGCCTTCAGGGCCCGTGCCGCCCCGCCGGCGAACTGCCGGGCCCAGGCGACCGCCTCCGGGTACACCCGGTCGGCCTGGAACAACCGGTCGACCAGGCCGATCGCCAGCGCCTCGTCGGCCTTGACGAACCGGCCGGTGAAGATCAGCTCCTTGGCCCGGCTCGGTCCGACCAGGCGGGTGAGCCGCTGGGTGCCCCCGGCGCCCGGGATGATGCCGAGCAGGATCTCCGGCTGGCCCAGGGTGGCGTCCTCGGCGGCGAACCGGACGTCGGCGCACAGCGCCAGCTCGCACCCGCCACCCAGCGCGTAGCCGGTGACCGCGGCGACCACGGGCGTGGGGATCTCCGCCACCGCCGTGAGCGCCGACTGCAGTCCGGCGGACCGGTCGGCCATGTCGGTGTAGGACATCGCCGCCATCTCCTTGACGTCGGCGCCCGCCGCGAACACCCGCTCCCCGCCGTACACCACGACCGCGCGTACGTCGTCGCGCTCGGCCGCCTCCTGCGCGGCTGCCCTCACCCCTTCTTGGGTGGCGATGTCGAGCACGTTCATCTTGGGACGGTCGACGCGCAGCGTGGCCACGCCTTCCTCCACGTCGAGCCGCACCAGCTCACCCACGACGACCTCCCATGCTGCGTCACCTTCGACGCGCGACCCTAGTACCCCTCCCGACCACCGGCCGAGGCGGCCCACGACGGTCGCCCGCCGGCCGGGTTCAGCGTGGCTTCAGCACGCGCGGCGCAGCCTGGTGGTCCGCAAGGTCCGTGGAGGAAGCCCGATGAACAGATCCACCCGCACCGCCGTCGTCGTGGGCGCCGCCGCAGCGGCTCTGGCCGTGGCGGTGGGGGTCGGCATGGCCACGCGCGGCGGCGCGGACGGCCGCCGAGACGGTGCCTCCCAGCAGGAGGCCGCGACGACCGCATCCGGCGCGCGCGGCTGCCGCCAGCCGGGCCCCTACCAGCTCCCGCATGGCGCCACGCCGGTCCGGCTCGACCCCGACGACTTCACCGTGCGCATCGACAACCCGTACTGGCCGATGCGGCCCGGCACCGTCTGGCGCTACCGGGAGGAGTCGGACGGGGACACCCAGCAGGTCACCGTGAGGGTCACGCACCGCACTGTGCTCATCGAAGGCGTCCGCGCCCGCGTCGTCCACGACGTGGTCAGCGAGGACGGACAGGTGGTCGAGGACACCTCGGACTGGTACGCCCAGGACGCCGGCGGCAGCCTGTGGTACCTCGGCGAGGACACCCGCGAGCTCGAGGACGGCCAGGTGGTCGGCACCGAGGGGTCCTGGCAGCACGGCCGCGACGGCGCCCAGGCCGGCGTCATCCTGCCGGCGCGGCCCCGGCCGGGCTGCGCCTACCGCGAGGAGTACCTCGCCGGCGAGGCCGAGGACCAGGCGCTCGTGCTGGCCCGCAGCGAGTCGGTGGACACGCCGACGGGCCTCCACCACCAGGTCCTGCACACCGCGAACTGGTCCCCGCTCGAGCCCACGGTGCTGGAGAACAAGCTGTACGCCCGCGGGGTCGGACCGGTCATCGAGATCGACCTGTCCCCCGAGCCCTCCCGGGCCGACCTGGTCTCGGTGACCCGTCCATGACCCGGCCCGCCCTGCGCCCTGCCCCATCCGGCGGGCAGGTGCTCCACAATGGGCCGGGTGACCACGACGCCGCCCGTCTGGCCTGGTAGCCCGGAGCCACTGGGGGCGACCTGGTCGGCCGAGGCGACGAACTTCGCGGTGTACTCACCCGAGGCGACCGGCGTCGAGGTCTGCCTGTTCGACGAGGACGGGAGCGAGCGGCGGCTGCCGCTCACCGAGCGGACGCTGGGCATCTGGCACGGCGCCGTACCCGACGTGCCGGTCGGGGCGCGGTACGGGTTCCGCGCGGACGGCCGCTGGGGCCCGCACGAGGGGCGGTTCTTCAACCCGGCCAAGCTGCTGCTGGACCCCTATGCGCGGGCGGTCTCCGGCGACCTCGAGCCGGTGGAGGCGGTGTTCGCCTACGGCGAGACCGGCCCCGACCAGCAGAACCCCGCCGACTCCGCGCCGTACGTGCCTCGCAGCGTCGTGGTCCACGACGACTTCGACTGGGGCGACGACCGGCCCCCGGGCGTGTCGTGGACCGACACGGTCCTCTACGAGCTGCACGTCAAGGGATTCACCAGGCTGCATCCCGCCGTCCCTCCGGAGCTACGTGGCACCTTCGCCGGCCTGGCGACCCCCGAGGTCGTCGACTACCTGAAGGACCTCGGCGTGACGGCCGTCGAGCTGCTGCCGGTGCACCAGTTCCTGACCGAGGTGCAGCTGACCGCGCGGGGGATGACCAACTACTGGGGCTACAGCTCCATCGGGTTCTTCGCCCCGCACCACGCCTACAGCGCGTCGGGGGACCGAGGCGGCCAGGTCACCGAGTTCAAACAGATGGTCAAGGCGCTGCACGCCGCAGGGCTGGAGGTGATCCTCGACGTCGTCTACAACCACACCGCCGAGGGCGCCCTCGACGGCCCGACGCTCAGCTTCCGCGGCCTGGACAACCGTGGCTACTACCTGCACAAGGGGCTGCGGCACGGCGACGCGCGGTACGTCGACCTGACCGGATGCGGCAACACCTTCGACGCCTCCTACCCCGCCTCGCTCCGGCTGGTCCTGGACTCGCTGCGGTACTGGGTGACCGACATGCACGTGGACGGCTTCCGGTTCGACCTCGCCTCGGCGCTGGCCCGCCGCGACGGCGGCGTCGACCTGCAGAGCGCCTTCCTGGTGGCGGTGAGCCAGGACCCCGTCCTGCGCGGCGTCAAGCTGGTGGCGGAGCCGTGGGACGTCACCGCGGAGGGGTACCTGGTCGGGGAGTTCCCACCCCCGTGGTGTGAGTGGAACGACCGCTTCCGCGACGTGGTCCGGGACTTCTGGCGGGGCAGCTCGGAGGGGATCCGGGACATCGCCACGCGGCTGTCCGGATCCAGCGACCTGTACGCCGACGACGGCCGCTCGCCGTACGCCTCGGTCAACTTCGTCACCGCGCACGACGGCTTCACGCTGCGCGACCTGGTCAGCTACGAGCGCAAGCACAACGAGGCCAACGGCGAGCGCAACCGCGACGGCACGGACGCGAACCGGTCCTGCAACTACGGCGTGGAGGGAGAGACCGATGACGCCGACGTGGTGGCGACGCGACGCCGCCAGGCCGCCAACCTGATGCTCACCCTCACCCTGTCTGCCGGCGTGCCCATGCTTGCGGCCGGCGACGAGCGCGGACGGACGCAGCGCGGCAACAACAACCCCTACGTGCAGGACAACGAGATCTCGTGGGTGGACTGGTCGCAGGACAAAGCCTGGACCGAGCTACACCGGCTCACCCGGGCAGCGCTCCGGCTCCGGCACGACCACCCCGCGCTGCGGCAGCGGCACTTCTTCGAGGGCCGGCCCGCCGAGCCCGGCGGCCCGAAGGACGTGGCCTGGGTCCACCCCGAGGGGCGGGAGATGACCGTCGAGGACTGGTACGACGCGAGCCTGCTCACGCTGGGGATGTTCGTGTCCGGCCGCCCCCTGCGCTCACGCGGTCCACACGGCGAGCGGCTCGTCGACCGGTCGTTCCTGCTGTGGTTCCACGCCCACGACCTCCCCGGCAAGGTGGTCATGCCGGTGCAGGACTGGGTCCACCGCGGAGAGGTCGTGCTCAGCACCGACAGCGGCCAGCCCGCCGGCACGGTCGTGCGCGCCGGCGACGTCTTGGACATCGAGCCCCGCAGCGTCCTGGTCCTCCGCGAGCGGGCGTAGCCCGGCTCGGGCGAAGCCCGAGGACAGCCGAGTCGGGCGGGCGTAGCCCGGCTCGGGCGAAGCCCGAGGACAGCCGAGTCGGCGCAACTTCCCCTCGGCGCGAAGCGCCCCAAGGAGGTTGCGCCGACTCGGCGCCCACCACCCAGGAACTAGCGCCGAGTCGGCGCCCACCACCCAGGAAGTCCCGCCCACTCGGCACCCACTACCCAGGAAGTCCCGCCCACTCGGCACCCACCACCCAGGAAGTCCCGCCCACTCGGCACCCACCACGCAGGAAGTCCCGCCC
>JBIOUF010000178.1:0-2356 GCA_044866695.1 Nocardioidaceae bacterium | reverse complement strand
GGGACTGCCGCCTCCCATGGCGGACGTGTCGCGGTGAGTGGGCAACCTCCGGCATCCCATGGGAGACGACCCGCGCGCGACCCGGCGAAGGATGCGACGGCTCGACCCGCGACCCGGCGGCAGATGCGACGGCTCGGGGGCCGACCCCCACCGGGCGGCAGATGCGACGACTCGACCCGTGACCTGGTGGCAGATGCGACGGCTCGACCCGCGACCGGGCGGCAGATGCGACGGCTCGGCGGCCGACCCGGCGGAAGATGCGACGGCTCGGCGGCCCACCCGGCGGCAGATGCGACGGCTCGACCCGCGACCCGGCGCCAGATGCGACGGCTCGACTCCCCACTCGGCAACACGTGCGACGGGTCGGCGTCGAAGAGCGAGCGGGGAGGGATGCGGGGGGAACGTGGGCGGGCGGGTCCGGTCAGCCCTCGGAGATGCGGGCGGTGGGGCGCGGGCGGGCGGGCACGGGTTGCTGGTCGTGATCGGTCCGCTCGCCCCGGGCGCCGAGGTGGACAGCCGACGGCGCGGCGGCCACCTCCTCGACGTACGACAGCGGGAGCGGGGCGAGCACCGAGAGCTCCAACGTCGCCCGAGGGGTCATCCCCCACGCCGTCCACAGGTGGGTGGTATCCACCGCCGACGTCGCCGGGGCGCACCGGACCAGGACGGTGCTGTCCGCGTCGGCGAGGCCGCCGACCAGGAACTCGGCGGGGAGCGTCTCCGACAGCGCGGTCCCGGCCAGCACGCGGCCCAGCAGGTCGTGCTCCGTGGCGGCGTCCCGAGCGTCCGGGAGCAGCAGGTAGTTCAGCCGGAACCGCCGCCTCGGCGGGAGCCGGCCCACGACGACGCCCTCCCCGTCGCGGAGGTCGGACCAGCCCACCGTGCTCCCACCGGCGTCCTCCCGCACGGCGTGCAGGTGCAGGTAGAGCGACGCATCGGCGCGGGTCTTCCCCGTCGCCTGGCCCGGGGGCCGGCCCGGCGACTGGCGCGGGGACGGCGGATCGCAGCTGACCCGCACACCTGGCATCAGGTCGACCAGCCAGCCGGTGAGGCTCAGGTCCACGTCGCGCAGCACGGGCCCAGTGTCACCGCCCGCGCCGGGCACGCGGGCGCGTCCGGAGGCAGACTTCGGTGACCCGGCCGGGTCCCATCGGGCAGCGAGGGCTGCCCCCGTGACGGCACTTCGGCCGGTGGGCGGCCCGCCACGGCGGGGCGAGGGTGGACACGGCTCGACTGCACTGTCCGGCCGACCGTCCAGCCCTCGAGGAGGCCCGATGCCGACCTACCTGTCCCCCGGCGTCTACATGGAGGAGGTGTCGGCCGGGCCCAAGCCGATCGAGGCCGTCGGCACCGCGACCGCCGCCTTCGTCGGCTTCGCCGAGCAGGGGCCCGTGGACACGCCCACGCTGGTCACCAGCTGGCCGCAGTACACCCGCACCTTCGGCGGCTTCGTCGAGGGCGCCTACCTGCCCATGGCGATGTTCAGCTACTTCATGAACGGCGGCGGCAACGCCTACGTCGTCCGGGTCGGCGCCCAGGCAGACACCAACGGTTCTGGCAACGGGGTCAAGGAGCTCACCCGGCACGCGGAGGCGCAGCTCCCCGCCGGCGCCGGCAAGCCTGCCCTGTCGGTCCGCTCGGTGGCGCCCGCCGACGAGGCGAAGGACATCACGGTCCAGGTCTCAGATGCGTCCGAGGGCGGCGAGGACACCTTCAAGCTGGAGGTGCTCAAGGGCGACAAGGTCGTGGAGACCTACGACAACGTCGGGGTCAAGCGGGGCGCCAACAACGTCGCGACCGTGGTGAAGCAGCAGTCCAAGCTGATCGCGATCGACGAGGTGAAGGGCGGCACCCTCGCCGTGCCGGAGAAGGGCAGGGTGGCGCTCACCGCAGCCGCTGAGCCGCCGCTGCCCGAGCTGCAGGTCAGTGCCGACACGTACGTCGGGGACGTCAGCGACCGCACCGGGTTCGGGGGCCTGGAGGCGCTCGAGGACGTCACGATGCTGGTGGTGCCCGACCTCATGTCGGCCTACCAGCGCGGGGCGATCGACGACGACGGCCTGAAGGCGATCCAGCTCGCGATGATCGCGCACTGCGAGCTGATGAGCGACCGGGTCGCCATCCTCGACGCGCCGCCGGGGCTGAACGCGCAGCAGCTGAAGGACTGGCGGATGGACGTCGCCGGCTACGACTCCAAGTACGCGACCCTGTACTGGCCGTGGATCAAGGTGATGGACCCGGCCACAGGTACGCCGACGATGATGCCGCCCTCGGGCGCGGTCGCCGGTGTGTGGGCGCGCAACGACGACACCCGCGGCGTGCACAAGGCGCCGGCCAACGAGGTCGTCAGGGGCGC
>JBIOUF010000177.1:0-7307 GCA_044866695.1 Nocardioidaceae bacterium | reverse complement strand
GGGCCGACCGTGAGGCGGTGTGGGGGCGGGGTCAGTGGCCGTGGCCGTGGCCGTGGCCGGCCGCCGGCTCGTCCTCCTCCTCGGGCTTGTCCACCACCAGGGTCTCGGTGGTGAGCAGCATCCCGGCGATCGAGCTGGCGTTGGCCAGGGCCGCGCGGGTGACCTTCACCGGGTCGAGCACCCCCTGGGCGACCAGGTCGCCGTACTCGCCGGTGGCGGCGTTGAAGCCGTTGCCCTCGCCGGCCTCCCGGACCTTGCTGACCACGACGTAGCCGTTCTCGCCGCCGTTCTCGGCGATCCAGCGCAGCGGCTCGTCGAGTGCCTTGCGCACGATGCGCACGCCGAACACCTCGTCCCCGCTGAGACCGAGGTCGTCGGCGAGCAGGGCCGCGACGTGGACCAGGGCGGAGCCGCCGCCGGCGACGATGCCCTCCTCGATCGCCGCGCGGGTCGCTGAGACGGCGTCCTCGATGCGGTGCTTCTTCTCCTTCAGCTCCACCTCGGTCGCCGCGCCGACGCGGATCACGCAGACGCCCCCGGCCAGCTTGGCCAGTCGCTCCTGCAGCTTCTCGCGGTCCCAGTCGGAGTCGGTCGCCTCGATCTCGGCCTTGATCTGCGCCACTCGCCCGTCGACCGCGCCCGTGTCGCCGCCGCCGTCCACGATCGTGGTGTCGTCCTTGGTGATCACGACGCGGCGGGCGCTGCCGAGCACGTCCAGCCCGACCTGGTCGAGCTTCAGGCCGACCTCGGGGGCGACCACCTGCGCGCCGGTGAGGACCGCGATGTCCTGCAGCATGGCCTTGCGACGGTCGCCGAACGCCGGCGCCTTGACCGCGGCGGCGTTGAAGGTGCCGCGGATCTTGTTGACGACCAGGGTGGACAGCGCCTCGCCCTCGACGTCCTCGGCGAGGATGAACAGCGGCTTGCCCGCCTGGATCACCTTCTCCAGCAAGGGCAGCAGGTCGGCGATCGCGCTGATCTTGCCCTGGTGCAGCAGGATGTACGGGTCGTCGAGCACCGCCTCCATGCGCTCGGGGTCGGTGACGAAGTACGGCGAGATGTAGCCCTTGTCGAACTGCATCCCCTCGGTGAACTCCAGCTCGGTGCCCATGGTGTTGGACTCCTCGACGGTGATCACGCCGTCCTTGCCGACCTTGTCGAAGGCCTCGGCGATCAGCTGGCCGATGTGGCCGTCCCGGCTGGAGACGGTGGCCACCGAGGCCATCTCCTCCTTCTCGTCGACGTCGCGTGCCGCCTTGCGCAGACCCTCCTCGACGGTCTCCACGGCCTTGTCCATCCCGCGCTTGAGCGACATGGGGTTGGCCCCGGCGGCGACGGCCCGCAGGCCCTGGTGCACCATCGCCTGGGCGAGCACCGTGGCGGTCGTGGTGCCGTCACCGGCGATGTCGTTGGTCTTGGTGGCGACCTCCTTGGTCAGCTGCGCGCCGAGGTTCTCGAACGGGTCGTCGAGCTCGATCTCCCGGGCCACGGTCACCCCGTCGTTGGTGATCGTGGGCGCTCCCCACTTCTTGTCCAGGACGACGTAACGGCCCTTGGGGCCGAGGGTCACCTTGACGGCGTCGGCGAGAGCGTCGACCCCGCGCTCCAGCGCGCGGCGGGCTCTCTCGTCGAACTCCAGAATCTTCGGCATTGCGAAGCCATACCTTTCCGATGCTTGTGTGGCCGTGACGACACTGCCCCGGGGCCCGGCGTCCGGGCCGCCGGGGCGGTGTCAGGTGCAGGGTGCGAGATGAGCTGCGGGCCGGCCGTCAGCCGACGACCGCGAGCACGTCGCGGGCGCTCAGGATGAGGTACTCCTCGCCGGAGTACTTGACCTCGGTCCCGCCGTACTTGCTGTAGATGACCTTGTCACCGACGGAGACGTCCATCGGGATGCGCTCGTCGCCGTCCTCGTTGAACCGGCCCGGCCCGACCGCGATGACCTCGCCCTCCTGGGGCTTCTCCTTCGCGGTGTCCGGGATGACCAGGCCCGAGGCCGTGGTCTGCTCCGCGTCGAGCGGCTTGACCAGGATCCGGTCCTCGAGCGGCTTGATGTTGACCGACACGTCGTCGACCTCCACTTTCAGGCTCTCGTGATGTGGTTGTGCACGTCTCCGCCCGAGCCGACCGTGCGCCGTCGCGGGGGTCGCACCGCCTGCCGAGCGATTGGCACCCTCGGCCCGAGAGTGCCAGCCACGACATTAGCACTCGCCGCCGGGGAGTGCCAGGCGCCCACACCCGTCCGGGGGGCAGGATTGGGCAGGTGGACCTGGCGACCTTCACCTGGCTGCTCAGCCCCGAGGGGCAGGGGCGGCTGGAGCAGGCGACCGCGTTGCTCGCTGCCGACCCCGACCCGTTGCGGGTCGCCGACCGGCTGCGCCGCGAGGAGGACCCTGCGCGCGCGGCCGCAGCGCTCACCCAGGCCAGGCTCCGGCAGGCGGCGGCGGCCAAGTTCGCCGACCTGGCGCCGCGGATGTACTTCACCCCCGACGGCCTGGAGCAGGCCACCCGGCCGCGGGTGGCCCGCCACCGGGCCGCCCGGATCGTGGCGGCACGGCCCGCCTCGGTGCTGGACCTGGGCTGCGGCATCGGGGGGGACCTGGTCGTCCTCGCCGGAGCCGGGCTGACCGTCGCGGGGGTCGACCGCGACCCGGTGCGAGCCGCCGTCGCCGAGGCGAACCTCGCGGCCCTCGGCCTGCCCGGGGCGGTCCGCCAGGCGGACGCCACCACGCTGGACCTGTCGCCGTTCGGGATGGTCTTCGCCGACCCGGGGCGACGGGACGGGACCGGCCGGGTGACCGACGCCGCGGGGTGGTCGCCGCCGTGGCCGTTCGTCGAGTCGGTGCTGCGGCGTACCGCGTGCGTGAAGGCGGCCCCAGGACTACCGCACGCCCTGGTGCCGGCCGGCGTCGAGGCGGAGTGGGTCAGCGACGAGGGGGAGGTGAAGGAGGCGGCGCTGTGGTCGCCGCGGCTGGCGACCGTGGCGCGGCGGGCCACCGTCCTCCGCGCGACCGGGCTGGCCACCCTGACCGACCTGGACGACCCCGGTCCCGCGCCGGTCCGGCCGCCAGGACGGTTCCTCCTGGAGCCGGACGGCGCCGTGGTGCGCGCGGGCCTGGTCACGGCGGTCGCGGGGGCGGTGGACGGCTGGCTGCTGGACCAGCACATCGCCTACGTGTCCACCGACTCTCCGCCGAGGACGCCGTTCGCCCGTGGATACGAGGTGGTCGAGACCCTGCCGTACCACGAGCGCGCGCTCCGGGCGGCGCTGCGGGCGCGCGGGGTCGGCCGGCTCACGGTCAAGAAGCGCGGGGTCGACGTCGTGCCCGAGCGGCTGCTTCGACGTCTCGCCCTGCGCGGCGACCAGGAGGCCACCGTGGTGCTCACCCGAGTAGCCGGACGCGGAACCGCGTTGCTGGTGCACCCGGTGTAGGCCACACTGCGGGGGTGGTCACGACCGAGCAGCTGCTCGCCTTCGGGCTCGCCGCGACGATCGTGATCGCGGTCCCCGGACCCAGCGTGGTGTTCGTAGTGGGACGGGCCCTGGCGTACGGCCGCGGTGTGGCCGTGACGTCGGTGGTCGGCAACACGCTCGGCCTGACCGTGGTCATGCTGCTGGTGTCGTTCGGGCTCGGCGCGGTGGTCAGCGAGTCGGTCGTGGTGTTCACGGTGCTGAAGCTGGTCGGCGCGGCGTACCTGGTGTACCTCGGCGTCCAAGCCATCCGGCACCGTGGCGCGATGCACGTCGAGTCGGAGCGTCCGGCCGGGCCGCTGCCAGCCGGCCGGGCGCTGCGCCAGGGTTTCGTGGTGGGTTTCTCCAACCCCAAGGCGTTCATGATGTTCGCCGCGCTGCTGCCCCAGTTCGCGCTCGGCTCGCAGCCCCTGGTGCCTCAGCTGCTGGTCCTCGGGACCCTCGCCGTGGTGGTCGGCCTGGTCTCCGACACCGCCTGGGCGCTGGCCGCGAGCCAGGTGCGGTCCTGGATCAACGCCTCCCCCCGCCGCGGCCGAGCCCTGGGCACCGTCGGCGGCGTCTCCATGGTCGGCCTGGGCGTCGGCATCGCGGTCACGGGCCGCCACCACTGACCGCCCAACCCTCACAGCAGCGCGTGGGGTCCCGCGCCCGGATGCAACCCGACCGCCCCCTCTCGCGTCTTCGGATCAGGCGGGCCTGCCCGTGGTGGGCCCTCGGCGCCGAGACGCGGGAGGATGGTGAGGTCGGATGCAGCTCGCGGTCGAGTCGGGGGACGGTCTGGTGGCAGAACGCGACCGCGACGCCGAGTTCTCCGAGTACATGGCGGCGCGTCAGCCGAGCCTGCTGCGTACGGCGTACCTGCTCACCGGTGACCGGCACGCCGCCGAGGACCTGGTGCAGACCACGCTGGCCAAGCTGTACCTGGCCTGGGACAGGGTGCAGCGGCGCGAGCTGGTCGACGGGTACGCCCGCCGGATCCTGGTCAACGAGCACACCTCGCTGTGGCGGCGCCCGTGGCGGCGCCACGAGACCACCACCGACCGGGTCCCCGAGGCGTCGGTCTCGTTCACCGAGCCGGTGGGTGGCCGCAACGAGGCCCTGTGGCGGTTCGTCCAGTCGCTGCCGCGCAAGCAGCGTGCCGTCGTGGTGCTGCGCTACTACGAGGAGCTCTCGGAGGCCGAGACCGCCGAGGTGCTGCGGATCTCCGTGGGGACGGTGAAGTCCCAGGCCAGCCGGGCGCTGGCGGCCATGCGGGCCCGCGTCGACGACGTCCCGGAGCTGCGTGGCGAGCGGTCCGGCTCGGGTGCGGAGGAGGAGCGGTGAGCGAGCACGAGCAGCTGACCCGCGAGCTGAGAGAGCGGGCCGGCCAGGTGGACGGCCACTCGGTGGCGCTGGACGACGTACGGCGCCGCGCGAGGCGGATCCGCTGGCAACGCCGCGGCGCAGCCGCGGCGACCGGCCTCGCCGTCGTCGCCGCCCTCGTGCCGGCCGGGATCCTGGCCGGTCGGACGCTGGCCAGCCAGCAGGCACCGCCTGCGGTGAGCACGCCGTCGACCCCGAAGCCGACGCCGGTCCGTCCTGGCAGGGTGCAGGTGCGGCTCACCGGCGACGTGCCGCGCGTAGACCAACCGGCGACCGCGTTCTTCAGCGAGGGAAGGGTCCATGCCGGACTGTCGGGCATCTCCTTCCCGACCGACGAGGAGCTGTCCTACCTGGGCGCCTACGACGGTGGCTGGGTCGGCTCGGCGACGGACGGCTCCGGAGAGTGGACCACGTTCGTGTACGACGCACTGGGCGAGGTCAAGGCCCGCCACCGGTCCACCGGGCCCGTGGCCGTCTCGGCCGACCGCACGCTCGCGGCGTTCACCACGCCCGAAGGCCAGGTCATGGTGCTGCGCGACACCGAGCCCTCCCCGGTGGCGCTGCGCAGCGAGGGGACCGGCCTGCTCATCGCGGTGTCGGTCGCCGGCTCCGACGGGCAGTGTGTCGACCCGGAGGGCACGGTGGGTAGCGACTGCGGGGTCTTCTACACCAGCGGCAGCACACCGAGGTCCTACAGCACGCATGCGCACGGCAACGTCGACCCGCTGCCGGTGCGCAGGCTGGCCGGCATCGCACCCGACGGCTCACTGGCGGGCACCGTGTCGGTGAGCGACACCGGCTCCTGCTCCGCGGTCTTCGACGACCGGTGGCGCGAACAGTGGCGCACCTGCGACTACACGCTGGGCCGGTTCAGCCCGGACGGCCGCTACGTCCTGGGCTACCCGGCCTACCTCGACGGTCTGGGTCCCAAGGTGCTGGCGATCCTCGACGCGCACACCGGGGAGGTGCTCGTCGACGCCCGGCCTCGCGAGGGCGACGACGTCTTCGTCCGCGACGCGGTCTGGCAGCCGGACGGCACGGTGCTCGCCACGGTCTGGGACACCGGCGGCTGGGTGGTGCTGCGGCTCACCATCGACGGCGAGCTGACCCGGGCCCTCGCGGGACGGCTGCCTGGGAAGCCGGAGACCGCTCCGGTGGTCCTGGCCACCACCCCCTGACCCGGGCCCAGGTCCTGGCCCCTCGCCGAACCGCTGGGCGACCCGTCCGCTACGGTGGCGGCAGCAGGAGCCACACGACTCGGGGGAGGATCCATGCTGAAGCACTCGCTCGCGCTTGCCGCGGGTTCTCTCGTGGTGGTGGCCGTCGGGTCGCCCGCCTCGTCGACGCCCATCACCGTCACCAACACCGCGGCCGTCGCTACCAGCGGTGGGTTCCGCAGCGTCAAGCGCAAGCTGACCTGCCGCTGAGGTGGCGGTGCGCTCGGGAGACCCTGCGGACCTGGTCTGGCTGGTCTCGCGACTCGTGGTCGACACAGGTCACGTCCACTCCTTCGTGCCGGGGGGGTTCTCGGCGTACGCGCGCGTCCTGCACCCGGTGACCGACCTCTCCGCGGTGCCCCCGTGGCCCGGCGAGCCGCCACGGGCGCGGTGGGCCGACGTCCTCGCGGGACCGGCCGGCGCCGGGGGGCTGCTGCACCGACCGCGGCTGCGCTTCGACGACGTGCTGGACGCGCTGCCCGCCTCGGCACGAGACCGGTGGGGTCCGCCGGAGGAGGGCGAGCTCGAGGAGGAGCCCTTCGGGCGGTTGTGCGATCACCTCGCGATGGCCACGGCGACGCCGGACGACTGCCGCGCGGTGGTCTGGGACGGTGGCTACGACATCAGGCCCGAGCTCCGGCCGGCGGCCCGCGTCTCGCTGCCACACCGGGACTGCTGGATCTTCACCGCCACCCTGGACGACATCCGGGAGAGAGGGTGGTCACCAGAGGACGACGCGTCGGTCCCGACGGTGCACTTCCCCGCGCCCGCCGTGCTGTGGTGGCCGGTGGACCGCGCCTGGGTCGTCTCGAACGACGTCGACTCCGACAGCACCCTGGTCGCGGGAGCGCCCGACCTCGTCGCCGGGCTCACCGCAGACGCGGCACTGGAGTGCGTCACGGTGGACGTCGCCTGAGCCCTGACCACGTGACGTGGGTTTGGTGGTGCCCCTCCGGACCGGCGACTACGGCATCGCCTACGAGATCCACGACCAGGTCCTGCGCGCGCTGGTCCTCGCGGTTGGGCACCGCCGCGACGTCGACCGTCGCCACTAGGCTGGGACCCCCGGCCCACCGCAGCGGCGTCGTCCACAGGGCTCGAAACCATGTTCGGAAATGTCGCCGCTCTCTGGTTGGCTGGGACCTGTGAGAGAGCTCCCGCTCACCGCGGACCCGGCCCCGCTGGTGGGGGTGCCGCTGGCCGAGCGCACCCACCGGCAGCACTACCTGCCGGGCAGGCTGCTGCAGATCCTCACC
>JBIOUF010000176.1:0-14116 GCA_044866695.1 Nocardioidaceae bacterium | reverse complement strand
TTGACGGCTCGGTGGGAGGGAGTCAGGCGAGCAGGGCGGCGAGGGCGACGCCGACCATGTGCCCGAAGGTCTCCTGGCGTTCCAGGGCGGACAGCTGGTCGCCGGTGACGATGTGGTCGGACACCGTGCAGACCGCCAGGGCGCGCCGGTGGTGCTGGGCGGCGAGGGTGTAGAGGGCCGAGGCCTCCATCTCCACGGCGAGGACGCCGTGGTCGGCCATCAGCCGGGTCAGCTCGGGCCGAGGGTGGTAGAAGGAGTCGCTGCTCAGCAGCAGCCCGACCTCGGTGCGGACCGGCAGCGCCTGGGCGGCGTCGTAGGCCCGCCGCAGCAGGCCGAAGTCGGCGACCGGCGCGTAGTCGAGGCCGTGGAAGCGGATCCGGTTCGCGGCCGAGTCGGTGCACGCGCCTGAGGCGAGCACGAGATCGCGCAGGCCCAGGGAGTCCGACAGGGCGCCACACGAGCCGATCCGGACGACCGCCTCGACGCCGTACTCGCCGAACAGCTCGGTGACGTAGATCGCCAGCGACGGCATCCCCATGCCCGAGCCCTGCACGGAGACCGGCACGCCCTGGTAGCTGCCCGTGTAGCCGTACATCCCGCGCAGCTCGGAGTAGCACTCGGCGTCGTCGAGGAAGGTCTGGGCGACCCATCGCGCGCGCAGCGGGTCGCCCGGGAGCAGCACGATCGGGGCCACCTGTCCGGGCTCGGCGGCGATGTGAAGGCTCATGGACCGGCAGCATAGGCTCGCCGGGTGTCGCCGCCCGAGGACTCCGCCACCTCGCGGAACCCGCCGTTTCCCGCCGCGTTCTCGGTGGACATCGCGCTGTCCATGACCAGCCACAACCGCGCCGGCGCGCACCGCACCGACCAGGACTGGCTGGCCCGCGCCTGGGCCGACCCGAGGACCAGGGTGCTGGTCCTGCGCGAGGGGCGGTTCCCGGTCGACGAGACCGGCACCGCGGTGCGCTGGCTCGGGCCGGACGAGGCGCCGGAAGGGGAGCGGCTCTTCCTGGGGATGCGGGACGAGGTCGCGCACTTCGCGGTCGTGGTCGACCAGGTCGACCGGGTCGACAGCCAGGCGACGTGGGAGGCGACCTGGGCGGCGCTGCGCCAGGTCGGCCCGTCCCTCTCGGCGACCGACGCCGGGCTGCTCGTCCACGCGGTGTCGCTGGCCGAGTGGCACCAGGCGCACCGGTTCTGCCCACGGTGCGGGGGCACCCTCACCGTCCACGACGGCGGGCACGTGCTGACCTGCGACAAGTGCCGCCGTCACCAGTTCCCGCGGACCGACCCCGCGGTCATCATGCTGGTCAGCGACGGGGACCGGGCTCTGCTCGGCCGGCAGCCGCGCTGGCCGCAGGGGCGGTACTCCACCCTCGCCGGGTTCGTCGACCCGGGGGAGAGCCTGGAGCAGGCGGTGACCCGCGAGGTCGCGGAGGAGGTCGGCATCGAGGTCACCGACGTGACCTACTTCGGCAACCAGCCCTGGCCGTTCCCGGCCAGCCTGATGGTGGGCTTCTTCGCCCGTGCGGTGACCACGGTCATCAACGTCGACGGCGCGGAGATCGAGCAGGCCCGCTGGTTCACCCGCGAGGAGCTGTGCACCGAGGTGGAGGCGGGGCGGCTGCTGCTGCCCGGCCGGATCTCGATCAGCCGGTCGCTGATCGAGGCGTGGTACGGCGGGGAGCTGCCCGGGTCGTGGTGAGGCGCGCGGTCAGGACAGCCCGGCCAGCTTCGCCTGGACCTCGCGCAGCGACGGGTTGGTCTGCGCCGACCCGTCGGCGAACACCACGGTCGGGACGGTGAGGTTGCCCTGGTTGACCCGCGCGACGACGGCGGCCGCGTCGGTCTCGCGCTCGATGTCGACGACGTCGTACCGGATGCCGGCCCGGTCGAGCTGTCCGGTGAGCCGGTGGCAGTAGCCGCACCACTGCGTGGAGTACACGGTGACCGGTGCTGCTTCGGGTGACGCCG
Organism: Nocardioidaceae bacterium; assembly: GCA_044866695.1. GTDB lineage: Bacteria > Actinomycetota > Actinomycetes > Propionibacteriales > Nocardioidaceae > JBIOUF01. The sequence continues at coordinate 12,142 of JBIOUF010000176.1, read as the reverse complement.
TCATGAACCGTCCCTTCGAGAACCTAGGCTTCTACAGCAGTCCAACCACGCGCGCGGGGAGGGGTCTTCCGGTTGTCGCTGTCACCTTCCTCACACGCCTCGTCTGCGACCGTCGCCGCCGGGTCGGCGCCGAGCGCCGAGGCGGTGCTGGACGCCCTGGACCCCGAGCAGCGCGAGGTCGCGCTCGCGCTGCGCGGCCCGGTGCGGGTGCTGGCCGGCGCGGGCACCGGGAAGACCCGGGCGATCACCCACCGGATCGCCTACGGCGTCGCCGTCGGCGTCTACAACCCGACCCAGGTGCTGGCGGTGACCTTCACGACCCGTGCGGCCGGCGAGATGCGCACCCGGCTCACCCGCCTCGGCGCCCACGGCGTCCAGGCCCGCACCTTCCACTCCGCGGCGCTGCGCCAGGTGCGGTACTTCTGGCCGCGCGTGTACGGCGGTGAGCCGCCGGTCCTGGTCGAGTCCAAGCTGCCCATGGTGGGCACCGCCGCGCGCCGCAACCGGGTCGACACCCAGCCCGCCGTGCTGCGCGACCTGGCCGCCGAGATCGAGTGGGCCAAGGTCAGCAACGTCCGGCCCGACGAGTACGCGCCGGTCGCCGCGCGCCGCGGGCGGTCGGTCAGCGGCGTGGACGAGGCCACCGTGGGACGGGTGTTCGCCGCCTACGAGGAGCTGAAGCGCGACCAGGGCCGCATGGACATGGAGGACATCCTGCTCTGCGGCGCCGCGCTCCTCGCCGAGGACGAACGCGTCGCCTCCGAGGTGCGCCGCCAGTACCGCCACTTCGTGGTCGACGAGTTCCAGGACGTCAACCCGCTGCAGGCGGCCCTGCTCGACCTCTGGCTCGGCGGCCGGCACGACGTGTGCGTCGTCGGCGACCCGGCCCAGACCATCTACTCCTTCGCCGGCGCCAGCCCCGACCACCTGCGCTCGTTCCCGGCCCGGCACCCGGGCACGACCAGCGTCGAGCTGGTGCGCAACTACCGGTCCACCCCCCAGGTCGTGGAGACCGCCAACAAGCTCCTCGCCGGCAGCGCGACCGCCGGCGTGCGGCTGCGCGGGCAGCGGGGCCCCGGCCCCGAGGTCGGGTACGCCGAGCATCCCGACGAGGTCGCGGAGGCCGACGCCGTGGCCGAGGAGGTGCGCCGGCTGCTCGACGACGGGCTGCCGCCTCGCGAGGTGGCGGTCCTGTTCCGGGTCAACGCGCAGTCCCAGGCCTACGAGGAGGCGTTGGCGGCCCGGAAGGTGCCGTACGTGGTCCGCGGCGCCGAGCGGTTCTTCAGGCGCCCGGAGGTCCGTCAGGCGGTCACGCTCCTGCGTGGCACCGCCCGGGCCGAGGGCGCCGGGTCCGGCGACCTGGTCGAGGACACCCGGGCGGTGCTCGCCGGCATGGGCTGGGCGCCGGACGCGCCGGCCGGCCGGGGCAACGCCCGGGACCGGTGGGAGTCCTTGCAGGCGCTGCTGGACCAGGCCGAGCAGTACGCCGCCGAGGACGCCGCCACGCTCGGCGGGTTCGTCGACGACCTGGACCGGCGGGCCGCCGAGCAGCATGCCCCGGTCGCGGACGGCGTCACCGTCGCCACGCTGCACTCGGCCAAGGGGCTGGAGTGGGACGCGGTCTTCCTCACCGGGGTGCAGGAGGGCACCATCCCGATCGTCTACGCCGCCGACTCGGCGGCGGGCATCGAGGAGGAGCGTCGGCTGCTCTACGTCGGGATCACCCGGGCCCGGCGGCTGCTGCGCATCTCCTGGGCGCGCGCCCGCAACCCCGGCGGGCGCGGGTCCCGGGACGCGTCCCGGTTCCTCGACGCGGTCCGGCCCATGAACGCGTCCCGGGCGGCCGCCGGGGCGAAGCCGGGCGGGCGTCGCGGGCGCGGGCCGGCCCACTGCCGGGTGTGCCGGGAGCCGCTCGGCACGGTGCCGGAGCGACGGCTCGGCCGTCACTCCGGCTGCCCGTCGGCGTACGACGAGGAGCTGTACGAGCGGCTCCGGGCCTGGCGGCTGCAACGCGCCCAGGCCGACGGGGTGCCGGCGTACGTCGTCTTCACCGACCTCACCCTCCAGGCGATCGCCGAGATCCGCCCGGCCGGCCGTCGCGAGCTGCTGCGGGTCAACGGGATCGGGGCCGCCAAGCTGGACCGGTACGGCGACGAGGTGCTGGCAATGGTGGCAAAGCCGGACGACTCACCTCGGTAGGGCCGTTCGGGGCAAGAATCTTCGGCAGAAAGTCCCGGAAAACCGATTGCCTGTCTCTCGGGGCTGCCGCTACCGTTGTCGGACCCAGCAAGACCACCCGCGCAGACGGCCCTGGCAAGGCCGGCGCCCGAGGACCGAGAAGGAGGTGCGCTCATGAGCAACGTCATCACCCGCAGCCCGCACATCGGCGGCGGCATGCCCATGTCCGTCCGGCAGCGCCCGGCGTCTCTGCGTGCCTTCCCGACGACCACGGGTGCCTTCTCGCCGGTCGCCTGCGCGACCACGACCGATGTCCGGGGCACCGGTGTGCGCGGAGCCGTGCACGTCGTCGCCGCCGACAACGGCACCCTCCCGGGGACCCCTGCCTGGAGTCCACCTGACTGAGCACCCCTCAGCCGGCAGCCTCCAGGCCGCGGAACCCGAAACCCGGGATCCGCGGCCTTCGTGTATCTCAGGAGCGAACCAACGGTCCTGCAACGTACCGATCAGGAACAAGGAGGTGAAAAGCAAGTGAGTATCAGCGTCCTCGACCACCCGGCCACCCATACCGGGACGGTCCAGGGGGAGCGGTTGCCGTGTCGTCGAGAGGATCCGGAGCTGTTCTTCGCCGAGTCGCCGGCGGACGTGGAGACCGCCAAGGCCCTCTGCCTGGACTGCCCGGTGCGCGTCGAGTGCCTTGCCGGCGCACTCGACCGGCGGGAGCCGTGGGGAGTCTGGGGTGGTCAGCTCTTCCTGCAGGGAGTGGTGATCCCCCGCAAGCGGCCTCGCGGCCGGCCCCGCAAGCATCCGGTGGCGGCCTGACCGGCAGCCACGCACGACCACGGGCGCTCGACGAGGAGCGCTCCCCCGTCCGCCGCCGGCGGACCAGCCACGAAGGAACGAAAAGGTCAGATGAACTACAACCAGAACCGGAGCACGAGGATGAACACGATGTTCGAAGACCTGGCCAGAGCACAGATGTCCGCGCGCCTGGGAGAGGCGCGAGAGCTGCGACGTGGGCACCAGGCCCACATGGCGCGACGGCTCTCCCGCCGTGCGCAACGCGCGACGGCGCAGGCCAGCTTGGCCATGGCCCGCTCGCTCTGAGGCGAGCAACGTCCAGCCCGGCACCCGTGACGACCACCGAGCCGTCACGGGTGCCGGGCCATGCCCGCGCCGGCGCTACCGTGGGTCGCGTGCCGGTCACCTGCGACTTCTGCGGCGCCACCGCCCCGGGCGACCATCCGCCGCTGACCTGGTCCAGCGCCGTGGAGAACGGCCAGCAGCGCCGGTACTGCGACCGGTGCTCGCGGGAGAACCTGCGCGCGATGGAGGGCAAGCTCGACAGCGACCTGTGGTGAGCGGCGGCGCGGGTCAGGCGGCTCCGGCGAAGCCGGGCAGCGACTCCTCGAGCAGGCCGCGGAAACCGATCTCGGCGCCGAGCTGGCACAGCACGCCGATGCCGCCGACCCAGGCCCGGTGGATCAGCAGGTAGGACGTCGGCAGGTTGAGCCGGAAGACCATCGAGGACCCGGGGGCACGAGGGTCGCCCAGCCGGGCCGCCTGCTCGCGCATGAAGTCGCGGGTGAACCGGAAGGTCTCGGTGCGGGCCGGCTCCAGGAACGGGCCGAGGTAGGCCTTCAGGTCGCCGGGGTCGACGCGGACCGACGGGCGCACGAACCCCTCCTCGCGCAGGCCGTCCAGCACCTCCTCATAGTCGTCGCGCAGCGCGATCCGCAGCAGCCGGCCGATCGCCGCAGGCAGCTCGCCTCCTGGCAGCCGGGCCACGGCGCCGTAGTCGAGGACGCCGAGCCGGCCCAGCCCGCCGTCCGCCCGCGGCACCACGCGGAAGTTCCCCGGGTGCGGGTCGGCGTGCAGCAGCCCGGTGCGGGCCGACCCCTCGAACATGAACCGGGCGTACAGCTCGCCGTAGTGGTTGCGCTCCGCGCTGCTCCCCTCCGCGATCAGCCGGGCCAGGGAGGCGGTGCTGTGCAGCCACGCCGACACCAGCACCTGGCCGGAGTGGGTGACCACCCGCGGGACGACGTAGTGCGGGTCGTCGGCGAACACCTCGGCGTACCTGGCCTGCGCCCCGGCCTCCAGGTCGTAGTCGAGCTCCTCGATGAGCCGGGCCTGCATCTCCTCGACCAGTGCCCGGACGTCGACGCCGGGGATCGCGGCGGAGAAGGTGCGCGCCAGCCGGCCGATCTGCCGCAGGTCCGCCTGCAGCGCGTCGGCGGCGCCGGGGTACTGGATCTTGACCGCGACCTCGGTGCCATCGACCCACCGGCCGCGGTGCACCTGCCCGATCGACGCCGCGGCCGCCGGGTTGTCGTCGAACTCAACCAGCGACCGTCGCCACCGCGGCCCCAGCTCGCGCACCAGCTGCTGGTGCACCACCTGGGCCGACATCGGGGGAGCGGAGTCCTGCAGCCGGGTCAGGTGCTGCCGGTACGGCGCCGCGAGCTCCTCGGGCAGCGCGGCCTCCATGATCGACATGGCCTGGCCGATCTTCATGGCGCCGCCCTTGAGCTCCCCGAGCGTGCGAAACACCTGCTCCGCCGTGCGCAGCTGCACCTCGCTGAGCACGGTCTCGGCCGGCGCGCCGCCCAGCCGCCGTCCCATGCCCAGGGCGGTCCGGCCGGCGTACCCCAGGGGGAGAGCGGCCAGCCGCGCCGTGCGAGTGACCGCCTTGCGCGGCAGGTCGTTCATGAGGCCATTGTGCCGGGCGAGGCATCGGCCAGGGCCGAATCGCGCTCACGCCCACGAGCAGCCGCACTCGGGGTGCCGCAGCCAGGGCACCGTGCGCAGCTCCTCCAGCCGCGGGGAGAGCAGCAGGGTCGTCGACCAGGTGGTCGGTCGGCACCCTTCCACGAACGTGGCGACGTCGCGCAGCGCCCATCCGACGGCGAGCGCGGCCAGCGACGGGTCGACCGGCTCGGGCACCCCGTCGGCCCGGCCCCGCCCGAGCCGGTCGGCGTACTGCTGCACCAGCAGCGGCCAGTCCGGGTCCTCGTCGGTGCGGTGGGCGTCCAGGCAGCGCAGGCAGGCGGTGCGGCCGGGGTCGACGAACGGCCCGAGCAGCACCCGGCCCTCGGTCAGCCGGACCACGACGTGCGGCAGCCCTCCCTGCAGCCACGGGTCGAGCAGTGCGCGGTCCGGCTCGCCCACGCCGACCGCGACCCCCACCGTGCCGGCCCGGGGGCGGCGCCCCCGCCCGGCCGGCCCGTCCAGCGGGAACGCGGCCCGGGCGGCGAGGTCGCGGACCTGCCGGACCAGGGCACCGGCCAGGGGGCCGAAGCCGCGGACGCTGACCACCGCGCCGCGCCGGCGGGCCAGCGCGTCCCCGGCGTGCTCCCCGGTCGCGCGGACCAGCGCCGCGGCGGCATGCCGCGTCCAGACCGCGAGCTCGGCCACCGGCTCGCCCGCGAGCTCGGCCACCGGCTCGGATGTCGGCGAGGCCCGGGCGGGTGCCGGCTCGGGTGCCGGCGAGGCCCGGGCGGATGCCGGCCCCGACCCTGGAGCGGACGCCGAGTGCCCGGCCGACGTGCGGACGACCGCCTCGTCGACCAGCAGGCCCGCCCCGTCCAGAGCCCGGGCGACGCCGGGGTCCTGGTCGGCGTGGACCGCGCTGACCGGACCGAGGCCCGGCAGCACGACCGCCTGGCCGGGGTCGAGGCCGGCCTGGACGCGGCCGTCGGCGCGGCGCAGCAGGTGGGTGCCGGGGAGCAGGATGCGGGGCATGCCGCAGACCCTCCCTCGGCGCGCCGACGGTCTCCAGCCGTCGTCCACAGGGCCTGGCCGGTCGTGGAGGGACACGGCGGGCGGCATGGCAAAGGTGGGCGCCCCACGGGAGCGCCCACCCTGCCGCGGTGTGCCCGCGCCCGGCCCGGCGGGCCGGCCCGGGTCGCCCCCGGCCGGCCGCGTGCGGGTCAGGCCTTGCCGAGGATCCGGTTGAGGTTGGTCCCACAGACCGGGCAGACGGCCTTGGCCATCCGGGTGCCCTTGTCGTTGACCCTGACCTCGCCGTCCGCGGACCGCTTCTCCTTGCACTTCACGCAGTAGAACTCACCGCTCCAGGTCTCCGCCATCGCGGCCTCCTTGCTCGTTCGCAGGTCGTTGCGGCGGGGAGTCTGGGAGAGACCCGCCGTGCCGCGGTTCACGGCCGCCACGCAATCTACGCGACGCGCCGGGCCGACCTCGCTCCGGCGCACGGCGCGACGCCGGTTTCGAGCGGCACCTGCCGGTCCGTTTCCGGCTTTTGCGGCGTTTGCGGTAGCTGGCCGGCGTCCCAGGGGACCACGGCTCCCTGCCAGGTCCCGTCAGCCGCGGCCCGTCGGAAGCGCCAGGTCCGCTGCCTGCCCTGGGGATCGTGGGACACCGGCTACGCTGCCCAGCCATGACCGCGCCCCAGCACGATGCGCACCTGAGGGTCGACCGGCCGTCTCCGGGGGTCGCGCTGGTCACCTTGGACAACCCCGGCCAGCGCAACGCGATGTCGGCGCCCATGACCGCGTCCTGGGCCGCCGCCGTGTCCGACCTGGCCACGGACCGCGGGCTGCGCTGCCTGGTGGTCACCGGTGCCGGCAGCGCGTTCTGCTCCGGCGGCGACCCGCGCTGGATCGCCGGCGAGCCCGACGCCCCGGTGCACCTGCTGCGCGACCGGATGCTCGGGTTCTACCGGACCTGGCTGTCGGTGCGGCGGCTGGAGGTGCCGACCATCGCCGCGGTGAACGGCCCTGCGGTCGGGGCGGGGCTCTGCCTGGCGCTGGCCTGCGACCTCCGGTTCGCCGCGGCCTCGGCCCGGATGTCCGCGCCGTTCGTGCGCCTCGGCATGCACGCCGGCATGGGCGCGACGTACACCCTGCCCGCCGTGGTGGGCCTCGCCGCCGCCCGCGACCTGCTGCTCACCGGACGCATGGTCGACGCCGCCGAGGCGCTGCGCCTCGGGCTGGTCTCGCGGGTCGACCCGGACGAGGGCTTCCTCGACGGGGTGCTGGCCACCGCGGCCGAGGTCGCGGCGACCGCGCCCGTGGCCAGCCGGCTGACCACGGCGGCCCTGCGCGGCGGTGGGCACGCGAACCTGGACGCCTGCCTGGAGTGGGAGGCGCTGGCCCAGGCGACGACGCTGGCCACCGAGGACCTCCACGAGGGCGTCCGCGCGGTGCGGGAACGGCGCGCTCCGCAGTTCCGCGGCGCATGAGGAGCGGTCGCCGGGCGGGAGGCCTACAGGCCCCCGGTCTCCCGGTCCGACACCCGCCTTCCCCTTGCCGGTGTCGTCCCGGTCGGTCCGGGGGCCCTGTGAGCCAGGACGCTACGCAGCGCGGGCCGGCAGGGTCAACGCGAGGTTGTCCACCCCTGTGGACACGCCTGGGGAGAACGTGTGGACCCTGCGGACGGCACTGTGGACGAGGGGCCCGGGGCGGTGCACGCCACTGTGGGGGACACGCCCGGCAGCGCGGGCACGGCGGCGGACCTGACCTGGGCGGACGGTTGTCCCGAGGCTGTGGACGAAAGAAACTCCCGGGGTGACCGCGACCCCGCCCGACCCCGTGGGTGCGCTGCGGCGCATCGCGTTCCTCCTGGAGCGGACCAGGTCGGAGACCTACAAGGTGAAGGCGTTCCGCAACGCCGCGGCCACCGTGCTGCGGCTGCCGCCGGGTGAGCTCGAGGAGCGCGTGGCCGCGGGCACGCTGCAGCAGCTGCCGGGCATCGGCCGCGCGACCGGCTCGGTGGTCGCCGAGGCGGTGCGCGGAGAGGTACCCGGCTACCTGGCCGAGCTGGAGAGCCGGGCAGCGCCGCTGGCCACCGGCGGCGAGCAGCTCCTGGCCGCCGTGCGCGGCGACCTGCACTCCCACTCCGACTGGTCCGACGGCGGCTCCCCGATCGAGGAGATGGTCGCCACCGCCGACGAGCTCGGCCGGTCCTACCTGGCGCTCACCGACCACTCGCCGCGGCTCACCGTGGCGAACGGCCTCTCGGTCGAGCGGCTCCGCCGGCAGCTGGACGTGGTCGACGCGGTCAACGAGCACCTCGGCGGCCGGATGCGGCTGCTGCGCGGCATCGAGGTCGACATCCTCGAGGACGGCGGGCTGGACCAGACCGACCAGATGCTCGGCCGGCTCGACGTCGTGGTCGCGTCCGTGCACTCCAAGCTGCGGATGGACCCCGACCCGATGACCCGGCGCATGGTCACCGCGGTGCGGCATCGCGAGACCAACGTGCTCGGGCACTGCACCGGCCGCCTGGTCACGGGCGGTCGCGGGACCCGGCCCCAGAGCCGTTTCGACGCCGAGGCCGTGTTCGCCGCCTGCCGCGACAACGGGGTCGCCGTGGAGATCAACAGCCGGCCCGAGCGCCAGGACCCTCCCGACGACCTGCTCGGGATGGCCCTGGAGATGGGCTGCTTGTTCTCCCTGGACAGCGACGCGCACGCCCCCGGCCAGCTGGACTTCCTCCAGTACGGCGCCGCCCGCGCGACCCGCCTCGGCGTGCCCCCCGACCGGGTCGTCAACACCTGGCCGCTCGAGCGCCTGCTGGAGTGGGCTGCGGGGTAGCGTTCGATCATGGAGCCGGAGGTGGAGGTACGCCGCAGCCGCCGGCGCCGGCGCACCGTCTCGGCCTACCGCGAGGAGGGCCGCATCGTCGTCCTGGTGCCCGCCCGCCTGTCGCGCGCCGAGGAGCAGCAGTGGGTGGCCACGATGGTGCGACGGCTGCAGCGGTCGGAGGCCCGCAGGCGCCCCACCGACGAGTCGCTGGAGCGGCGGGCCCGCGACCTGAGCGCGCGCTACCTCGACGGGCTGGCCCGGCCCCGGAGCGTCCGGTGGGTCGCCAACCAGCAGACCCGGTGGGGGTCCTGCACCCCCGACGACGGGGCGATCCGCCTCTCCACGCGGCTGCAGGGGATGCCCGGCTGGGTCACCGACTACGTCTTGGTCCACGAGCTGGCGCACCTGGTCGAGCCTGGGCACTCGCCGGCGTTCTGGGCGCTGGTGGACCGCTACCCGAGGGCCGAGCGGGCCAAGGGGTTCCTCGAAGGGGTCGCCCACGCCGCCCGCGGCCACGCCGACACGCCGGGTTCAGCCGACGGCCAGCCGCTGCTGGGCGAGGCGCACCAGGTCGACGACGGAGCGCTCGTCGGTGGGCAGCCGGTCCAGCGGCCACCAGCGTAGGTCGGTCGACTCGGCGCCGTACGTCGTCTCCTCGGCCCCTGGAGCGGCGCCGGCCAGGAACCGTACGTCGAGGTGACGCGTCCCCGGCCCGCCGCAGAACGCCACCCGGTGCGCGTCGAGCTGCAGCGGCACCGGGTCGACGACGATCCCGGTCAGCCCGGACTCCTCCTCGGCCTCGCGGCGGGCCGCCTCGGCCAGCGAGGGGTCGGTCGCCTCGCAGTGGCCGCCGAGCTGGAACCACCGCCCCGCCTTGGCATGCAGGGTCAGCAGGCACCGCCGCCGGTCGGCCGACACGAGCAGGGCCGACGCGGTCAGGTGGTCGGGACGACAACCCCGGTCGGTCGCGTCGGGCCGCCGGCGCAGCAGGTCGAGGTACTCGCGCCTGAGCCGGTCCTGCCCGGGGTCCGGGGCCGGCCAGGCGCTCAGCAGCGACACCGCGTCCGCGGCCGCGCTCACCCCTGCTGCGGCGCGTCCCCGCCGGGTGCGCCGGAGTCGCCCTCGGGGGGGTCCGGGGCCGGCTCGGGGGTGCCGGCGTCCGGCTCGGGCCGGTCCAGCAGCTCGGCGAGGGCGGCGTCGAACTCGGCGTCCGACAGCGCCTCGGTCGGCGTCTCCTTGAAGCCGAGCGGGTCGTCGAGGTCGGCGGCCGTCGGGAGCAGGTCGGGGTGGGCCCAGACCGCGTCCCGTGCGGCGGCCCCCTGACGGGACCGCAGGCTGCCCCACAGCGTGGAGGCGTCGCGCAGCCGGCGAGGCCGCAGCTCCAGCCCGACCAAGGCGGCGAACGTCGCCTCCGCGGGGCCGCCCGCCGCACGCCGGCGGCGTACGACCTCCTGCAGCTTGGCCGCGTTGGGCATCCGGCCGTCGGTGGCCTGCCCGACCACCTCGTCGACCCAGCCCTCGACGAGGGCCAGCGCGGTCTCCAGCCGCACCAGCGCGGCCTGCTGCTGCGGGGTCTTCTCCGGCTCGAACAGCCCGCCCTCGAGCGCCTCCTGGACCGCCTGTGGGTTCGTGGGGTCGATCGAGGAGAGCGAGGACTCGATCTTCGACACGTCGATCGTGGTGCCCCGCCCGTAGTCCTCGACGGCGGCCACCAGGTGCCCGGCCAGCCACGGCACGTGCGCGAACAGCCGGTGGTGCGCGGCGTCGCGCAGGGCCAGGTACAGCCAGACGTCCTCCTCGGGGACGTCCAGCCCCTCGGCGAACGCCCCCACGTTGGCCGGCAGCAGTGCCGCCCTCCCGGCCGGTGCCAGCGGGAGCCCGATGTCGGTGGAGGTGAGCACCTCGCCGGCCAGCCCGCCGACCGCCTGTCCGACCTGGGTGCCGAACATCGCCCCGCCGGCCTGTCCGATCAGCCCCAGCAGCGGACCGGCCATCGCCTTGGCCTGCTCCGGCAGCGCCTGGCCCATCGCGCCGACGACGTGCTCGGCGACCGGTTCCACGAGGGTCTGCCAGACCGGCATGGTGTTCTCCACCCACTCCGCGCGGCTCCAGCCCTCGGTCGTCGACACGCCGCTGGGCAGCTCGGTCGCCGAGTCCAGCCAGTGGTCGGCCAGCCGGTAGGCGTCCGCGATGCGGCCCCGGTCCGGCGCCGACACCGACGGGTCGGGGTGCTGTGCGGTGGTACGCCGGGCGACGTCCTTGGCCAGCGTCCAGTTCACCGCTCCGTCGTGGGGGGTCATCAGCGACTGCATCTGGCTCATCAGCGCGCCGAGGTCGGGCATCGACAGCCCCGGCTGCCCGGCCCCGCCCGCCCCGGCCAGCCCGCCCAGCGCCGAGAAGATCTGCTCGAACGGCGTGCCCTTGAACGGGTTCGGCGAGTCGTCGTCCGGTCGCTCGGCCGGGTCGTTCGTCATGCCGCCCAACCTACCCGCGTCCCGCAACCACCCCCCCGTCCACGTCGAGCCGTCAGTCCTGGTGGGTCGAGCCGTCAGTGTTGGCGGGTCGAGCCGTCAATCGTGGTGGGCCGACCCGTCAATCGTGGTGGGTCGAGCCGTCAACGTCAGGCGTCTTGGTCTCGAGGCTCGCAAGCTCGCATCTCAACCAGCGGCGAAGGCCGCGCCAGAGTTGACGGTTCGACGTGCCGGAGTCCGTCTAGGCTCGACGTGTGACCGACCCCGCGCCCGTCGTCCGGCTCGTCGCGATCCGCGACGCACCGCTGGACGTCGCCGAGGTGCTGGGCGCCGTCGGCCACGACCAGGCCGGAGGAGTGGTGCTGTTCGTCGGGGTGGTGCGCGACCACGACGACGGCCGGGCCGTGTCCGCCTTGGAGTACACCGCCCACCCCACCGCGCTGGACCGCCTCCGCGATGTGGTGGAGAAGGTGGCCGCGGAGTACGGCGCGACGGCGTTCGCCGCGGTGCACCGCACCGGGCACCTGGTCGTCGGCGACGCGGCCGTGGTCGTCGCGGCCGCGGCCTCGCACCGGCCGGTGGCCTTCGACGCCTCCCGCGCGCTGATCGACCGGCTGAAGGCGGAGGTGCCGATCTGGAAGCACCAGTTGTTCGCCGACGGCACGGAGCAGTGGGTCGGCACCCCCTGAGCTGCGCCGGGTCGCCTGCACTGCTGCCATCTGGAAGGCCGCGGCCGGTGGGGTGACCGACCCCGGCTCGGCCGTGGCAGGTACCCCCTGGCAGTCCCGCCCGGTCTCCCGCATGCTCATGAGACGCGACCGCCGGAACGCACTCGGTTCCACCGTCCGCATCGGGCGGCCGCCTAGCCTGGGCCCGTGGAGATCCTGGCGTGGCTGGTGCCCGCGGCCGTGACGACGATCCTGGCCATGTGCTGGGCCGGCTGGG
>JBIOUF010000175.1:0-7439 GCA_044866695.1 Nocardioidaceae bacterium | reverse complement strand
CCAGCCCCTGAATGGCATGGAACGAACCGACCAGGACCAGCATCGTCCCGGCGAAGCCAACCCACGCGCTGCGCGGCGGCTCACCCGAGTAGCGGTAGTACGGCAGCTCCTCGGCCGCCGTCCCTCGCAGGTCCGACATCGCACCCCTTCTCGAAGATCAGTCATGGCCCAGGGCATGCGCCACCGAGCCTGCGGTCACCGACGACGATGACCCACCGATGGGTGGTCGGGCACCACCCACGGCGGGGTGGGACCCGCGGTGGGACCTGGGTCGCCCAGGTTCCGCAGGACCGGGATCAGCGGTTTACTACAAGGGTCCGTGCGGCGGGCGCACGGCGGGTAGTCCGGAGGGTGGATGAGCCTGGACGGGTCCGAGGCCGGCGACGTGCGGACCGCGTCGCCCGAGCCGCTGCGGCTCGTCCACGGGGTGGAAGGGATCATCACCGGCACGGTGGTCTGCGCGTCGGTGATCGCGGCCTCGGCCGGGTACATCGAGACCACGTGGCAGCTCGTGACCGCGATGGTGGGGACCGTCCTGGTCTACTGGCTCGCGCACCTGCACGCGCACGCGGTCGGCGGCGCGGTCAGCGAGGGCCACCATCCGATCCTGGCCCTGCGCCGCGCCGTCGCGCACACCTGGACCATCGCGGCGGCGTCGCTGCTGCCCGTGGCGATCCTGCTGCTGGCCGAGCTCCTCGGCGCCGACCTCGCGCGCGCCGGCTGGATCGCGCTGTGGTCCACCGTCGGCCTGCTCGCCCTCTACAGCTACGTGGCCGGCGCCCGCGGCGGTCTCGGGCTGACCGGCCGGCTCGCGTGCAGCGTCGCCGGCGCCGCCCTCGGCCTGCTCGTCGCCCTGCTCAAGGCCACCCTGCACTGACGGTCCCAGCCACGGCTGCGCGCCTGGATCCCGATCGCACGCTCCGGTCCGGCGCTCTGCTCGGCCGTCGACAGCGGAGGCATCACCTCCTCCCCGGCTCGGTGGTCAGGGCTGACGGTCCCCCTCGGGGACCAGGTCCTCTCCTCGGTGCCGGCCCATGAGCCCGTACAGCTCGGGGCTCCTGCGCCGCAGCCCCTGGGCGGAGACGACGCCGACGACGGCGGCGACGACGATCAGGCCCGGGAGCACCCAGCTCAGCGGGCTGTCCTCGTCGCCGATGAGCAGCCCGAACTGGGAGGCCGCGTAGCCGGCGACGGTCGCCATCGCGAGACCGCCGACGATGGGCGCGAGGATGGTGCGGAACAGGTGGCTGTCCAGTCCCGGGTGACGCAGGAAGAACACCAGCACCGCGAGCGACGCGAGCGCCATCAGCACCAGGATCGCCAGGGTGCCGAGCTGGGTCAGCCAGGTGAACAGCGCGAGCACCGGGTCCTGCTCGGTCACCACGAAGACCAGCACCACGACCAGGGCGAGCGCGGTCTGGCTCAGCGAGCCGGCGTGCGGGCTGAGGTGGACCCTGTGGGTGTGGCCGAGCCGCTCGGGGACCAGGCCCTCGCGCCCGAGGGCATAGAGGTAGCGCGCCACCGCGTTGTGGAAGGCCAGCAGCGCCGCGAACACGCTGGTCACGAACAGCAGCGACATCACCGTGGTCATCGCGCCGCCGACGTAGGTGTCGCCGAGGACGAACAGGAACGCGGTGGGGTCGGGCTTCAGCTCGGCCAGGAACGGCACCAGGGTGTCCGGACCCTGGCCGTTGACCATCAGCCAGGTGGTCACCGTGTAGAAGATGCCGATCGTGAGCACCGCGAGGTAGGTCGCCCGCGGGACGGTCCGCTGGGGGTCCCTGGCCTCCTCGCTGTAGATCGTGGTGGCCTCGAAGCCGATGAACGACGCGGCGTTGAACAGCAGCGCGATCGCCAGCGAGCCGGAGGTCAGGGCGTCCCAGCTGAACGGCTCCATGGTGAGCCCGGTGGTGCCGCCCTCGCCGCCCTTGACCAGGATCGCCACGTCGAGCACCAGCACGATCAGGAACTCCAGCACGACGAGCACGGCGAGCACCCGCACCGACAGGTCGACCTGCCGGTAGCCGAGCACGGCGATGACGGCCATCGCGACCAGCACGGGCACCCACCACTTCACCGAGACGTCGAGCTCGTCGGCGAGGAACGCCGAGGCCGCCGCGCCGAACAGGCCGTAGAGCCCGATCTGCATGGCGTTGTAGCCGAGCAGCGCGATCCACGCGGCGGCACCGCCCGCGTGCTGTCGCAGCCCCCGGGTGACGTAGCTGTAGAAGGCGCCCGTGCTGGTGTGGTGCCGGGCCATGGCGGTGTACCCGACGGAGAAGACCAGCAGCATGAGCGCCACGATCACGTAGGCCGCCGGCACGCCGGGTCCGTTGCCCAGCAGCATCGCCACCGGGGCGCCCCCGGCCATCGCGGTCAGTGGGGCCGCCGCTGAGATGACGAAGAACGAGATGCCGAGCACGCCGAGGCTGCCCCTGCGCAGCTGCTGCGCGTCGCGCCGTTCGACGTTGCTCGAGGCGTGCGTGTCGCTCATGATGCGGTCCCCTGCCGAAGTCGGGTACGACGCCGTCCACGTCAGCCTCGTCGCTGCGCCGAACCGTCATCGCTGGTCGCGTGGCTGCCCTCGGATTGTTCGGATCCGAATGAGTCTGCGAAAACCATAGGATCGCACCGACCGTCGCGCAAGACTCGCGTCGGAACTGGTCTCGACCAGGAGCCCTCTTGCCGCCCAGCGACCGCTCCGCATACTGTTCGGATGCGAACGATCCTCTGACCCGGGAGCCATCATGACCGACCCCGACCCCGTCCCCCTCGAGGATGTCGACCTCGCCGACCTCGACCGGTTCCGAGACAACCTCGGCTGGGGGCAGTTCGACACCCTGCGCCGCGAGGACCCGGTGCACTGGAACCCCGAGCCCGCCCCGAACAGCGGGTTCTGGGCGGTGACGAAGTACGAGGACATCTGGGCGGTCGACCGCGACCCCGAGACCTTCACGTCGGAGAAGTTCGTCAACCTCGAGGAGGTCGACGACGACCTGATGGACATCCGCCGGTCGATCCTCGAGACCGACGGCGAGCGTCATCTCGCACTGCGCCAGCTGATCGCCCGCGAGTTCAGCCCCAGGAACCTGCTGAAGAACTACGAGGGCTTCCTGCGCGGCCTGACCAAGCAGACCGTCGACGCGGCGCTGAGCTCGCCGGAGTTCGACTTCGTGGACGAGATCAGTGCCGACTTCCCGATCCAGGTGCTGGCCCGGCTGCTCGACGTACCGCTGGAGGACACCGGCCGGCTGATCGCCTGGGGCAACGAGATGGTCGGCAACACCGACCCCGACTACACCCAGCACCGGATCGACCTGCCGGAGAGCGAGCAGTACAAGCACCTGCCGTTCAGGTCGCCCACCACGCAGGAGGTGTTCGACTACGGCCGGGCGCTCCGCGACCGGCGCAGGGGCGGCGACGGCAAGGACCTGGTCAGCATGCTGGCCAACAAGGTGCCCATGGACGGCATCCCGCTCAGCGACCGGGACTTCGACAACTACTTCCTGCTGCTGGTCATCGCCGGCAACGAGACCACCCGCCACGCGATCAGCAACACGATGCTGGGGCTGATCCAGCAGCGCGACCAGCTGGACCTGCTGCAGGAGAACCCGGCGCTGGTCCCCTCTGGGCTCGAGGAGCTGCTGCGGTGGGCCTCGCCGGTGTACCACTTCCGGCGTACGGCGACCCGCGACGTCCAGCTGCGGGACAAGACCATCCGCGAGGGCGACAAGGTCGTGATGTGGTTCGCCTCCGGCAACCGAGACTCCGACGTCTTCGAGGACCCGTACCGGATCGACGTGCGCAAGGAGAACGTCGACCACCTGACCTTCGGCAAGGGCAGCCCGCACCTGTGCCTGGGCAACGCGCTGGCGCGCATGGAGGTCCGGCTGATGTTCGAGGAGCTGCTGCCCCGCCTGGAGACGATAGAGCTGGCCGGGGACGTCACCCGGGTCAGGTCCAACTTCGTCAACGGCATCAAGAAGTTCCCGGTCGCGGTGAAGACCCGCTGAACCACTGCACCGCTGGTTGAGCTGAGGAGCCGGAGCGGAGGCGTCTCGACTCGGGCCGAGGAGCGAGCTTGCGAGCGTCACGAAGCCAACCAGCGGGAACCCCGCTGGTTGAGGAGCCGGAGCGCTAGCGGAGGCGTCTCGAAACCAGCGGGACCCTGGCCGGGTCTCGGGCCCGGGTGTCTGGTGGTTTCGAGACGGGCTCGCTCCGCGGTTCCTCAGGAGGGCGACGAAGGAGCCCGTCTCCAAGGGCGCCCTCCTCAACCACCGATGCACCGCTGGTTGAGGAGCCGGAGCGCCAGCGGAGGCGTCTCGAAACCACCCGGGGGCCGCGAGCTCGCCCAAGCAGGGTTGCGCCACCGAGACCCGCCACCCTATCGTTTGGACCCGAACGGATTGCTCTGGAGGATGCTCGTGACGATCACGCAGACCGTCGTCCGGGAGTTCGAGGCCGACCTCGTCGTCCGGGCCGTGGACCACGTGGCGCAGGACGTGGTGGCGCTGACCCTCGGTCACCCCGACGGCCACGCGCTCCCGGACTGGACCCCCGGCGCGCACATCGACCTGGTGCTGTCGCAGGACCTGACCCGGCAGTACTCGCTGTGCGGCAGCACCGGCACCGCCGACCAGTGGCGGGTCGCGGTGCTCAGGACGCCGACCAGCCGCGGCGGCTCGGAGTGCGTGCACCGGCTCCGCGCCGGCGACACCGTCCGCGTTCGCGGCCCGCGCAACCACTTCCCCGTGGCGACCGCCCGGCGCTACCTGTTCGTGGCCGGGGGCATCGGCATCACCCCGCTGCTCCCGATGATCCACGAGGTCGACGCGGCCGACGCCGAGTGGGAGCTCTACTACGGGGGCCGCACCCGAGGCTCCATGGCCTTCGTCGAGGAGGTCGCGGCCTACGGCGACCGCGTCCACCTGGTTCCCGAGGACGAGCTGGGCCGGCTGGACCTGGACGCGATCCTCGGGATCCCGCGGGCGGACACCCTGGTCTACACCTGCGGACCAGAGGGATTGCTGTCCGCCGTGGAGGCACGCGCGGCGGCCTGGCCGGCCGGCAGCCTGCACCTGGAGCGCTTCGCGGCCCGGATGGCCGAGGCGCCGGCGAAGGAGCAGTCCTTCGAGGTGGTCCTGCAGCGCTCCGGGCGCACCCTCCTGGTGCCCGAGGACAAGTCGGTCTTCCAGGTGGTCCGCGAGGCCGGCGTCAGCGTCCTCGGCTCCTGCCTGGAGGGCATCTGCGGCACCTGCGAGACCGAGGTCGTCGAGGGCGAGATCGACCACCGGGACTCCGTCTTGGACGAGGAGGAGCGCGAGTCGGGCGAGGTCATGATGATCTGCGTGTCCCGCTGCAGGTCCGCCCGCCTCACCCTCGACCTCTGACCACGCGACGACCCGCGACCCGGGAGGACCCCCGCCATGACCCACCACCAGAGCCTCGCCGCCACCGTGCCCTACCCCACCCACAGCTGGTACGTCGTCGCGACCAGCGACGAGGTCACCGGCACGCCGCTGGGCCGCCGCGCCTTGGACACCGCCCTGGTGCTCTACCGCACCTCCGACGGCGCCGCGGTGGCGCTGGAGGACCGCGACGCGCACCGGCCGTACCCGCTCAGCCTCGGCACCGTCGCCGACGACCTGATTGTCTCGGCCTACTCCGGCTTCGCCTACGCCGCCGACGGCAGGTGCGTCCGGGTCCCCACCCAGGCCGAGGTGCCGTACGGCGCCAGGGTGCGGGCCTTCCCGGTCGCCGAGCTCGACGGCCTGGTGTGGGCCTGGTTCGCCGAGCCCGGCCTGGCCGAGCTGCACCACCCGCCACGCGCGCCGTGGCTGCTCGACGAGGAGTGGGCGACCTTCGGCGGCGCCTGGACCACCGAGGCGGACTTCGCGCTGCTGCACGAGAACTTCGCCGACATCACCCATGTCGCCGTGGTCGACCCGACCATCGCTCCGCCGGTGCTCACCGCCGGACCCGTCCCACTGCTCGAGGTCGAGGTCACCGAGACCTCGGTGTCGTTCCATCGCGACTACCCGCCGGCCCCGCTGGCGCCCTGGCACGCCCCGCTGGTCGGCGTCGCCGAGGACACCGCCTTCCCGCAGCGCGAGGAGGGCCGGTTCGTGGCCCCGGGCCTGTGGCTGGACAGCTGGGACGTCGCCGACCCCGGGTCCGGCGCGACGTGGACGTTCCGGTTCACCCATGCCGTGACACCGGTGACGCCGACCAGCACCAGCCACGTCTGGTGGGTCAGCCGCAACTTCGCCCTCGGCGAGGACGTCTCGGCGAACCTGGTGCCGATGTTCACCGCCTACTACGGGCGGGTGCGGGAGATCCTGCAGACGATGCAGCAGGTGATCACCCGGGACGGGGCGCGCGAGGAGGTCAGCGTCGCCGCCGACGCGGCCGCCCTGCAGGTCCGCAAGATCCTCGGCCGCATGCTCGCCGACGAGCGCCCCTACTAGCCCTCCCGATCCGCTGCCACCGAAAGGCCGGCCATGAACCAGCTCCAAGGCTTCTTCTACCCGCGCACGGCGCAGGGCACCTCCTCGCTGATCCCGAGCCCGCCGTGGTACTACTCCGGCGACCTGCTGACCGTGGAGTACCGGACCGACCCGGCGCGGGTCGCCGAGCTGCTGCCGGCGCCGCTCGAGCCGGCGCACGACGACCCCGGCGCGGTGGCGCTGATCTGGGCCGACTGGCAGTCCTGCTCGGCCAGCCGCGAGGAGCTGCTGGACCCGGTGCGGTCGCAGTACAAGGAGGCCTTCGTCGTCGTCCGGTGCAGCTTCGGCGGCGAGGTGTTCTCCCGCTGCGTCTACATCTGGGTGGACAAGGACTTCGCGATCGCTCGCGGGATGCACCAGGGGTACCCCAAGAAGCTGGGGTCGATGTGGCAGACCCGGCCACACCCGTTCCCCCAGGGCGCGCCGCAGATCGGCCCCGGCGGGGTCTTCGGCGCCACGCTGGCCGCCGGCGACCGGCGGCTGGCCGACGCCGTGCTGACGCTTCGTGAGGAGTCGGAGACCAACGGCTTCGTCAACGGCCACCCGATGGCGCACCACCGGGTCTACCCGGGCATCGAGCGCGGCGCCCCGGACGCCTACGCCGAGCTGATCTCCTCGGGAGCCTCGGAGTTCGCCGGCGGCCAGGCGTGGTCCGGCGACGTCGAGCTCACCCTCTACGAGTCCCCGACCGAGGAGCTCTCGCGGCTCTACGTCGATGAGGTGATCGGCGGCTACTACCGGCAGGTCGGCGTGGTCTGGGACGGCGGCCGCTCGCTGGCGACGCTGAGCCCCAACGGTGGTTGAGGAGCGAGCTTGCGAGCCCCCGGTGGTTGAGGAGCGAGCTTGCGAGCCCGCCGGTGGTTGAGGAGCGAGCTTGCGAGCGTCTCGAAACCACCGGCATCCGGGCTGGGACCGTGCCACGGTGCGGTGGTG
>JBIOUF010000174.1:0-55241 GCA_044866695.1 Nocardioidaceae bacterium | reverse complement strand
CGCGCCGCGGCGCGGGGGTCCGGGGCCGGCAGCCTGGTCAACTACCTGACCGGCGTCTCCGGCATCGACCCGCTGCGGCACCGCCTGCTCATGGAGCGGTTCTTGTCGCCGTTGCGGCAGGCGCTGCCCGACGTCGACATCGACGTGGAGTCCGCCCGGCGGCTGGAGGTCTACCAGGCGATCCTGGACCGCTACGGCGGCGAACGCTGTGCCTGCGTGTCGATGATGGACACCTACCGGGTCCGCCACGCCATCCGCGACACCGGCGCCGCGCTGGGGATGCCCGCCGGCGAGGTGGACGCGATCGCCAAGGCCTTCCCGCACATCCGGGCCAGGGACGCCCGGCTGGCGCTGCGGGAGCTGCCGGAGCTGCGCGCCTCCGGGCTGGGGGAGGAGCGGCTGGACCTGCTGTTCCGCCTCGCCGAGCGGCTCGACGGGCTGCCCCGGCACATTGCGGTGCACCCGTGCGGGGTGCTGCTGTCCGACGCGACCCTGCTCGACCGCACTCCGGTGGAGGCCAGCTTCGCCGGGTTCCCGATGAGCCAGTTCGACAAGGAGGACGTGGAGGACCTCGGCCTGCTCAAGCTCGACGTGCTCGGCATCCGGATGCAGTCCACGATCGCGCACACGCTGGCCGAGATCCGCCGGGTCGACGGGGTGGCGATCGACGTCGACGACCAGACGCAGGTGCCCTTCGACGACGAGGCGACCTTCGAGATGATCTCCCGGTCCCGGACGCTCGGGGTCTTCCAGATCGAGTCGCCGGGACAGCGCGAGCTGGTCGGCAAGTCCGGGATCGAGTCGTTCGCGGACATCATCACCGACATCTCCCTGTTCCGGCCCGGCCCGGTGAAGAGCGACATGGTCACGCCGTACCTCGACGCCAAGCAGGGCTGGCACCCGGCCGCGTACCCCCACGACGACCTGCGGCCGATCCTGGAGGAGACCCACGGCGTGGTGGTGTTCCACGAACAGGTCATCGAGATCATCGCCCGGCTCACCGGCTGCAGCCTCGCCGAGGCCGACGAGGCCCGCCGGGCCCTTGGTGACGTGGAGGGGATGGCCCAGGCGAAGGTGTGGTTCTTCCCGCGGGCGCTGGGCCGCGGGTACTCCCTGCCCCTGGTCCGGGAGGTCTGGAGGATCCTCGAGGCGTTCGCCTCCTTCGGCTTCTGCAAGGCGCACGCCGCCGCGTTCGCGCTGCCCACCTACCAGTCCGCCTGGCTCAAGGCGCACTACCCGGCGCACTTCCTGGCCGGGGTGCTCACGCACGACCCCGGGATGTACCCCAAGCGGCTGATCCTCGACGACGCCCGCCAGTTCGGCGTCGCGGTGCTTCCCCTCGACGTCAACGCCAGCGAGAAGGAGTACGTCGTCGAGCGCCTCCCCACGGGTGACCCGCCCGGAGGCGCCCCCGCGGAGCCCGGCGCCGGCTACGGCATCCGGCTCGCGCTGGCGGAGGTGCGGGGCATCGCCGAGGGAGAGGTGGAGCGGGTCGTGGCCGGCCGGCCCTACCACTCGCTGACCGACTTCTGGCAGCGCGCCCGGGTCTCCCGTCCCGTGCTGGAGCGGCTGGTGCTGGCCGGCGGGCTCGACGCGGTCTACGGCATCGGCGTCACGGCGGGGGTACGCCGCCGCGGCCGGGTCACCCGGCGCGACCTGCTGCTGCAGGTGGCCGACCTGGACCGCTACACCCGCGCCGTGGACCGGGCGGCGGCTCGCGGACGCGGACTCGGGTCACGCCGCGCCGGGCCGGCCGCCGAGCTCCGGGCGGCCGACGCGGCCGGCCGCAACAGCAGTGACGCCAGAGTCCGAGAAGGGGCCCGTGAAGGGTCCCGGGAAGGGTCCCGGGAAGGGGTCCGGGAGCGCCCCCGCGAGGGGGTATGGGCCCGGGCCGCCGCCCAGTCCCGGGCGACCCGCAAGCCGGCGCCGGTGACGTCGGTCCAGCTGAGCCTCGACCTGGGCGACGCTCCGGCCGACGGGGAGGCCAGCGGCCTGCCGGAGATGACCGTCTCCGAGCGGGTGCGCGCCGAGCTGGAGATCCTGGGCCTCGACGTCAGCCAGCACGTCGTCACGTTCTACCGGCCCTTCCTCGACGACCTCGGCGTCACCCGGTCCGTGGACCTGATGAGCCGGCGCAGCCACGCCGAGCTGCTCGTGGCCGGGGTCAAGGTGGCCACCCAGACCCCTCCGATCCGGTCCGGGCGACGGGTGGTGTTCCTGACCCTCGACGACGCCACCGGCCCGGTCGACGCGACCTTCTTCGAGGACTCCCAGGGCCCCTACGCCGCGACCGTCTTCCACTCCTGGCTGCTGGTGGTCCGCGGCGAGCTGCGCCGCACCGGCCGGAGAGGGGTGTCTCTGCTCGCCACCGGGTGCTGGGAGCTGTCCGCCCTGCACGACATCTGGCGCGCCGGAGGCCTAGAGGCGGTCCACGCGGCGATGGCGCGGGTGCCCGACGGTTTCACCGAGAGCGGGGTAGGCGAGGACGCGGTGACGGGGGCGGCCGAGAGCCGCAGCACCCGCCCGGTCATGACGGGTCCACCGACGGGAGGCGGCACCGCCGGGGGGATGGGACGGCGCCGGGTGCTGGTGCACTCCAGCGGGTTCGCGATGTCGCCGTACGCCGACGTCAGGCCGCCCGGCGAGGACACTCGCTCCGGCGCCTCCCGCGCCGGCGCGCGCGGCCCGGACCAGCCCGCGAACGCGCGCCCCTCCAAGAAGCTGTGGCACTCCTCGCCGGGGAGCTCCGGCCGATGACCGGCCGGTGCCGCGACCTCGCCCACCCCGGGGGGTGCCCGCCTGGGCACGTAGGGTGTGCCGCATGCCTGCAGGCAGCCCGCCCAGCAGCGCCCAGCGCCGGAGCCTGGCCCGCACCGTCGTGGTCTGGGATGCGCTGCGCCAGGTGCTCGACGGCGCCACCGACGCCACCGTCGTCGACATCGGCGGCGGCACCGGTGGCCTGGCGGTGCGGGTCGCCGAGCTGGGACATCGGGTCACCGTCGTCGACCCCAGCCCGGACGCCCTGGCGATCTTGGACCGCCGGGCCGACGAGCGGGGGGTCGCCGAGCGGGTGCGGGGCGTCCAGGGTGACGTGGCGACGCTGCTCGACTGGGTCCCTCGCGGCGGAGCCGACCTGGTGCTGTGCCACGGAGTCCTCGAGGTCGTCGACGACCCCGCCGCGGCGGTCACGACGATCGCGGAGACCCTCCGGCCGGGTGGGACGCTCAGCCTCCTGGTCGCCCAGCGCCATGCGGCGGTGGTCACCCGGGCGATGGCCGGACACTTCGTCCAGGCCCGGGAGCTGCTCGACCCACCTGTCTTCCGGCCCGACCAGGCCGGTGGTCTCGACCAGGCCGGTCATGCGGGCACCGGCATGCACCGGTTCACCGCCGAGGAGGTCACCGCGCTGGTCACCGCCGCCGGTCTGGCAGAGGTCACCTTGCACGCGGTCCGGGTGTTCGCCGACCTGGTGCCCGGCTTCCTGGTCGAGCTGGAGCCCGGTGCCTCCGACGCCCTGGTCGAGCTCGAGCTGGCCGTCGCCGCACGGCCCGAGTACCTCACCCTGGCCGCCCAGGTGCACGCCCTGGCCACCCGGCCCTGATCCCGCCCCCGGCCCCGGCCCCTGCCCTGGCCCCGCCCGGTCCGGTCCGGGACAGCGAGGACGACGCGTCCCGGGGGATGGCGTCCCATGACCGGTCACCGGCTTCACCCGCTGGACGGCTCGTGGGACTGCCCGATCCTGCACGTCGACATGGACGCCTTCTACGCCTCGGTGATGACCCGGGACCGGCCAGACCTCGCCGAGGTGCCGGTGGCCGTCGGCGGGGGCATGCGGGGCGTGGTGCTCTCGGCGAACTACCCGGCCCGTGAGCACGGGGTCCACTCGGCGATGCCGATGACCCGGGCCCGCCGGATCTGTCCGGGGATGGTGGTGCTGACCCCCGACTCCGCCGCGTTCAGCGCGGTGTCGGCATCGGTCATGGAGCTGTTCCGCCAGGTCACCCCGGTGGTGCAGGCCCTGTCGATGGACGAGGCCTTCCTCGACGTGTCCGGGTCGACGCGACGGCTGGGATCACCGGCGACCGTGGCCGAGACCATCCGAGCGCGGGTGCACGACGAGCAGCGGGTCACCTGCTCGGTCGGGGTGTCCAGCACCCTGGGTGTCGCCAAGCTGGCCAGCCGGCTGGCCAAGCCGGACGGGGTGCTGGTGGTGCCTCCCCACGAGGTGACGTCGTTCCTGCACCCGCTCGGCGTCGAGGAGCTGTGGGGGGTGGGGGAGCGGACCGCCGAGGTGCTGGGCAGGCTCGGCCTTCGGACGGTGGGCGACCTGGCGTACACGCCGGTGCCCACCTTGCGGCGAGCGCTCGGGCCGGCGCTGGGCGCCCAGCTGCACCACCTGTCCTGGGGAGAGGACCCGCGGCGGGTGTCCGCACGCCGCGGTCCGGAGGAGGAGCCGGAGAAGAGCATCGGCGCCGACGAGACGTTCGGCCGCGACACCGACGACCCCGAGGTGGTCCGGCGAGAGCTGCTCCGGCTCTCCTCCAAGGTCGGTACCCGGATGCGTACGGCGGGGGTGGCGGGCCGGACGGTGACGCTGAAGGTGCGGTTCGCCGACTTCACCACGATCACTCGCAGCCGGACCCGGTCCGAGCACACCGACGTCACGTGGGAGATCTACGCCACCGCCACGGACCTGTTCGCTGCCCTGGGGCTGCAGCGGGCCCGGGTCCGGCTGGTGGGAGTGCGCGTGGAAGGTCTCGTGCCGAGGCGGACCGTCTACCGCCAGCTCCGGCTCGGCGCTCGCGAGCACGGCTGGGCCGAAGCCGACCAGGCGACGGACCGGGCCCGCCTTCGGTTCGGCCGGACAGCGGTCCAGCCGGCGACGCTGCTCGGCGGGTCGGCCGGACGGGCGAAGGCGGGCTGAGGGCACGCCAACCGACCGCGTGAAACGCGCACGCGTCGAGGAGTGGAGATTTTGAGTTCTCGGGTACCACCGGGACAACGACGTGCCTAGACTCGAAGGCACGACCGTCGCGATGGAGGAACCGTGCCTCTCTCCGAAGAAGAGCTTCGTCTGCTGGAGCAGATGGAGCGTGCGCTGGTGGCGGAGGACCCCAAGCTCGCCTCAGCCCTGCGCGGCACCACGTTGCGCCGGCACGCACGCCGCCGCCTCGTCGCTGGTGCGCTCGTCTTCGTGGTGGGCATCGCGGTGCTGATGACCGGCGCGATCACCCAGCTGACCATCGTCGGCATCATCGGCTTCGTGGTCATGCTGGCCTCGGCGTACCTCATGCTCGTCTCGTGGCGAGGTAGTGCCCAGGCCGCCGCCGAGC
The DNA here is from genome assembly GCA_044866695.1 of Nocardioidaceae bacterium. GTDB lineage: Bacteria > Actinomycetota > Actinomycetes > Propionibacteriales > Nocardioidaceae > JBIOUF01. The sequence goes on along the minus strand of JBIOUF010000174.1, from coordinate 49,908 downwards.
CGCCCCGCGCCGCGCCTTCGGGCGATCCCGGCCTGACCGTGATCCAGGGCGGCAAGGCCGCGAAGGCGGCCAAGCGGCCGCGCCCCCGCAAGCACAACGGCTCGATGATGGAGCGCTTCGAGGAGCGCTGGCGCCGCCGCCGCGAGAACGGCTGGTGACCGAGTCCCACCCCGAGCAAGGAGTCGAACCGTGCACTGTGGTCGTCGCCCCGGCGCGTAGCGCCCTCGAACCGACGAACAGAGTTCGCGGTTCGACTCCCCCGAAGGCCGACCGCAGGGGGCAGCGAAACGGACCACCGCCTGCATCGCGGTGCCCAGCCGACCAACCCACCTGGCCGACTCGCCCCCACCCAGGGCCGACTCGCCCCTACCCACCTGGCCGACTCGGCAACGCCCACCTGGCCGGCACGCCCCCACCCACCCGGCCAACTCGCCCCACCACGACTGACGGCTCGACCCACCAACACTGACGGCTCGCCCCACCAGCATTGACGGCTCGACGGCCGGGGGGGGGTCAGGTCGACTGGTCCAGGCCGGGTTCGCCGACGGCGCGGGAGGAGCGGGTGCGGGGGGCTCGCAGGCCGTACCAGAGGGAGGCGGGGAGCCAGGTGGCGCGGCGGCGGGTGGAGGCGCGCACCCCGGCCCGCATCGCGGCGGTCACCAGGCGGACGTCCGCGGTGACGTCGTCCAGCTCCTCCTCGGTGGGAGGGCGAGTGGAGTAGCGGGCCCGCTCGAGAGCCAGCACCAGCCGTTCCAGGGCCCGCGCGGCCTCGGGATCGGCCCTCGGGCCTCGGCCGCGAAGGGCCGGGAGGGCCGGGTCGTCGCGCTTCGGCCGGCGGCCGAAGCCCCGGGCCAGCCGCTCGGCCTGCCGGCGCAGGGTGAGCCCGTCGTCGAAGGCCAGGCCGAGGTCGCGGGCGGTGGCGCGGAGCTCGGCCCAGGCACCTTCCAGCCGCGCCGCGGCCCCGGTGGCCGCCGCCCGGCGGCGGCGCAGGGCTACCCGGGCCAGCCGCGGCGTGCCGGCCACGGCGACGACCGCTGCGAGCACGCCGACCGCCGCCCATCCGGGACCCGGGCCGGAGGCGTCGGCCGGTGCGGCCGCGGCGGTCGGCCGGCTGGAGGGGACGTCGCGCTCCGGCCGGGTCTGCTCGGGGAGGGCGGAGCTCGCCGCGGACGCGGAGGGCTGCACGGGGCTGGGCAGGTCCGCGGTGGTGTAGGACGGGACGCCGCCGGACCGCACCCTCGGCGTCGGCTCGAACCGCACCCAGCCGACCCCCTCGAAGTACAGCTCCGGCCAGGCGTGCATGTCGTGGGAGCTGTAGACCCACACATCGGGCTCGACCCGGTCGGGGTGCAAGAAGCCCACCGCGACCCGGGCCGGGATGCCCTTGGTGCGGGCCATCAGCGCCATCGCGGCGGCGAACTGCTCGCAGTAGCCCCGGCGGCTGCCCGCGCCGTTGCCCAGGAACCGCTCGAGCTGCTCTAGCCCCGTGCCGTCCTCGCTGTCCAGGTCGTAGACGAAGCCACCGTCCTCTCGGAACCACTGCTGCAGCATCACCGCGGACTGGAACCGCGACGACGAGCCCTCGGTGACCTTCGCGGCGAGCGTCACCACGGACTGGGGAAGGTCCTCGGGCAGGTCGGTGCCGTCGGTGGTCAGTCCCGCCGGCGCCGGAGGCGCGCTGATCAGCTGGTCGGCGGTGGGGAACACGTCGAGCTGGGTGAACCGGTACCGGCGGCCGGCGGTGGTCTGCCCGTCGGTGGCGCTGATGAAGTCCATCGTGCGGGTGTCGTAGCGCCAGTCCGTGACCGCCTCCACCGAGGCGACCGGGTAGGACACGGGCAGCCAGGTCGAGTCGAACTGGTCCGACACCGACACCTCGTAGTCGGTCTGGCCGGTACGGACGCCTCTGTGCAGGCCGGGGGGCGTGGGCAGGTCCTCTCCGATCGCCCGCTGGGTGGGCGGGATCCGGCGCTTGGAGGGGCGCCAGGCGTCGTCGGTGAAGCTGTCCAGCACCGACAGCCGGAGGTAGCCCGGGTCGGGGTCGCTCGTGGTGACCGCGAGCAGGGGCTCGTCCTCCCCGCGGGTGAGGTTGCGCTTGAGGTCCAGCATCGGGTTGCGGATCGCGACGCCGTCGCCGTCCCCTCCCGCACCCGGGCCGAGGCCGTCGAACATGCCCAGGCTCACCGTCGGCACCAGCAGGGGCGCCAGGACCGCCAGACCCGTCGCGGTGACCCCGAGCCGCTGCGCCGCCGGCCACACCGCCTGCCCGGTGACCCGTCGCCGCTGGCTGTCCTGCACCCGTCCGCTCCCGGCGAGGCTGGTGCCCCACCGGCCGAGCCGGAGCAGCTCGTCGGCGGCGAGCAGGGCCAGGAAGGCCAGCGCCCCCAGGGTGAACACGAACCACGAGACGCCGGTCGCCAGGAGGCTCACCGGTGCCGTGTACGCCGCCAGCAGCGGCAGCCCGGCCAGCGGAACCCGGCGCAGCCCGGCCGCGAGGAAGTCCACCGCCAGCGCACAGCCCGCTCCCGCCACGATGAGCACCGGGTGGAACTCCGTCACCTCGGCGCTGACCGGCGCGGCGTACATGTTGGCGGTCTCGACCGCGAGCCGCCAGGTCTGGCCCAGGGTCTGCAGCGCGGCCGGTGTGGGCAGCCAGGTCCCCGCCCACATCCGGCACGCCCAGACCACCAGCAGCAGTGCCTGGCCGAGCAGCACCACGAGCGCGGGCATCCGGAGCGCCCGGAGACCGCAGCCGGCCGCCGCGACGACGACGCAGACCCAGAACAGCGGCACCAGGTAGGCGCTGGGCCGTTGGGAGAACCCGCCCCAGCCCAGCAGCGTCGCGAAGGTGGCCAGGGCCGCCAGCGCCGGCACCACCGCCTGGTCTGCGACCCGCCGCCAGCCGGTCACCGCACCGGCTCCGGATCGACCGGCCGGGCTCGGCCGGCACGGCCGACCGCGCCCAGGGACTGCCAGACCCGGGGCAGCGGGTCGGTCGGCCCGCACCGCGCCACCCGCCACCCGCGGCCCGCCAGCCAGGCGGTCTGCGGCGCCGGGCGCGCCTCGGAAGCGGGCCGGGCCGGGTCCCAGGCCTCGACGTCGAGCAGCACCGCCAGCGCGCTCGCCGCGCCGTGTCGCATGCGCACCAGCGTGGCGTGGTCGGAGTCGTCGACGGCGCCCAGCACCGCGACGGTCAGGCCGGACGCCTGACCCGCCTCCTGCAGCCACCCGAGGTCCACCGTCGGCCGGTGCGCCTCGCGGACGACCGCGAGGGCCTCGAGAAGTGGTCCGGTCTCGGCACCGGCCGAGCCGTGCTCATGCCAGCCGGCGTGCTCCTCGCCCTGGGCGGTGACCAGCCTCACGACGAACCCGCGCTGGGTCAGGTGCACCGCCGCCGACGCCGCGACCGCCACGGCGTGCTCGAGCGACGACCCGGCGCCGGAGCCGCGGTGCACGTGCGCCCGGGTGTCGACGAAGACCGTGGCGCGCGACTGCCAGGGCTGCTCCTCACGGCGCACCATCAGCTCGCCGGCCTTGGCGCTGGTGCGCCAGTGCACGCGGCGCAGGTCGTCGCCCTGGCGGTACTCGCGCACCGTGACGTCCTCGGCGCTGCCGGTGGCGAAGGCCCGTGGGCGGTTGTCCCCGGACCCGGTCCACACCCCGGACAGCGGGATGGGCGGTAGCGGGGTCACCCGCGGGGTGACCACCAGTGCGGACCGGGCATGGAAGGTCCGGGTGAGCTCGATGAGGCCGAACGGGTCGCTCAGCCGCACCGTCATGGGTCCCACGGCGAGCTTGCCGCGGACCTCCGGCCGCACCGTGTAGCGGATGGTGCGCTTCCACAACGGGCCCATCCGGTCGATCACGAACCGCGGTCGCGGGCCCAGGACGTAGGGCAGCACCTCCTCGAGCAGCAGCAGGCCGGTGGGCATCCGACCGTCGTTGGTCAGCTCGAGCTGGACCGTCGCCTGGCTCCCGACCGCGACACGGGCCGGCGCCAACGTCCGCACCAGCCCCAGCCGGTACCTGCTGTGGCCGACGGACCACGCGGTGACCAGCGGCAGCGCGACGAGCAGGCCGGCGATGCGCACCAGCTCGTCGTAGCCCAGCACGAGCGCGCAGACGACGGTGGTCGCGCCTGCCGCCAGGAAGGCGCGGCCCCGGTTGGTCAGCGCGCTCAGCGCGTCGCGCACCGCGGTCCTCCCGGACCGGGAGCCGTTGCCGGCGACGCGTCGTGGCGGGTCACCGGCCGACCCGCCGGGAGAGCTCCGCGGAGCCGGCCGACACCGTCCGGGGCCTGGCGGGGGCCGGCGCGGCAGGCATGGGCACCGACCCGAGGATGCCGTGCAGCGTCTGGTCGGCGGTGCGGCCACCCATCGACGCCTCCACCGTAGGCAGCAGCCGGTGCGCCAGGACCGGCACCGCGAACGCCTGCACGTCGTCGGGGATCACGTAGTCCCGGCCGTCGAGGGCGGCACCCGCCTTGGAGGCGCGGACCAGGTGCAGCGTCGCGCGCGGAGAGGCGCCCAGCATCAGGTCGGGGGAGCGGCGCGTGGCGGTGGCCAGCGCGACGGCGTAGCGCTGCACGGCCTCCGAGACGTGCACCTGGGCGACGATCTCGATCAGCTTGGCCACCTCCGCCGCGTCGGTGACCGGCTCGAGGTCGTCCAGAGGGCTGCGCCGGGTGTGCGCGTCGAGCATCGCGATCTCCGCGGCCTCCACCGGGTAGCCCATGGACACCCTGGCCATGAACCGGTCCCGCTGGGCCTCCGGAAGGGCGTAGGTGCCCTCCATCTCGATGGGGTTCTGCGTGGCGATCACCAGGAACGGCGAGTCCAGCAGGTACGTCGTCCCGTCGACGGTGACCTGGCGCTCCTCCATGCACTCCAGCAGCGCCGACTGGGTCTTCGGGGAGGCCCGGTTGATCTCGTCGCCGACCACGATGTTGGCGAAGATCCCCCCGGGCCGGAACTCGAACAGCCGGGTGTCCTGGTTGAACACCGACACGCCCGTGACGTCGGAGGGCAGCAGGTCGGGGGTGAACTGGATCCGGCGTACCGTGCAGTCGATCGAGCGGGCCAGCGCCTTGCTGAGCATCGTCTTGCCGACGCCGGGCACGTCCTCGATGAGCAGGTGCCCCTCGGCCAGCAGCACGATCACGGCCAGCCGGGCGACCTCGGGCTTGCCCTCGATCACCGTCTCGATGCTGGCCCGGACCCGCTGGGTCACCCGGGCGACCATCTCGAGATCCACTCCGCTGACCTGGGCCTCGCTCATCGGTCTGCCTCGCGTTCGGTTGGGCGCCGTGGCAGGAGGCTTGGGTGGTCGCGCTCTGCGGCCGGGTGTCGCCTGGTCTGTGGTCGCCGGCGCCGCGGTGCGGTGCTCGGTGGTCGCCTGGGCAGGCTGGTCGGCTCGCTCCGCTCGCGGTGTCCGCTGACCTGGGCCTCGCTCATCGGTCTGCCTCGCGTCCGGTTCGCCCGGACGGGCTGGTCGGCTCGCTCCGTTCGGGGTGCCCGCCCGGCCCTGTCCCCACCTGCAGCCCTCCCGCTCAGGCGGCGCCCACCGGCGCCGCGCTGCGCCCATTGTCGCGCCACGCGCAAGCACGCGGACACCGATGGCCGCGGTCGCGCGCTCCTGGTGGTTGGCGGGTGGCGAAAAGTGGAGTACTGTGGAGCGCAGTGGAGGAAGAGGCAGCAGGTTCCGTCCCGCCGACCCGGGGAGAGGCGTCGAGATGTTCTTCGGCACCCACACCCCGCGGTTGGACGAGAAGGGCCGGCTGTTCCTCCCGGCGAAGTTCAGGGACGAGCTGGCCGACGGGCTGGTGGTCACCCGCGGGCAGGAGCACTGCCTCTACGTGTGGCCCCGGGCGGAGGTGGCCCGGATCACCGAGCGGCTGCGCGAGGCGCCGGTGACCAACAAGGCGGCCCGCGACTATGTGCGGATGTTCTCCTCCGGAGCCTCGGAGGAGACCCCGGACAAGCAGGGCCGGGTCACCATCCCGCCGGTGCTGCGCTCCTGGGCCGCGCTGGACCGGGACGTCGTCGTCATCGGCGCGATGACCCGCCTGGAGATCTGGGACGCGGCTGCGTGGCAGGCGTACTCCGAGGCGCAGGCGGAGTCGTTCGCCGAGCTGTCCGAGGAGGTCTTCCCCGGCGTCTGACCCGACCGGGGCGGACCCGACCACGAGAGCAGAACGAGAGCAGAACGAGAGCAGGACCCGAGCAGGACCGAGCGAGAGAGGGGTCGCCGGACCCGGTCTCACGTCCGCTCACCGCGGGCCTGGCTGGCACACCTTCCCCGGTGCCAGACGGCCACCGGTGCGGGAGCGGACGGGGACCAGGCCCGACGAACCCGGCCGAGGCGTGAGGGGGGACATGGCAGTCGGCACGGCACGCCACACCGCTCACCCGGTCTGCGCCGCCCGCTACGGCCGGCCCCGCCGGGTGCGGCAGGACGTCCGAGAAGGCATCGCGGTCGCCGCCTTCTCCGCGCTGGCCTCCACCTGCGTCGCGCTGGCCCTGCTGGTGCTGATGTCGCTGGTCGGCTGAGGCCGCCCGGTGGCCGCAGCCTGCCCGACCCAGGACCCCGGCCCCGAGCCTGCCCACGAGCCGGTGCTGGTCGACCGGGTGGTCGCCCTGGTGGCACCCGCGCTCGACCACGACGACGCCGTGCTGGTCGACGCCACCCTCGGCCTGGGCGGGCACGCGGAGGCGGTGCTGCGGAACTGCCCGCGCGCGCGGGTGGTCGGCATCGACCGCGACCCGCACGCGCTCGAGCGCAGCCGCCGACGCCTGGCGGGGTTCGGCGAGCGGTTCGCCGGCGTGCACGCGGTGTACGACCAGCTGCTCCCGGTGCTGGCCGGGCTCGGTCTCGACCCGGTCGAGCCGGTCGACGCGGTGCTGTTCGACCTCGGGGTCTCCAGCATGCAGCTCGACGTCGCCGACCGCGGGTTCGCCTACGCCGAGGACGCCCCCCTCGACATGCGCATGGACGACAGCGGCGGCCGCACGGCCGCGGACGTGCTGAACACCTACTCGGCCGACGAGCTCACCCGCGTCCTCGTCGAGTACGGCGAGGAGCGGTACGCCCGGCGGATCGCCCGGCGGGTCGTCGCGGAGCGCGCGGAGCGCCCGTTCCGCGGCAGCGCCCGCCTGGCCGACCTGGTCCGCGACGCGGTGCCGGCACCGGCCCGCCGCACCGGGGGGCACCCGGCCAAGCGCACCTTCCAGGCACTGCGCATCGAGGTCAACGACGAGCTGGCGGTCCTGGCCCGCGCGCTGCCGGCGGCGGTCGACGCGGTCCGGGTGGGCGGCAGGGTGGTGGTTCTCGCCTACCACTCCCTGGAGGACCGGCCGGTCAAGCAGCTGTTCGCCCGCAACGCCCGCGCGCAGGTGCCGCCGGACCTGCCGGTCGTGCCACCGGACCGCGAACCGGTGCTCCGGCTGCTCACCCGCGGCGCGGAGCGCGCCTCGGCGGACGAGATCCGCCGGAACCCACGAGCCCGCTCGGTGCGCCTGCGCGCCGTGCAACGGATCCGGGCAGGAGCAGTGGCATGATCACCCACCGTGAGGGACGCCCGGTCGTGAGCGAGCGGACCGGGCAGACGGCCCTGGCGGGACCACCGCCAGCCCGGCGGAGCCGCCCCGCGCGCCGAGGCCACCGGCGGGGGCCGGCACCGCGTCGTCGCCGGCCGGAGGGGGACCGGTGAGCGAGCGGCGGACGACGGCCCGGGCGAGGGTGCCTCGCTCGGCATGGGCTGCGGTGGAGCGGGCCAGGTTCACCGTCGTGCCCCGCGCCGGCCGCCCGGCCCAGCGCCGGGTTCCGTTCGTGATCCTGGTCAGCGTGATCCTGCTCGGCGGCGTCGTCGGCCTGCTGGTGTTCAACACCCAGATGCAGCAGGCGTCCTTCGCCGCCACGGCGATGCAGCAACGGGCCGCGGAGCTGGGCGCGCGACAGCAGCAGCTCCAGCTCGACCTGGACCGGCTCCGCGACCCGCAACGGGTCGCCCTCCAGGCGCGTCGGCTGGGCATGGTCCCCATGTCGAGCCCGGCGTTCCTGCGCCTCTCCGACGGCACGGTGCTCGGCAACCCCACCCCGGCAACCCAGGACGACGCGATCCGGCTCACGCCGTTGCCCGCCAGGAAGCCGCCGTCGCTGCGCGCCAAGGTGGTCGTGGTCAGACCCCCGGCCGACGACGAGGCCGCGGTGAACGCCGGCCCGGCGCGCCCGGACCCCCAGCGCCCGGACACCCAGCGCCCGGACACCCAGCGCCCAGACACCCAGCGCCCGGACACCCAGCGCCGGGATGGCGCCGGGGAGCGGACCCGCGCAGCGCGCTGACCGCTGGACGGGCTACCCACTCGAGCAACGGTCGTCCGCGCCCGGCGCGCCACCGAGGCGAGGCGCCGCCGGGCCGGTAGAACAAAGACGACGCCCCCCCACGACCACGAGGAGCCACGCCCCGTGACCCACTCCCGCCGGCGCCGCGTCCGGCGCCGGCCCCGCCGCGGCGCGGACGCGGTGCGCGCGAGGTCGCTGCTGCGGCTCCGGGTGGGGTTCCTGGTCATCACCATGGTGGTGTCGGTGTTCGCCGTACGCCTGTTCCAGCTGCAAGGGCTCGACGCCCGGGCGTACGCCGAGAAGGCCCGCGCGGTGGGCGCGGTCAAGGAGATCCTCCCGGCCACCCGGGGCCGCATCACCGACCGCAACGGCCTCCCGCTCGCGGAGTCGCTCGACGGGCTGATGATCGTCGCCGACCCCACCAAGACCGCCGAGGACGCCGGGGCGATCGCGCGCATCCTCGCGGCCCGCCTCGGCATCGACTACTTCGCCGCGCTCGGCGACCTGCGCGCCACCGGCACCGAGGAGGACCCCAACCACTTCCGCTACGTCGCGCGCCGCGTGCCCTCCACCCGGGCCCGGGCGGTCGTGGACGAGCTCGACGCCCTCGGGTACAAGGGCATCGACGTGCGCCGCGACCCGGTCCGCACCTACCCGGCCGGCGACGTCGCGGCGAGCGTAGTGGGCTTCCTCAACGACGAGGGCGAGGGCGCCGAAGGCGCGGAGCAGTACTTCAACCGGATGCTCGGCGGCGAGGACGGCTCGGCCACCTACGACGTGGGCGGCGGCAACCGGATCCCGCTGGGCGACAACAACGTCGTCGACCCGGTCGACGGAGAGGACCTGCGGCTCACCGTCGACCGCGACGTCCAGTTCTACGTGCAGCGGGTGCTGCGCAACACCGTGGAGGACGCGGGCGGGGAGTCGGGCGCCGCCGTCGTGATGGACACCCGCACCGGGGAGCTCCTCGCGCTCGCGGACTACCCGACCTACGACCCCAACCACCTCGACCAGTCCGCCCGCGCCGACCGGGGCACCCGGGCCGCGCGAGACGCCTACGAGCCAGGGTCGGTGGAGAAGGTGCTCACCGTCGCGGCGCTGCTCGACCGGAGGCTGGTCACCCCGCGCACCCGGATCGTGATCCCGGAGACCCTGCCCAGCAACGACCGGGTCATCCACGACTACTTCCCGCACGGCCGGATCCGGCTCACCCTGACCGGGGTGGTCGCGAAGTCCTCCAACATCGGCACGGTCCTGGCCGCGCGGCAGCTGGGCGCCGAGCGGTTCTCCGACTACCTGCGCGGGTTCGGGCTGGGCGCCCGGCCCGGCATCGGCGTCGACGCCGAGTCCGCCGGCGTGCTCCCGGACTGGCGGGGATGGGCCCAGATCAACCGGGACAACATCGCCTTCGGGCAGGGGGTGGCGGTGTCCGCGGTGCAGATGGCCGCCGCGGTCAACACCGTCGCGAACGGCGGGGTCTACGTACAGCCCAGCCTCGTCGACGGCCGGGCCACGACCAACGCCGGGGAGGTGGTCGGCTCGGACACCTCCGAACGCCGCCGGGTGGTCAGCCGGACCGCCGCCGAGCAGACCACGCGGATGATGGAGATGGTCACCGACCCCGACCAGGGCACCGCGCCCGGAGCCTCCGTCGAGGGCTACCGGGTGGCCGGCAAGACCGGCACCGCCCAGCGGGTCGGCGAGGCCTGCGGCTGCTACGACGGCACGTTCACGGTCTCCTTCGCCGGCTTCGCCCCCGCCGACCAGCCCAGGTTCACCGTCTACGTGGTGGTGCACGACCCCAAGAACGGCGGCGGCGGCGGGTCGGTGGGCGGTCCGGCGTTCCACCGGATCATGGCCTACCTGCTGCAGAAGTACGCCGTGCCGCCCACCGGGACGCCGTCCCCGGCGCTGCCGGTCGAGTGACGCCCCGGCAGCCGGGACGGGTCGCCCGGCGGGTAGGTTCGGCGCGGTGACCGCCACTCCGGGTCCCGCGACGCGACCGGTCCGGCCACCGCACACGCCGCTGGACCGGGTCGCCGCCTGGGTCGGGGCCGCCGGCGCCACAGTCCCGATCGGCGCGCCGGACCCCGTGGTCACCGGGGTGACCCTGGACAGCCGGAAGGTCCGGCCCGGCGACCTCTACGCGGCCGTCCCCGGCAGCCGGGCGCACGGCGCGGAGTTCACCGGCTCCGCGCACTCCCTGGGCGCCGTCGCCGTGCTGACCGACCCCGCGGGCGCCGAGCTGTGCTCCGGAGTGGGGCTCCCCGTGCTCGTCGTCCCCGAGCCCAGGCGGGTGCTGGGCGACCTCGCCTCCCGCATCTACGGGGAGCCGTCCCGCGACCTGCGCCTGGTCGCCGTCACGGGCACCCAGGGCAAGACCACCACCACCTGGCTGGCCGAGTCGGCGCTGGAGGCGACCGGGGTCCGCTCGGCGGTCGTGGGCACGATCGGCACCCGGATCGCCGGCGAGGACGTGGCCACGTCGCTGACCACGCCGGAGGCGACCGACCTCCATGCCCTCTTCGCGGTGATGCGGGAGAGCGAGGTGGCCTGCTGCGTGATGGAGGTCTCCAGCCACGCCCTGGTCATGGGCCGCGTGGACGGCGTGGTGTTCGACGTCGCGGCGTTCACCAACCTGGGTCGCGACCACCTGGACTTCCACACCGACGTCGAGGACTACTTCGCCGCCAAGGCCCGGCTGTTCACCGCCGAGCGGGCCCGGCGCGCGGTGGTCAACGCCGACGACGAGCACGGCCGGCGCCTGGCCCGCGAGACGACCCTGCCGGTGCGCGCGTACGCCGTCGGCGACGAGCCGGGTCGCGGGCAGCCGGTGGACTGGCTGGCCGTCGACGTGGTCGCCGCCCCGGAGCGCTCCGACTTCACCATCCGCACGGCCGGGCAGTCGTTCCCGGCCGGCGTGCCGCTGCCCGGCGCGTTCAACGTCGCCAACGCGCTGTGCGCCGTCGCCGCGCTCGGCGAGGCGGGCTTCGACGCCCGCGCGGTCGCGGCCGCCATGGGCTCGACCCGCGGGGTGCCGGGGCGGCTGGAGCGGGTCGACGCCGGTCAGCCCTTCCTCGCCGTCGTCGACTACGCGCACAAGCCCGACGCGGTCGCGGCGGTGCTCCAGGCGCTGCGCCCGCGGACGGCCGGCCGGCTGATCCTGGTGCTGGGCGCCGGCGGTGACCGCGACCCCGGCAAGCGGCCGCTGATGGGGCAGGTCGCCGCGCGGTTCGCCGACGTCCTCGTGGTCACCGACGACAACCCCCGCGACGAGGACCCGGCGGCCATCCGCGCCGCGGTGCTCGCCGGCGCGCGCGACGGGACCGCGGAGCTGCGCGAGGTCGGCGACCGTCGTGCCGCGATCCGTCTGGCCGTCCGCGCCGCGCGCGCCGGGGACACCGTCGTGGTGGCCGGCAAGGGGCACGAGACGGGACAGGAGGTCGCCGGCACCGTCCACCCCTTCGACGACCGCGACGTGCTCAGGACGGTGCTGGAGGAGGAGCGGCCGTGATCGCGATGACGCTCGCGGAGATCGCCGCCGTGGTCGGCGGTCGGGTGCACGACGCGCCGCGCGACCTCGTCGTCACCGGCCCGGCCGTGGTGGACAGCCGGCTCGTGGAGCTGGGTGGGCTGTTCGCGGCGTTCCGGGGCGAGCACGTCGACGGCCACGAGTACGCCGCCGCGGCCGTCGACGCGGGAGCCGCCGCGGTGCTGGGCTCCCGCCCGGTCGGGGTGCCCTCCGTCGTCGTCGACGACGTCCTCGCCGCGCTGGCCCGGCTGGCCCGGCACGTGCTCGACCGGCTCCAGGAGGGCCGCGGGCCCACCGTCGTCGGCCTCACCGGGTCGTCGGGCAAGACCTCCACGAAGGACCTGCTGGCCCGCGTGCTGTCCGACGCGGCGCCGACGGTGGCCACGGTCGGGTCGTTCAACAACGAGCTGGGACTGCCGGTCACCGTGCTCCGCGCCGACGCCACGACGCGGTACCTGGTCCTGGAGATGGGGGCCCGCGGCGTCGGCCACGTCGCCGCGCTGTGCCGGGTCGCGCCGCCGCGGGTCGCGCTGGTGCTCAACGTCGGCAAGGCGCACCTCGGTGAGTTCGGCAGCCAGGCCGAGATCGCCAGGGCGAAGGGGGAGCTGGTCGAGGCACTGCCACCCGACGGCGTGGCGGTGCTCAACGCCGACGACCCCCTGGTGGCCGGGATGGCCCGGCGGACCACCGCCCGGGTGCTCACCTTCGGCGAGGGACCCGCGGCGGACGTGCGGATGACCGACGTCGGCCTGGACGCCGACGGCCGGGCCGCGCTCGTCCTCGAGCACGACGGCGAGACCGTACCGGTGCGGCTGCGGCTGGTCGGGGAGCACCAGGCCCGCAACGCCGCGGCCGCGGCGGCCACGGGGGTCGCGCTCGGCGTACCGATGACCCGGGCCGCCGCCTCGCTCGCCGCCGTCGAGCGCATCTCGAAGTGGCGGATGGAGGTGCAGCAGGCACCCGGCGGCGTGACCGTCGTCAACGACAGCTACAACGCCAACCCGGACTCGATGCGCGTCGCGCTCAAGTCACTGGCCGCCCTGGGCCGCGGCCGGCCCGGCGCCCGCACCGTGGCCGTCCTGGGGGAGATGCGCGAGCTGGGCGAGTCCAGCGCCGACGAGCACGACGCCGTTGGCAGACTGGCGGTGCGCCTGGACATCCACCAGCTGCTCGTGGTCGGCGAGGCGGCACGGCCCCTGCACCTCGGCGCGTCGCTCGAGGGGTCGTGGGGAGAGGAGTCGGTGTTCGTGCCGGACAACGCCGCGGCCCTCGCCTGGCTGCGCGACCACCTGCGCCCCGGCGACGTGGTGCTGGTGAAGGGCTCCCGCGCGGCCCGGCTCGACGAGGTGGCCGACGCGCTGGTCCGCGGAGCCGTGGCACCGGAGGCGGGCCGGTGAGAGCGATCCTCCTGGCCGGGGGCCTGGCTCTGGTTTTCACCCTCGGCGGCACGGTCTGGGCGATCCGGCTGCTGGTCGCCAAGGGCTACGGCCAGGAGATCCGGGACGACGGGCCCACCAGCCACCACACCAAGCGGGGCACCCCGACGATGGGCGGCGGCGTCATCATCGTCGCCGTGGTGCTGGCCTACCTGCTGGCCAACCTGGCCACCTCCCGGGCGCCCACCGCCTCCGGGCTGCTCCTGCTGTTCTTGTTCGTCGGCCTGGGCGCGGTCGGCTTCCTCGACGACTACATCAAGATCGCCAAGCAGCGCAGCCTCGGCCTGCGCAGCAAGGCCAAGATGGCCGGACAGGTCCTGGTCGCGGTGGTCTTCGGCGTCCTGGCCCTGCAGTTCCCCGACGAGCGCGGCCAGACCCCCGCCTCGCGACACCTGTCGTTCACCCGGGACTGGGAGACCTGGACGATGCCCACCCTCGTCGTGGTGCTGCTGATCTTGTTCATGATCGCGGGGACCAGCAACGCGATGAACCTCACCGACGGCCTCGACGGGCTGGCCACGGGGGCCTCCACGATGGTCTTCGGCGCGTACACGCTGGTCAACATCTGGCAGAACAACCAGTCCTGCGAGCTCACGCCGGGACCGACCTGCTACGAGGTCCGCGACCCGCTGGACCTCGCGGTGCTGTCCGCGGCGGTCACCGGCGCGTGCTTCGGGTTCCTGTGGTGGAACGCCTCGCCGGCGCGGATCTTCATGGGCGACACCGGGTCGCTGGCCCTCGGCGGCGCGCTGGCGGGCCTGGCCGTCCTGACCCGGACCGAGCTGCTCCTGGTGATCCTCGGCGGGCTGTTCGTCGCCCAGGCGCTGTCGGTCATCCTGCAGGTCGGCTACTTCAAGGTCACCGGCGGCCGGCGGATGTTCCGGATGGCCCCGCTGCACCACCACTTCGAGCTCAAGGGCTGGGACGAGATCACCGTCGTCGTCCGGTTCTGGATCATCACCGGCATCGCCGTCGCCACGGGCATGGGCGTCTTCTACGCCGAGTGGGTGGCGGGCGCGTGAGCCTCGATGTCGGGCGGCTCGGCCGCCACGATCCGTGGGGCGGCGTGCGGGTCGTCGTGGCCGGGCTCGGCGTCTCCGGGTTCGCCGCCGCGGACGGCCTCAGCCAGCTCGGCGCGTCGGTGGTGGTGCTGGACGACTCCACGGCGCCGCCGCGGCCGGACCAGGCGACGCTGCTGGAGATCCTCGGCGCGCGGGTGCGGCTCGGCCCCGGCGCCACCGGCACCCTGCCGCCCGACGTGGACCTGGTGGTCACCTCACCCGGCTGGCGGCCCGACGCGCCGCTGCTGGCGCAGGCCACCGCTCGCGGCGTCCCGGTCTGGGGCGAGGTGGAGCTGGCCTGGCGGCTGCGCGACCCGGAGCGGCCGGCCCCGTGGCTCGCGGTGACCGGCACCAACGGCAAGACCACGACGGTGCAGATGCTCGACGCGGTGCTGCGTGCGGCCGGCCTGCGCAGCGTCGCCTGCGGCAACGTCGGGCTCCCGCTGACCGAGGTGGTCATGGACCCCACGCCGTACGACGTGCTGGCCGTGGAGCTGTCCAGCTTCCAGCTGCACTACGCCGACTCCCTCGCCTGCGAGTCCGCGGCCGTGCTCAACGTCGCGGAGGACCACCTGGACTGGTATCCCTCGATGGCGCAGTACGCCGCCGACAAGGGCCGCGTCTACCGGCGCAACGAGCGGGCCTGCGTCTACAACGTCGCCGACCCGGTCACCGAGCAGCTGGTCCGCGCCGCCGACGTGGTCGAGGGCGCACGGGCGGTCGGCTTCACCCTCGGCATCCCCGCGGTCGGCATGGTCGGCGTGGTCGACGACGTCCTGGCCGACCGGGCCTTCGTCGAGCAGCGGCGCACCAGCGCCGCCGAGCTGTGCACCGTCGCCGCGCTCGCCTCGCCCGCGCCCCACGTCGTCGCCAACGCCCTGGCCGCCGCCGCGCTGGCCCGGGCGCACGGCGTGCCGCCCGTCGCGGTGCGCGACGGGCTGTCCGGGTTCCGTCTCGACGGTCACCGGATCGCCGAGGTGACCGAGCTCGCCGGGGTCCGCTGGGTCGACGACTCCAAGGCCACCAACCCGCACGCGGCGCGGTCCTCCCTGCTGGCGTACCGGCCGGTGGTCTGGGTCGCCGGGGGCCTGGCCAAGGGCGCGAGCTTCGACGACCTGGTGCTCGGCGTGCGGGACCGGCTGCGCGGGGTCGTCCTGCTCGGCCGCGACCGGGCGGTGATCGCCGCGTCGCTGGCACGACACGCACCGGAGGTCCCGGTGATCGAGGTCGACGCTGGGGAGACTGACGTCATGGACCGCGTGGTGCGGGCCGCCGCGGACCTGGCCGTGCCCGGGGACACGGTGCTGCTGGCTCCGGGCTGCGCGTCCATGGACCAGTTCGCGAACTACGCGGCTCGCGGGGACGCGTTCGCCGAGTCGGTGCGCCGGCTCCGCGGCGGCTAGCCCGAGCCGCCGCCCGAGGACCCGGAGAGGAAGGGCTCGACGTGACCGTCCGTCCGGCGGACCCGGTGCTCGAGCGCGACGCGACGCGACGGCCCGGCGGATCACGGGGCGGATCACGGGGCGGATCACGGGGCCGATCACCGGGCGGCTCCCCGGCGCGCTGGGTCGCGGCCGTCCGGGAGCGGCTGGACCGGCCGCTCACGTCGTACTACCTGCTGCTCGGGTCCGTCGGCCTGCTGCTGACCATCGGCCTGGTCATGGTGCTCAGCTCCTCCAGCGTCGACGGCTACAAGAGCTACGGCAGCAGCTACTACTGGTTCCTGCGCCAGCTGGCCTGGGTGGTCCTGGCCGCCCCCTGCGTCCTGGTGGCGGCCCGGCTGCCGCACCGGGTGCTGAGGCTGCTCGCCTGGCCCGGCCTGCTGGTCGCGGTCGTGCTCCTCGCGCTGACCCAGACGTCGCTCGGGGTCACCGTGAACGGCAACCAGAACTGGCTGGCCCTGGGCCCGGTCCAGGTCCAGCCGGCCGAGGTCGCCAAGCTCGCGGTCATCCTCTGGTGCGCCGACGTCTACGCCCGCAAGGAGCGGCTGCTGGGGGACTGGCGGCACACCCTGGTGCCCGTGGTGCCGGTGACCGGCGTGGTGATCGGGCTGGTCGTGGTGGGCCACGACCTCGGCACCGCCCTGGTGCTGATGTCGATCGTGCTCGGCCTGCTGTGGGTCGTCGGCGCCCCCACCCGGCTGTTCGTAGGGGCGGCGCTCGCGGTCGGGGCCGTCGCGCTGTTCCTGGCCACCACCAGCCGCGAGCGCATGGAGCGGCTGACCACGTTCGCCGACCCGTTCAAGGACTTCCAGGGCGCCGGATGGCAGGCCGCGCACGGCATCTTCGCGATGTCCAGCGGGGGGCTCTTCGGCAAGGGCATCGGCGCCAGCCAGCAGAAGTGGGGCGAGCTGCCCGCCGCGCACACCGACTTCATCTTCGCGGTGCTCGGCGAGGAGCTCGGCCTGGCCGGCACGCTGCTGGTGCTGGGCCTGTTTCTCACCATCGCCTACGCCGGGCTGCGCACGGCCCGCCGTACCCGCGACCCGTTCGTGCGCTGCATGGCAGCCGGCATCACCATCTGGCTGACCGCGCAGATGGTGATCAACGTCGGCATGGTCCTGGCGCTGTTCCCGGTCATCGGGATCCCGCTGCCCCTGGTCTCCTACGGCGGCTCCGGCCTGCTGCCCTCGCTGGTCGCGATGGGCCTGCTGGTCTCCTTCGCCCGCTCCGAGCCGGGCGCGCGCGCCGCGCTGCGGGCCCGCAAGCGCCGCCGCACCCCGGCCGGCGTCACCGCGGGCGGGCTGTCCGGCCGCGGCCGATGAGGGTCCTGCTGGCCGGCGGGGGCACCGCCGGGCACACCTCCCCGCTGCTGGCGACCGCCGACGCGCTGCGGCGGCTCTCCGGCACGGTGGAGGTCACCGCGCTGGGCACGCCGCGCGGGCTGGAGGTGCGGGTCGTGCCGGCGGCCGGGTACCCGCTGGAGCTGGTGCCCCCCGTGCCGCTGCCGCGCCGGGTCTCCGGCGACCTGCTCCGGGTGCCGGCCCGGCTGACCGGCGCGGTCCGGGCCGCCCTGGAGGTGCTCGACCGGGTCCGTCCCGACGTCGTGGTGGGCTTCGGCGGGTACGTCTGCGTCCCCGCCTACCTCGCCGCGCGCCGTCGCCGGGTGCCGCTGGTGGTGCACGAGGGGAACGCGCTGCCCGGCCTGGCCAACCGGGTCGGCGCCCGGTTCGCCAGCCGGGTCGCGACCAGCTTCCCCGGGACCCGGCTGCGCCGGGCCGAGTACGTCGGGCTGCCACTGCGCCGGATGATCGCCACCCTCGACCGGGACGCCCTCCGCGCCGAGGGGCGGGCGGCGTTCGGGCTCGACCCCGACCGGCCCACGCTGCTGGTCACGGGCGGGTCGCAGGGGGCTCGGAGGATCAACGAGGCGGTGTCCGGGGCACGTCCCGCGCTGCGCGCGGCTGGCGTCCAGGTGCTGCACGTCGTCGGTCCGGCCAACCTGCCCGCGCAGCAGGAGGGCGACCCGCCGTCCACCGACTCGGTCCCCTACGTGGTGGTGCCCTACGTCGACCGCATGGACCTCGCCTACGCCGCCGCCGACCTGGCGGTGTGCCGGGCGGGCGCCGGCACCGTCACCGAGACCGCGGCCACCGGGCTGCCGGCGGTGTTCGTGCCGCTGCCCATCGGCAACGGCGAGCAGGCCCGCAACGCCGAGCCGGTGGTCGCCGCCGGGGGCGGGCTGCTGGTGGCCGACGCCGCCTTCACCGCCGAGTGGGTCGCCGCCACGGTGCCGGGGCTGGCGCGCGACGCCGGCCGGCTGGCCGCCATGTCGTCGGCGGCGACCGGCCTGGTCCGCCGCGACGCCGACGAACGCCTGGCCCGCATCGTGCTCGAGGTGGGTGCGCGGTGATCGTCCCGGTCCCGGACGTGCTGCTGCCCGCGGAGCGGCTCGGGCGGGTGCACTTCGTCGGCATCGGTGGTGCCGGGCTGTCCGGCATCGCCCGGATCATGCTGGCCCGAGGCGTCGAGGTCAGCGGCAGCGACGCCCGTCCCTCCCCGGTGCTCGAGGCGCTCACCGCCCTGGGCGCCCGCGTCGACGTCGGCCACGCCGCCGAGCACGTCCACGGCGCGGACACCGTCGTGGTGTCCACCGCCGTGCGAGAGGACAACCCCGAGGTGGCCGAGGCCCGGCGGCTGTCCCTGAGGCTGCTGCCCCGGTCGGCGGCCCTGGAGTCGGTGATGCAGGGCCGCCGGGTCGTCGCGGTCGCCGGCACCCACGGCAAGACCACCACCACGTCGCTGCTCACCGTGGCGCTGCAGCACTGCGGCGCCGACCCGTCGTTCGCGATCGGCGGCGAGCTCGCCGTGACCGGGTCCAACGCCCACCACGGGTCCGGCGACCTGTTCGTGGCGGAGGCCGACGAGTCCGACGGGGCGTTCCTGGTCTACTCCCCGTCCGTCGCGCTGGTGACCAACGTCGAGGCCGACCACCTGGACAGCTACGGCTCCGAGGCGGCCTACCGCGAGGCGTTCCGCCGGTTCCTGGACCGCATCCTCCCCGGCGGCCTGCTGGTCGCGTGCGTCGACGACCCGGGGGCCGCGGCGCTCGCGGACGAGGCGGCCGGGCGCGGCATCGCCGTACGCCGGGTGGGGGAGTCCGCCGCGGCGGACCTCCGCGCGGTCTCGACCGGGTTCGCCGGGACCACGTCCAGCTTCACCGTGGTCGACGGCGACCGGCCGCTCGGCCGGGTGAGCCTGCAGATCCCGGGCCGTCACTACGTCCTGGACGCGCTGGTCGCGCTCGGCGCCGGGCTGGCCCTCGGCTTCGGGTTCGACGACCTACGACGCGGGCTCGAGGCGTTCAGCGGCACCCGTCGGCGGATGGAGCTGAAGGGGACGGCGGGCGGCGTGCGGGTCTACGACAGCTACGCCCACCATCCGGGCGAGATCGCCGGGGACCTGCAGGCGGCGCGGGCCGTGGCCGGCCCGGGACGGGTCGTGGTCGCCTTCCAGCCGCACCTGGTGTCGCGGACCAGGATCTTCGGCGCCGCCATGGGACGGGCGCTGGGCGCAGCCGACGAGGTGGTGGTGATGGACGTGTACGTCGCCCGCGAGGACCCGGACCCGCGGGTGACCGGGGCACTGGTCGCCCACGCCGTGCCGCTGCCCGCCGAAAGGGTGACCTACGAGCCGTCGTGGTCCGCGGTGCCCGCGGCCCTGGCCCGCAGGGCGCGGCCCGGTGACGTGGTGCTCACCCTCGGCGCAGGGGACGTCACCTCGCTCGGGCCCCAGGTGCTGGCGCTGCTGGAGGAACCGACCACCGAGGGGGAGCGATGAGGCTGGGACGCGGGTCGGCCGGGGCGACGCAGGCATCGGCCCCACCGCGGCCCGAGCCCGACGTGGACGAGCGGGCCCTGGCGGCGGCCCGCCGCCGGTTCACCAGGCGACAGCGGGCCCGCCGGTGGCTGGTGTGGCGGCGGATCCTGGTCGTCCTCCTGGCCCTGTGCCTGGTGGCCGGCACGGTGTGGCTGGTGTTCTTCTCCTCCATGCTGGCGGTGCACGGGGTCACGGTCGGCGGCGCGTCCGTGCTGAGCGAGCGGCAGGTCACCGCGGCGGCGGCGGTGCCGCTCGACGTCCCGCTGGCGACGACCGACCTGTCCGCCATCCAGAAGCGGGTCGAACGGCTGCGGCCGGTGGCCTCGGCCACCGTGACGCGGTCCTGGCCGGACCAGGTGCACGTCGAGGTGGCCGAGCGTGAGGCGGTGGCCGTCGTGGACGGCGACCGGGTCCAGGGCGTGGACGCCGAGGGGGTGCTGTTCCGCGACTACCCGCGCCGTCCGCCCGGGCTGCCGGTCATCCGGGCCGGCGCCGGCGTCGACGCGTCCGCGCTGGCCGAGGCCGCCGAGGTGGTCGCGGCGCTGCCGGCCGCCCTGGCCGCGCGGGTGGGTTCGGTCGACGTGTCCACGGTCGACGACATCGAGCTCTCCCTCCGCGACGGCGCGACCGTGCGGTGGGGCAGCGCCGAGGCATCGGCCACCAAGGCCGACGTCCTGGCCGCCCTGCTGGCCCAGCACGCCACCTCCTACGACGTGAGCGCTCCCGGCCGTCCCACCTTCGTCCCCCGCTGACCGCCGAGTGGGCGCATCCTCCTCCCCCGGTGAGGTCGAGTGGGCCCATCTTCAGTCCTGATGGGGCCGAGTGGGCGCATCTTGAGTCCGGGGCGGGGTCGAGTGGGCGCATCCTCCGCCCGGGTGGGGGTCGAGTCGGCGCATCCTCCGCAGACCCCGAGGGCCGTGCGACAGGGCCTGCGGTCACGCCGACGCCACCGGCGCGCCTCCGCTGGAGCGACGACGCGCCGCCGGGCTCAACCTCACCTTTACCTTCAGCGATGCCGGAGAATTCCCGGCAATCTCGCGACACGCTGGCGTGTCGGCGCGGCGGCGGACGGGGTGCGGCCTACGGTCTCTGACAAGCACGAGGTTGACATAACTATAACCTTCTACTTCAAGGTTACAGTTCATGGCCGACGGAGTGCCTTCCCCGACCAGGCTCACACACTCGCCTGCCCCACCGGGCAGCGCACTCTTGCAGAGAGGGAACCTGCCGTGGCTGCACCGCAGAACTACCTGGCCGTCATCAAGGTCGTCGGCATCGGTGGTGGTGGCGTCAACGCCGTGAACCGCATGATCGAGGTCGGGCTCAAGGGCGTGGAGTTCATCGCGATCAACACCGACGCCCAGGCACTGCTGATGTCGGACGCCGACGTCAAGCTCGACATCGGCCGCGAGCTCACCCGCGGGCTCGGCGCGGGCGCCAACCCCGACGTCGGCGGCAAGGCCGCGGAGGACCACGCCGAGGAGATCGAGGAGGTGATAAAGGGCGCCGACATGGTCTTCGTCACCGCCGGCGAGGGCGGCGGCACCGGCACCGGTGGCGCTCCGGTGGTGGCCCGCATCGCCCGGTCGCTCGGTGCGCTGACCATCGGCGTGGTGACCCGGCCGTTCGCGTTCGAGGGCCGCCGGCGGGCCAACCAGGCCGAGGACGGCATCGCCGGACTCCGCGAGGAGGTCGACACGCTGATCGTGATCCCCAACGACCGGCTGCTGTCGATCAGCGACCGCAGCGTCTCGGTGCTGGACGCGTTCAAGCAGGCCGACCAGGTGCTCCTGCAAGGCGTCTCGGGCATCACCGACCTGATCACCACCCCGGGGCTGATCAACCTCGACTTCGCCGACGTCAAGTCCGTGATGGCCAACGCGGGCTCGGCGCTGATGGGCATCGGCTCGGCGCGGGGTGAGGACCGCGCGGTCGCCGCCGCGGAGATGGCGGTGTCCAGCCCGCTCCTGGCGGCCTCCATCGACGGCGCGCACGGCGTGCTGCTGTCCATCGCGGGCGGCTCCGACCTCGGGCTGTTCGAGATCAACGAGGCGGCCGCACTGGTCTCCCAGGCCGCCCACGCCGAGGCCAACATCATCTTCGGTGCGGTCATCGACGACGCCCTCGGCGACGAGGTGAGGGTCACCGTGATCGCGGCCGGGTTCGACGGCGGCATGCCCAAGCGCCGCGACCCAGGTTCGGCGCTGCGCCGCGAGCCCGCTCCCGCGCCGGCCCAGACCCAGGCCGAGACCCGGGCCGCGGTGGCGGGTGCGAGCGGCCGCGCGCCTCAGCCCGCGACCCGCCCGTACGCCGGTGCGCCGACCGGGCCGCGCACCGGGTCGCCGGTCGGGTCGGCGTCGGAGGCTCCGGCCCACCGGCCCACCGGCAGTGGGATCTCCGCGGCCGCGCAGCGGGCGATGTCGCAGCCGACCCGGGCCCAGCAGGAGCATCAGCCGGCCGGCCAGCAGCCCGACGACGACCTCGACATCCCGGACTTCCTGAAGTAGGCGCTGCGTCGAAGGATCACCCGAGGTCGTCAGCGGTGTTCAGCCTGACCGGCGGGGCCGGACCGGTCCGGGTCGCCTTCACCGACCGGCACGGCGGGGTCAGTGCGGGCAGCCAGGCCTCTCTCGACCTCGGCGGGCCCGGCGCCGATCCCGCCGCGGTCGCGGAGAACCTGCGTCGCGTCGCGGTGGCCTTCGCCGGGTCGCCCTCGGCCCCGGTCGCGGTGATGCGCCAGGTGCACGGTGCCGAGGTGGTCGAGGTCCGCGACGCGCCACCGGCCGGTGCGGTGGCCCAGCGCCCGGAGTGCGACGCCCTGGTGACCCGCGCGGAGGAGGTCACGTTGCTGGTCCGTGCCGCCGACTGCGTGCCGGTGCTGCTCGCCGATCCCGACACCGGAGTGGTCGCCGCCGTTCACGCCGGCCGCACCGGTGTGGCCCGGGGCGTGGTGCCGGCCGCGATCCGCGCGATGCGCGACCTCGGTGCCGGGCGGGTCCGGGCCTGGGTCGGCCCACACGTGTGCGGTCGCTGCTACGAGGTGCCCGCCGCCCTGCGTGACCAGGTGGCCGCGGCGGTGCCGGCGACGCGCGCGCAGACGTCCTGGGGCACGCCCGCGCTGGACCTCGGCGCGGGGGTCGGCGCGCAGCTGACCCAGGCCGGTCTCGGTGCGGCCGACGTCGTGACGGTGGCGCGCTGCACGCGGGAGGACCTCGACCTGTACTCCCACCGCCGAGACGGGGCCGGGTCGGGCCGGCTCGGCGGCCTGGTCCGCGTGGTGGCCCGGTGAGCGCCCGGCGAGCCGAGCTCGCCCGCGGCCTGGAGCGGGTCGCCGCCCGCATCGACAGCGCCGCCGCCGCGGCCGGCCGCGACCCCGGCGAGGTCACCCTCGTGGTGGTGACCAAGCTCTTCCCGCCCACCGACGTCCGCCTGCTCGCCGAGCTGGGCGTTCGGCACGTCGCGGAGAACCGCCACCAGGAGGCGGCGGCCAAGCACGGCGAGTGCGCCGGTCTCGGCCTCACCTGGCACTTCGTCGGACACCTGCAGAGCAACAAGGCGGCCGCGGTCGCCGCGTACGCCGACGTCGTCCACTCCGTCGACCGGGCCAGGCTGCTGCCCGGCCTGGTGAGGGGTGCGGAGGCGCGCGAAGGCCCGCTCGACGTCCTGGTCCAGGTCAGCCTGGACCCGGGCGGGGCCGCCGCCCGGGGCCGCAGTGGCGTCGCCCCGGCGCGCGCGACGGACCTGGCCGCGCAGGTGGCCGGCACCGAGGGCCTGCGGCTGCGCGGCGTGATGGGCGTCGCGGCCCTCGGCGGAGATCCCCAAGCGGGGTTCGCGATTCTCGCCGACGTCGCGACCCAGGTGCGCCAGGTCGACCCCGCGGCGACGTGGATCTCGGCCGGCATGAGCGGGGATCTCGAGGAGGCCGTCCGGCACGGTGCGACACACGTGCGTGTCGGCTCGGCGATCCTCGGAAACCGACCCACCCGCCGGTAGTGTCGGGCAGGTCCGAAGGCTCCCCGGCGGGCCTGAGAGTGCGGAAAGCGAGAGCTCATGAGCGGCGCGATGCGCAAGATGGGTGTCTATCTGGGCCTCCTCGAGGACACCGAGCGCTACGACGAGTACGACGACGAGCAGCCGGCCGACCCGCGCCGCGACGCCGGCGGCCCCATGGGCCCGGCCGGCCACCCGGACCGCGCACCCGCCCGTCCCGCGCCGGTGGCCAGCCTCTCGGACCGGCGGCGCCCGATGGCGGGCAGCCCCGGCTCCGGCCACGTGGTCGCCGAGCTGTCCCGGATCACCACCCTGCATCCCACCACCTACAACGACGCCCGGGTGGTGGGCGAGAACTTCCGCGACGGCATCCCGGTGATCATGAACCTCTCCGACATGGACGACACCGACGCCAAGCGCCTGGTCGACTTCGCCGCCGGTCTGGTCTTCTCGGTCCGGGGCAGCATCGAACGCGTGACCAACAAGGTGTTCCTGCTCTCCCCGCCCGACGTGTCGGTGGCCGCGGAGGACAAGCAGCGGATCGCCGAGGGCGGCTTCTTCAACCAGAGCTGAGCACCCGGCCCGCAACCGCGTACTCGTTAGACTCCGCCCCGTGCAGACGATCGGCGCGGTCATCGACCTGGTGCTGCTGCTGTTCCTGCTCCTGCTGTTCGTGCGGTTCGTCGTCGACTGGGTCCAGGTCTTCGCCCGGTCCTGGTCGCCGACCGGCGTCGTGCTGGTGGTCCTCGAGGTCGTCTACAGCATCACCGACCCGCCGATCCGGTTCGTGCGCCGGTTCGTGCCACCCCTGCGGCTGGGCTCCATCGCCATCGACACCAGCTTCATCCTGGTGCTGATCGGGGTGTACCTGCTGCGCGCGCTGAACCGCGCGGTGTTCTTCTAGCCGGTCAGCTGACCTGACGCCGGGGTCCGGCGCCGTGACGCGCAAAGTTCTCTCGTACCGGCCCCGGCGCAGCGGCGAAAGGGTACCGTTGAGGAGCCGGGACCGCCAGGTCAGCGCCCCACCGGGGCCCCGGCTGAGGACATCCAAAGCAACCAGTCTCGATGCAGCAAAGGTGAGGTCATGCCCCTGACGCCTGAGGACGTGAGCAACAAGCGGTTCACCCCGGTGCGCCTTCGCGAGGGCTACGACATGGGTGAGGTCGACCAGTTCCTCGACGAGGTCGAGACCGAGCTGGCCCGCCTGCTGAAGGAGAACGAGAACCTCCGCGCGCAGGCCGCGTCCGGCGTGGCGGTGGCCCCGGCCGCCCCCGCCGTCGAGCAGCCCGCCGAGGTGTCCGCGGCCCCCGAGCAGCCCGCCGTCCCGGGCACCCTGCCCGCGACCGAGATGCTCCAGGTCACCACGTCGGCCGAGGCCTCGCGCGCAGCGGCCCGGCTGCTGGAGCTGGCGACCAGCAACGCCGACGAGGTCGAGGCGCAGGCCCGGGCGGAAGCGGACCGGATCCTGGCCGAGGCGAGGTCCACCGCCGACGAGCTCGAGTCGGAGTCGATGGCTGCCGCGGAGCGGGTCGAGACCGACGCCCGCACGCGCGCACGGATGCTCGACGAGGAGACCGCCGAACGGCGCAGCCAGCTGCTCAGCAGCCTGGACCAGGAGAAGGAGCGGCTCGACGCCGAGGTGGACGGTCTCCGCGCCTTCGAGCGCGAGTACCGCGCCCGCCTGAAGAGCTACTTCCACCAGCAGCTGGAGTCGCTGGAGCGGGGGGTCAGCGCCGACGACGACGAGCCCGGCCCGGCCGACGAGGCGCGGGTCGCCGACCTCCTCGACCGGCCCGCCGGAACCGACGGCGTCGCAGTGGACGCCAAGGCCTGACCCTGTCGGTTTCGAGCCCGCCCAGGCGGCGCGGCGGGCCCGGGTGGCAGCCGCGGCGGTGGGGGCTCCCGGCCGGCTACGGTGGTTGGCGTCGAGACGGCTGGCCCGCTCGGCCCGGGTCGAGGCTGGCAGGCTCGCACCACCGCCGGGTCAGACCCGGCTGACCGCGAAGGACAGGCCCAGCTCGGCGTCCTCGACCACGGTCGCGAGCTGCTCGTCGGCCGGGGAGCCCTCGACCATCTCGGCGGCGAGCACGTCGGCGGCGACCGCGTCGGCATGGGTCCGCAGCGCCTCGGCGAGCTCGCGTTCGGCCCGCCACACGAGCCGGATCCGGTCGGTGATCTCCAGGCCGCTGCCCTTGCGGGTCTCCTGGACCAGCCGGACCACCTCGCGGGCCAGGCCGGCCCGGACCAGCTCGGGGGTCAGCCTCAGGTCCAGCGCGACGGTCTCGCCCTGCTCGTTGACCACCGACCAGCCCTCCCGGGGACGCTCGGAGAGGATCACCTCGTCGGCGGTGACCTCGACCGGCTCGCCGTCCACGACCACCTCGGCGCGCCCGGAGCCGGCGAGCGAGGCCGCGAGCGCAGCGGCGTCGGTGGCCGCGATCGCGGCGGCCACGTGCGGCGTCCGCCTGCCGAACCGCCGGCCCAGGGCTCGGAAGCTGCCCTTGGCGCTGTGGTCGACCAGCTCGCCGGCCGACGAGAGCGGCTCCAGCCGTTCCACGTTGAGCTCCTGGGTGACCTCGGCGCGCAGCTCCTCGCCGAGCCGCTGCCACGCTCGGGTCGGCACCAGCGCCCGGGCCAGCGGCTGCCGGGTGCGGGTCCTCGCCTCGGCGCGGGCGGCGCGACCGAGCTCCACGATGCGGCGCGCCAGCGCCATCCGGTCCGCCAGGTCGTCGTCGACGAGGCTGCCGTCGACGTCGGGCCAGGCGGCCAGGTGCACCGAGTCCGGGAGCTCGCCCGAGGTGGCGGCGAACAGGTCCTGCCAGACCCGCTCGGTGACGAACGGGACCAGGGGGGCGAGCAGCAGGGTCACGACGTACAGGCACTCGTGCAGCGTGGCCAGCGCGGCCGGGTCTCCGTCCCAGAACCGGCGGCGGGAGCGGCGCACGTACCAGTTGGACAGGTCGTCGACGTACGCCGAGACCAGCGTCCCGGCTCGCTGGGTGTCGAAGCCCTCCAGCGCCTCGGTGACCGCCCGCGCCAGGCGATGCGCCTCCGACAGGGCCCAGCGGTCCAGCGCGGGCCGGTCCGCCAGGTCGGGCGCCGGGTCGCCGGGTGCCCACCCGGCGGTCCGGCCGTAGAGCACCTGGAACGCGGCAGTGTTCCAGTAGGTGAGCAGCACCTTGCGGACGATCTCCTGCAGCGCGGCGTGCCCCACCCGGCGGGCCAGCCAGGGGGACCCCGACGCGGCCATGAACCAGCGCACCGCGTCCGCTCCGTGCTCGTCCATCAGCGGGATCGGCTCGAGGATGTTGCCCAGGTGCTTCGACATCTTCCGGCCGTCCTCGGCCAGGATGTGGCCCAGGACCAAGACGTTGCGGTACGACGTGGTGTCGAACACCAGCGTGCTCACCGCCATCAGCGTGTAGAACCAGCCGCGGGTCTGGTCGATCGCCTCGCAGATGAAGTCGGCGGGGAAGGCCGCCTCGAACCGCTCCCTTGACCCCGCGACGTGCGGGTAGCCCCACTGGGCGAACGGCATCGATCCGCTGTCGAACCAGGCGTCGACGACGTCGGGAACCCGCCTGGACTCCGCGCCGCAGTCGGGGCAGGCCAACACCACCTCGTCGACGTAGGGACGATGCGGGTCCAGCCCGGACTGGTCGCTGCCGGTGAGCTCGGACAGCTCGGCCAGGGAGCCCACGCAGACCTGGTGCGCGTCCGGGCATCGCCAGATCGGCAGCGGCGTGCCCCAGTAGCGCCGCCGCGACAGCGCCCAGTCGACGTTGCCCCGCAGCCAGTCGCCGTACCGGCCCCACTTCACGGTGGCGGGGTACCAGCTGGTGCGCTCGTTCTCGGCGAGCAGCGCGTCCTTGACCGCGGTGGTGCGGATGTACCACGAGGGCTGGGCGTAGTAGAGCAGCGCGGTGTGGCAGCGCCAGCAGTGCGGGTAGGAGTGCTCGTACGGCATGTGCCGGAAAAGCAGGCCGCGGCGGTCCAGGTCGCGGACCAGGTCGGTGTCGGCGTGCTTGAAGAACTGCCCGCCGACCAGCGGCACGTCGTCGGCGAACCTCCCGTCGGCCCCGACCGGCTGGACCACCGGCAGGCCGTAGGCCCGTCCGACCTGCAGGTCGTCCTCGCCGAACGCCGGCGCCTGGTGCACCAGCCCGGTGCCGTCGCCGGTCGTGACGTACTCGGCGAGCACCACGTAGTGCGCCGGCGCGGGGACGTCCACGAGCTCGAACGGGGGCTGGTAGGTCCACCGCTCCAGGGCCGTCCCGGCCATCCGGTCCACGACCTGCCATCGGTCGCCCAGGGTCGCCTCCACGAGCGGCGCGGCCACCACGAGGCTCTCGGCGCCGTCGGTCGCGACGACGTACTCCACGCCGGGATGCACCGCCACCGCCGTGTTGGCGACCAGCGTCCACGGCGTGGTCGTCCACACCAGCAGGGCGGCCCGGCCGGCATGCGGTCCGGAGGTGAGCGGCAGCCGGACGTACACGCTGGGGTCGGTGACCGTCTCGTAGCCCTGGGCCACCTCGTGGTCGGAGAGCCCGGTGCCGCAGCGGGGGCAGTACGGCGTCACCCGGTGGTCCTCGACCAGCAGGCCCTTGCGGTGGATCTGCTGCAGCGCCCACCACACCGACTCGACGTACTGCGGCGCCATGGTCTCGTAGGCATGGGCCATGTCCACCCAGTAGCCCATGCGCTCGGTCATCGCCTCGAACGCGTCGACGTGGCGGAGCACCGACTCGCGACACCGGGCGTTGAACGCGGCGACGCCGTAGGCCTCGATGTCCGGCTTGCCGGAGAAGCCGAGCTCCTTCTCCACCGCCAGCTCCACCGGCAGGCCGTGGCAGTCCCAGCCGGCCTTGCGCTCGACGTGGTAGCCCTGCATGGTCCGGAACCGTGGGAACACGTCCTTGAAGACCCGGGCCTCGACGTGGTGGGTGCCCGGCACGCCGTTCGCTGTGGGCGGCCCCTCGTAGAAGGTCCACGGCGGGCCGTCCTCGGTGGCGGCCAGGGACCTCGCGAACGTGTCGCGCTCGCGCCAGAGCCGCAGGACCTCGCGCTCGAGCGCGGGGAGGTCGACCTGGGGGGAAACGGGCTGGTACGGGCTCACGCGGGGGTCCTGACGTCCGGCGTCACCCGTGCGGGCACCGGTGACGCAGCTGTCGCGAAGGGACGAGGGCCGGCCTCGCCGGACCCCGCGGTACCACCCCTCTTGGCGGACGCGCGCCCACCCTCTCGTTCTCCTCACCGCAGCCGGTTCTACCCAGCCCGCCTGGGTGCGGCGGGTGCTCTTCCGGCGGCTCGGGGGTGATCTTCGCTGCGGACGACACCCCCGGGCTCGCACCGTCCCCGGGTCGCTGTCGGCTGTGCTCGCGGCTACTCGTCCCGTCCACGCCTTGCGGCGTCGCCCAGTGTGCCAGACCGACCAGCCCGCTCCCAGCGGGTATCCGTCCTGCCACACCCGCAGCCAGGGCCCGTCGGCCGGACCGCGCGCGCTCCCGCGTGGCCGGTTGTCTCAGGGTCGGTCGCGGCATATCCTCACCGCACGTGTGTGGCTGGACCACACGATTCGAAGCGTTGTTCGACCGGCGTCGCCGACCGCGCGACGCAGGCCCTCGTGCAAAGGAGCCTCGAGGTTCATGGCGCGCACCACCGCAGGGAGTCTGGCCGACCGCACCGCGAAGGCGGCCCGGAAGGTCGCCGCCAACCTGACCGGCCGCGGGGACGGCTCGTCGCCCGCGGCGCCCTCGGCAGGCTCCAGGCCGGCGCCGGCGAAGCAGCCGGCGGCGAGCCGGACCGCCGCGTCGAGTCCGGCCGCGAAGCAGGCTCCCGCGAAGAAGACCGCCGCGAAGAAGGCCCCGGCGAGGAAGGCCGCGGCGACGAAGACGGCCGCGAAGAAGCCCGCCGCGAAGAAGACCCCTGCGAGGAAGACCGCCGCCGCCCCGGCCCCGGCCTCGGCCCCCAGGGCCGCCGGCAGGGCGGCGCCGGCGACGAAGGCCCCGAGCAGGACCCCGGGCGCGACCGGCGCGGCGGCGAAGACCACCCCCGCGAGGACCACCACCGCCAAGCGCGCGGCCGCCTCGACCACGGCCACCACGCCCACGAGGACCCCGGCCAAGAAGAGCCCGGCCAAGAGGAGCCCGGCCAAGAGGAGCCCGGCCAAGAAGGCGCCGCCGGCGCCCACGACCAAGCGGGCCCCGGCGAAGCGGACCCCCGCCACGACGGCCCCCGCCACGACGACCCCCGCCACGACGACCGGGGCCGGCGGCGGCACCCCGGACGCACCGGTCGCCGCCAAGCGGTCCCGCGCCGCGGCGGCGACCACCAAGGTCGCGGCCACCGCGGCGGTGAAGCCGCCCGAGGAAGGCCGAGCCGCCACCAGGCCCGCCCGGAAGACGCCGGCGACGAAGGCCCCGGCGGCCGGGCCGGCTGCGCAGACGGCTCCGGCGGGCCGGAGGGCACCGGCGCGCAAGGCCGCCGCCCACCCCAGCCGTCTCGCGGTCAAGGCCGACGAGAAGCCCTGGACCGCCGCCGAGCTCGCCGGCGTGCGGGAGGAGCTGGTCGCCGAACGCGGCCGGCTGGTCGACGAGCTCGACCTCGCCGAGCACGAGCTGGCCGACCTGATGCGCGACGCGGGAGACGGGGCCGGCAACGACCAGGCCGACCTCGGTTCGACCACGTTCGAGCGTGACCACGAGATGAGCCTGGCCAACAACGCCCGGCTCATGCTGGCGCAGGTCGAGCACGCCTTGGAGCGCATCGCCGACGGCAGCTACGGGGTCTGCGAGAGCTGTGGGCAGCCGGTG
This sequence comes from Nocardioidaceae bacterium, assembly GCA_044866695.1. Classification (GTDB taxonomy): domain Bacteria; phylum Actinomycetota; class Actinomycetes; order Propionibacteriales; family Nocardioidaceae; genus JBIOUF01. The sequence continues at coordinate 19,416 of JBIOUF010000174.1, read as the reverse complement.
GGCAAGATGCGGCTGATGGCCTTCCCCCGTGCGACACTGTGCCTGTCATGCAAGCAGCGCGAGGAGCGTCGCTGACCGAACGCGACCCGCAGGCCCCCCGCACCCGTCGCAGCCTGGTGCTCTTCGCCTCCGTGGCCCTGGCCGTCTACCTGCTCGATCTCGCCACCAAGAGCTGGGCGGTCCACGCCCTGGCCGACCGGGCCCCGGTGCGGGTCGTGGGCGAGCTCCTCCGGCTCGACCTGGTGTTCAACCCGGGTGCGGCGTTCAGCACCGGCACGGGGTACACCGTCGTGCTGACCTTCGTGGCGATCACCGCCGTCCTGGTCGTGCTCTGGACCGCCCGCCGCCTGGCCAGCCCGCTGTGGGCGGTCGGGCTCGGCTTCCTGCTCGGCGGCGTCCTGGGCAACCTGACCGACCGGCTGTTCCGGCCACCGGGGTTCCTGCGCGGCCACGTCGTGGACTTCCTGCGCCTGCCGGACTTCCCGGTCTTCAACGTCGCCGACATGGCGATCAACGTCGCGGCTGCCATCATCATCGTGCAGGCGCTGCGCGGGGTGACCGTCGGCGGCGACCGCCCGGACGCCGGCCCGGAGCAACGGTGAGCGACCGGCGTACCCTGCTGGTGCCCGAAGGCCTGGCGGGGGAGCGGCTCGACACCGCGCTGGCCCGCCTGTTCGGCCTCTCCCGCACTCGGGCCGCGGAGCTGGTCGGCGCCGGACAGGTCACCGTGGACGGGGAGGCGGTCGCCAAGTCCGAGCGGGTGGTGCCCGGTGCCCTCCTCGACGTGCTGCTGCCCGAGCCCGCCGGCCCGGTGGCCGTGGTGCCGCAGCGGGTCGAGGGCATCGAGATCGTCCACGACGACGACGCGGTGGTGGTGGTCGACAAGCCGGTCGGAGTCGCGGTGCACGCGAGCCCCGGCTGGCGGGGGCCGACCGTCGTCGGTCACCTGGCCGCGGCGGGGTTCCGGATCGCCACCGGCGGCGCGCCGGAGCGCCAGGGCATCGTCCAGCGGCTCGACGTCGGCACCTCGGGAGTCATGGTGATCGCCAAGTCGGAGCACGCCTACTCCCGGCTGAAGCAGGCGTTCCGCAGCCGGGCCGTCGACAAGACCTACCACGCCCTGGTCCAAGGCCACCCCGACCCGCTGCGCGGCACCATCGACGCCCCCATCGCCCGCGCTCCCAAGCACGACCACAAGTTCACCGTGCGCGCGGACGGCAAACACAGCGTCACCCACTACGACACGCTGGAGGCGCACCGGTTCGCCAGCCTGCTGGAGGTGCGTCTCGAGACCGGCCGCACGCACCAGATCCGGGTGCACATGGCTGCGGTCCGCCACCCCTGCGTCGGCGACCCGTTCTACGGCGGGGACCCGGCGCTGGCGCACCGGGTCGGCCTGACCCGCCAGTGGCTGCACGCGACGCGGCTCGGGTTCGAGCACCCCGACACGGGAGAGTACGTCGAGTACGAGTCGCCCTACCCCGCCGACCTGGCGCACGCTCTGGAGGTGATCCGTGGCGCGCACTGACCCGAGTGGCTCCCTGGCCATCCGCGCCGCAACCCCCGCCGACGGCGACGCGCTCGGTGCCGTGTACGTCGCCGCCCGCGCCGCCGCGGGGCCCGCGATGCCGCCCTCGGTGCACGCCGAGGAGGAGTCCCGGGCCTGGTGGCGGGGCGCGCTGGACCGTTGTTCGGAGGTCTGGGTCGCCGAGCAGGGCTCCGGCGTGATCGGCCTGGCCGTGCTGAACGGCGACCTGCTCGACGCGCTGCACGTCCACCCCGACGCCCAGGGCCAGGGGGTCGGGTCGGCCCTGCTGGGGTTGGCGAAGGCTCGACGGCCCGACGGGTTCTTCCTGTGGGTGTTCGAGTCCAACCTGCCCGCCCGGCGCCTCTACGAGAAGCACGGTCTGGTCATCGTGGACCGGACCGACGGCGCGGGCAACGAGGAGCAGGCGCCCGACCTGCAGATGGCCTGGCCAGGGCGTGACCCGGTCGGCTTCCTGCGTCGCCAGGTGGACCGGATCGACGACGAGCTGGCCGCCCTGCTGGCCCGGCGCGCCGCGCTCACGGCGGCCATCCAGCCGCTCAAACCGGTCTCCGGCCACGCCGGCCGCGACGCCGAGCGGGAGGCGGAGATCGCCGCCCGCATGGCCATCCGCGCGCCCGCCCTGGGCGCGGACCGGATCCGCCGGGTCATGCACGAGGTGATCACCACCAGCCTCGACGCCGCCGAGTCGCCGAACGAAGGCGAGCTGACCCCCGGTGGTTGAGGAGCGAGCTTGCGAGCGTCTCGAAACCACCGGCCCCCCGTCGGGCTGAGGCGGCTACAGCCGGGCCACGAACCGGCGCCCGCGCAGCGCCTCCTCGACCAGGCCGGCGGCCCGGCGCTCCCCCATCAGGCGCGCCGACTCGGCCTGCCAGGTCTGCACGGCGGCCTCGACGGTGTCCGGGTCTGCCACCTCGCGCAGGCCGCCGCGGGCCTCGCTTAGACCTCGCCGGACCGCCTCCTGGCACGCCTCCACGTGCAGCACGGCGAACCGGGCCAGGACGACCAGGTGCCGGCGCAGGGTCGGGTAGCCGCGGTACTCCGGCGGGCAGATGTCCAGCAGCCACGACGCGGCGGTGTGCTCCCACCCAGGCGCGCCCGGGGGACGGACCTGGCGGGGCCAGCCGGGCGGGGCGACGTAGGTGGCCATGGCCGGGATGGTATCGCAAAATCGAACGTGTGTTCGAGTCTCAGAGACCGGCGAGCAGCTGGGTGAGCAGGATCTTGGCGATGATCGCGGCGGGGTAGATCAGTGACCAGCCCAGCGCGACCCGAGGGTCGTTGCCCGTGCGGCTGTTGGCGTACGCCAGCAGCGCGGGGTGGGTCTGTGCGCCGGCGACCGTGCCCGACAGGCGCGTGCCGCCGACGTGGAACGCCAGGCGCATCGCGGCGAAGGTGGCCAGCCCCACCACCGTGGTGATCCCGAACCCGACCAGCGCCAGGGTGAACACCTCCCCGGACCGGACCGCATCCAGGATCAGCGAGCCCGCCTTGGTCCCCGCGTAGGTCACGAAGATCAGCAGTCCGATGTCGGAGATGACCGTCAGCGCCGTCTGCGGCAGGGTCAGCACAACCCGCCCCACCCGGCCGACCTGCCCCATGACCAGGCCGGCGACGAGGGTGCCCGCCGCCACCCCGATGGTGAAGCTGCCGCCACCGGGCAGGGGCACCGGCACCAGGCCCAGCAGGATCCCGACGGCCAGGCCCAGCCCCAGGGCAACCGGGTTCACGTCGGTGAGCCCGCGGGTGGAGTCGCCGAGGTAGCGGCTCACCGCGGGCATCTGCTCGCTCGGCGCCACCACCCGGATCCGGTCGCCCAGCTGGACGACCAGGTCGGGGCTGCTGACGATGTCGACGTCGCCGCGCCGGACCCGCTCGGGGATCGCCTGGAACTGGCGCTCCAGCTCCAGGGCGGACAGCGGCCGGCCGGCCAGCCGCTGGTCGGAGACGGTGATCCGCCGGAAGTCGAGGTGCCGCCGGTCCAGCGACAGGTCATGGGAGGAGACGTGCCCCACCTCCGCCACCAGGGCGTCGATCTCACCCTCGTCACCCACGACCGTCACCACGTCGCCGCGGTGGAGCACCTCGTCCGGGCCGACCGGCTCGGGAGGTCCGGTCTCCTCGTGCCGGACCCGGGAGAAGGCCAGCCGGCCGCCGTGCTGCTGACGCAGCCAGGCGACCGGGAGCGGATCGTCGGTGTCGATCCGGACCGTCACGCCCCGGACCGGTGCCGGTGCGTCGGTGTCGCCGCCTCGCAGCGCGAGCGCCCAGATGGTCAGGCCCAGCATGCCGAGCACGCCGAAGATGTAGGCGCTCGCGTAGCCGACGGTGGCGTCGGCGGAGCCGCCCGCCGCGGCCAGAGCCGGCGTACAGGTCAGCGCCCCCGCGTAGGTGCCAGCGATCGTCTCCGCGTTCACGCCGAAGGCGTTGCCGAGCGCGAACGCGACGGCGGCTCCGCCGGCCAGAACCGCCACGATGGTCAGCACCATCGGCCAGGCGGTTCGCAGGGCGCGGAAGAACGCCTCCCCGGACAGCATGCCCACCGTGAACGCGAACAGCACCAGGCCGAGGTTGCCGAGCTCGTCGGGCATGACCAGCGTGACGTCGTAGGTCGTGCCCCACGCGGTCAGGGCGATCGCGGTGAACAGCACCGCGGCGGCGCCCAAGGACACTCCGGCGACGGTGATCCGGCCGATCACGGTCCCGACGAGGATGACCACGAACAGCACGACCAGCGGCTGGTCGGCGAGGAACTCGAAGACGTCGCGCACGGGGCTCCTCGAGGTCGAACCGGCGGTGTCCTGCGGAGCGGGCGCCCCGCACGGGCCAACCTAGGGCCCACGGGCCGGGTCAGCCAGGGACGAACGACAGCCGCAGCTCGCGCTGCGGGTTGTCGACGTTGAGGTCGACCAGGCAGACCCGCTGCCAGGTGCCCAGTGCCATCCGGCCGGCGAGCACCGGCAGGGTCGCGTACGGCGGGACCAGCGCGGGCATGACGTGCGACCGCCCGTGTCCCGTCGACCCGTGCCGGTGCCGCCATCGGTCGTCGGCCGGAAGCAGGTCCGCCAGCGCCGTGAGCAGGTCGTCGTCGCTGCCCGCCCCGGTCTCGATGACCGCCACCCCCGCCGTCGCATGCGGGACGAACACGTGCAGCAGGCCGTCCCCCTGCCCCCGGACGAACTCCGCACAGTCCTGGGTGATGTCGAGCACGCGGTCGGTCGTGCCGGTGGTGTAGCTCCTGGTCTCCGTGCGCATGCTCCCACCCTTCCAGAGCCCGTCACGTGGCCAGGAAGGTCTCGAGCTCGTGGAGGAAGACGCCGAAGGCCGGCTCGCCGGCCAGCAGGATGTGGTTGTTGCTGGCCAGCCGGACCAGCCTGCTGCCGGGGACCATCGCGTGGAGCTCCTCCGCCTCGTCGAAGGCCCACACCTGGTCGTCGGCGGAGTGCAGGATCAGCGTCGGTACGTCGAGCCGGCGGGCCGCCTCGGCGTAGTCGAGGTGGCCGAAGGCGCGCCAGAGCCGGTGGGCGTTGCGCGCCGACGCGGAGCGACGCTGCAGCTCGTCGAACGCCCGCCACATCTCGATCGGACCGTCCGGGAGGAACCGGGCGTCGTACACCTGCCGGAACCCGGGCCGGAGGCCGCCCCAGGAGGTCTTGATCAGCTCGCCGAGCGCGGCCAGCTCCCGGCGCCGCTCGTCGTCGGCGTGCGCCCAGGTCGCCCGAGCGCAGGTGCCGTAGACGACCACATGGGTGACGCGCTCGGGGTGGCGGGCGGCGTACGTGACCGCGATCGGGCCGCCCTGCGACATGCCGAGCAGCGGGAACCGCTCGATCCCGAGCGCGTCGACGACGGTCTCCAGGTCGCGCACCCAGGCGTCGAGGGTGAAGGAGTCGTCGCCGACGTCCCAGTCTGACAGCCCGCAGCCGCGCTCGTCGTACCGCACCAGGGTGTGCCGCTCCGACAGCGCCTGCAACCAGGGCCGCCAGACCGGACTCTCCCAGTCGTGGTCGAGGTGGGTCAGCCAGTGGGAGGCCTTCACCAGGGGTGGCCCGCTCCCGCTGACCGCGTAGGCCAGGCGGACGTCGTCGGTCGTGTGGCAGAAGCCGACGCGCTGGGTGGCCAGCGTCGCGGCTCTCGGCGCCGCAGCCGCCGCCGCGGGCGGCTCGACCTCGGCCGCGGCACGCTCGACCGGTGTCAGGGCGAGGTCCCGCAGCGAGCGCGCCTCCGCACTGGGGCCGATGCCCAGCTCGCGGCGGAGCGCGTCGCTCAGCGCCTCGAACTGGCGCAGCACGCCGGCGCGGTCACCCGATCGCAACAGCTCGCGCATCAGGCCGACGTGGCCCTCCTCGTCGATCGGGTCCAGCGCCACCAGCTCGGCGTACCGGCGGCGACGCCGCAACAGCTCGCGATGGCGCAGCTGGAGCCGCTGCCGGTGGTGGAAGGCCCAGTCCTCGTACAGCTCGTGCGGCAGCAGGTCACCGCGGTAGAGCCGCAGCGCCCGGTCGGCGCAGGACGCCTGCTCCTCGGCCGCCACCGAACGGTCCACGGCGCGCTGGGCGAGCTGCTCGAAGGCCGTGGCGTCCACCTCCACGGCCGCCTCGCCGGGGAACAGGGCCACGGTGTGCGCGCCGAGGGCGACGCTCTCCCGGAGCCCGACGGCCCGGCGCAGGTAGTGGGCGGCCTTGTGCAGCCGGTTGGCGACCGCGCCGGACGCGACGTCGGGCCACAGCGCGTCGATCACGACCTCTCGGTGCGCCCGGCGACCGGGCGCGAGGGCGAGGTACTCCGCGAGGCGGACCGGGTCCCGGCGACCGGTGGGACCAGCGATGACGCTGCGGTCGCCGACCCGGAGGGCGAACCCGCCGAGAAGCTGGATGCGGACCACCGTCCGCGAGCCCTCCTCCGTCAGCCCCTCCATGGTGCCGCCCAGTCCCTCGCCCTTCGTCAGGGGTTGCCGTCCCGAGGCTGATCACAGTATCGGGACCGAGGGACCGTCGCGCTGGTCCTCGGCTCGGCGCCGCCACGTGCCGGGGGCCGCCCAGGACTGCGGGTCGACGACCGCTCTGGGGGGAGCCTCCACGATGTCCACCTCGTCCCACGTCCTCTCCGGCCGGCGCCACAGGGGGCCCTCGGCGAGCGGCAGCCCGGCGGTCTCGGCACCAGGCCACCAGGACTGACGGCTCGGGCCACCAGAACTGACGGCTCGGCCCACCAACACTGACGGCTCGGCCCACCAACATTGACGGCTCGACCCAGAGCGACGGGGGCTCCCTTGACTTCAAGTGCGCTTGAAGGTGGACGCTCTTGTCCGGAGGACGCATGACAACTCGAGGAGAGAGCGCGATGTCAGTTGCCGTGGTCACCGGAGCGTCACGGGGGCTGGGCGCGGCCGTGGCGCACTCGCTCACCGAGCGGGGCTGGCAGGTCGTCGTCGACGGCCGCGACGCCGCCGCCCTGCTCGCGGCCGCAGCAGCGGCGGCGGCCGCCGTTCCGGGAGACGTCACCGACGCCGGCCACCGCCGGCGGCTGGCCGAGGCGGCGGAAGCGCTCGGCGGAGCCACGCTGCTGGTGAACAACGCGAGCAGCCTGGGGGCCAGCCCGCTCACCCGGCTCGACGACACCCCTACGCCGGTCCTGGAGGACGTGCTGGGCACCAACGTGGTCGCACCCCTCGCGCTCGCCCGGGCGCTGCTCCCCCAGCTGCGCCGCCACGCGGGCCGGATCGTGAACATCAGCTCCGACGCGGCGGTCGAGGCATACCCGACCTGGGGCCCGTACGGCGCCGCCAAGGCGGCCCTCGACCACGCGACCCGGGTGCTCGCCGAGGAGGAGCCGGCGCTGCGCGTCTACGCCCTCGACCCCGGCGACATGCGCACCCGGATGCACCAGGACGCCTTCCCCGGCGAGGACATCTCCGACCGGCCGGAGCCCGCCACCGTCGTGCCCGCGCTGCTGCGGCTGGCGACCGGCGACCTGCCGAGCGGACGGTACCGGGCCGCCGACCTGCTGGCCCCCGCCGGCGCCGGGGTGGCGGAGCGATGAGCGCCGCGCCGGCCACGACCGCGCGGTTCACCGTCCCGTCCGGCCGGGCGGCGACCACGACTCCCGAGGCCCGGGGGCTGGCCCGGGACGAGGTGCTGATGCTGGTGGCCCGGCCGGACGGCCATGAGCACCGGCGGGTCCGGGACCTGCCGGCGGCCCTGCGCCCGGGCGACCTGCTCGTGGTCAACACCTCCGCCACGCTGCCCGCCGCCGTGCCGCTCGGGCATCGCCGTACGGGCCAGCGGGTGCACGTCTCGACCGCGCTGGACGACGGCGCCTGGGTCGTCGAGGTACGGCGCGCGGACGGGACCGGGCCGGCCGGCGACGTCGCGGCCGGTGAGGTGCTGCGGCTGCCGGCGGGGGTCCGGCTCCGGATCACCGGTCGGTTCCCCGCCGGCCAGCAGCGGCTCTGGCGGGCGGTGCCCACGCCGTGGCAGGAGCTCACCGGCTATCTGGCCGCACACGGGCAGCCGGTCCGCTACGGGTACCTCACCGGGCAGGTCGGCCTGGCCGACCTGCAGACCGGCTACGCCACGCACCCCGGCTCGGCCGAGATGCCCAGCGCCGGTCGCGGCCTGACCGACCGGGTCCTCGTGCGGCTGCTCGCGGCGGGGGTGGTCGTCGCACCGGTGGTGCTGCACACCGGGCTGTCCTCCGCCGAGGCGCACGAGCCGCCGCAGCCGGAGCGGTTCACCGTCCCCGAGGCGGCCGCCCGGCTGGTGAACGGGACGCGGCGGGCCGGGCGACGGGTGGTCGCGGTGGGGACGACGGTCGTGCGCGCGCTGGAGTCCGCGGCCGGGGCCGACGGCCGGGTCCGGCCGTCCGCGGGGTGGACCGGGCTGGTGCTGGGACCGAGCCGGCCGGCCCGGGTCGTGGACGGCCTGCTCACCGGGCTGCACGAGCCGGAGGCCAGCCACCTGGACCTGCTGGAGGCGGTCGCCGGGGCGGACCTGGTCGCGGCGGCGTACGACGAGGTGACCCGCCCCGAGCCGGCGTACCTCTGGCACGAGCTCGGCGACACGATGCTGCTGCTGCCCTGAGGTCGGGCCGCTGCCCGCCAGGTGGCTGCGGCGCCGACGCGGTCAGCCCTCGAGCAGGGACCGCAGCACGAACTGCATGATCCCGCCGTGGCGGTAGTAGTCCGCCTCGCCCGGGGTGTCGATGCGCACCACGGCGTCGAACGTCACGCCGTCCGCGGTCACCTTCACGGTCCGGGGGGTCGTCCCGTCGTTGAGTGCCGTCACGCCCTCGAACGAGAAGGTCTCCTCGCCGGTCAGCCCGAGTGACTCGGCGGTCTCGCCTTCCGGGTACTGCAACGGCAGCACGCCCATGCCGATCAGGTTGGAGCGGTGGATCCGCTCGTAGGACTCCGCGATCACCGCCTTGACGCCGAGCAGCGCGGTGCCCTTGGCCGCCCAGTCCCGCGACGAGCCGGAGCCGTACTCCTTGCCGGCCAGCACGACCAGCGGCACGCCCGCCTCCAGGTAGCTCCTCGACGCGTCGTACACGGTGGTGACCTCGCCGCCGGCAGTGAAGTCGCGGGTGACCCCGCCCTCCGTGCCGGGCGCGAGCTGGTTGCGCAGCCGGATGTTGGCGAACGTGCCGCGGATCATCACCTCGTGGTTGCCACGCCTGGAGCCGTAGGAGTTGAAGTCGCGCTGCTCCACGCCGTGCTCGGTGAGGTAGGCGCCGGCCGGGGAGTCCTTCTTGATCGCGCCCGCGGGCGAGATGTGGTCGGTGGTGACCGAGTCGCCGAGCCTGAGCAGCACCCGGGCGCCGTGGATGTCCGCGACCGGCGCGGGCTGCCCCGGCATGTCGTCGAAGTACGGCGGGCGGCGGACGTAGGTCGACGACTCGTCCCAGTCGAACGTGTCGCCCTCCGGGGTGGGCAGCGACCGCCACCGGTCGTCGCCGGCGAAGACGTCGTCGTAGCTCTCGCCGAACATCTCCGGGCTCACCGCCTCGCGGATCACCCGCTCGACCTCCGCCGGGGCCGGCCAGACGTCGCGCAGGTACACCGCGTTGCCGTCGGAGCCGGTGCCGAGCGGGTCCTCGAACAGGTCGACGTCCATCGAGCCGGCCAGGGCGTAGGCGACCACGAGCGGCGGGGAGGCCAGGTAGTTCATCTTCACGTCGGGGTTGATCCGGCCCTCGAAGTTGCGGTTGCCCGACAGCACCGACACCACGGCGAGGTCGTTGTCCTGGACCGCGGCGGACACCTCCGGGATCAGCGGCCCGGAGTTGCCGATGCACGTGGTGCAGCCGTAGCCGACCAGGTTGAACCCGAGCTTGTCCAGGTACGGCGTCAGGCCGGCTCTCTCGTAGTAGTCCGACACCACCTTCGACCCCGGCGCCAGCGTGGTCTTCACCCACGGCTTGCGCTGCAACCCCTTCTCGACGGCCTTCTTGGCCAGCAGGGCCGCCCCGATCATCACCGAGGGGTTGGAGGTGTTGGTGCACGACGTGATCGCGGCGATGACGACCGCGCCGTGGTCGAGCTCGAACTTCGTGCCGTCGGCCAGCTCGACCGGTGCCGGGCTGCTGGCCCGGCCGCCGTCCTTCGGGGCGCAGGAGAGGTAGTCGCGAGAAGGCGTCTGGCCGTGGGCGTCCTCGTGGGCGGCGGGTGCGTCGGAGGCGGGGAAGGACTCCTCCAGCGCCTCGTCGTAGCTGCCCGAGACCGCCTCCGCCTCGTGCTCGACGTAGGTCTGCAGGGCACCGCGGAACGCCTGCTTGGCGTCTGTGACCGCGACCCGGTCCTGAGGTCGCTTCGGCCCGGCCAGCGAGGGCACCACCGAGCCGAGGTCGAGCTCGAGCCGCTCGGAGAAGCGCGGCTCGGCGGCGGGGTCGTGCCAGAGCCCCTGCTCCTTGGCGTACCGCTCCACCAGCGCCAGCTGCTCGGCGGGCCGGCCGGTGAACCGCAGGTAGCTGACGGTCTCCTCGTCGACCGGGAACACCGCGATGGTCGAGCCGAACTCCGGGCTCATGTTGCCGATCGTGGCCCGGTTGGCCAGCGGCAGCGCCGAGACGCCCTCGCCGTAGAACTCCACGACCTTCCCGACGACGCCGTGCTTGCGCAGCATCTCGGTGATGGTCAGCACCAGGTCGGTCGCGGTCGAACCCTCCGGCAGCTCGCCGGACAGCTTGAACCCGACCACCCGCGGGATCAGCATCGAGACCGGCTGGCCGAGCATGGCCGCCTCCGCCTCGATGCCCCCGACGCCCCAGCCGACCACGCCGATCCCGTTGACCATCGTGGTGTGCGAGTCGGTGCCCACGCAGGTGTCGGGGTAGGCCTGGGTCCTCCCGTCCAGCTCGCGGGTGAACACGGTGCGGGCCAGGTGCTCGATGTTGACCTGGTGCACGATCCCGGTGCCGGGCGGGACCACCTTGAAGTCGTCGAAGGCGCCCTGCCCCCAGCGCAGGAACTGGTAGCGCTCGCGGTTGCGCTCGTACTCGATCTCGACGTTGCGCTCGAACGCCTCCGGCGTGCCGAACACGTCGGCGATCACGGAGTGGTCGATCACCATCTCCGCCGGCGCGAGCGGGTTGATCCGGCTCGGGTCGCCGCCGAGGTCCGCCATCGCCTCGCGCATCGTCGCCAGGTCCACCACGCAGGGGACGCCGGTGAAGTCCTGCATGATCACCCGCGCCGGGGTGAACTGGATCTCCTTGCTGGGCTCGGCATCCGGGTCCCAGCCGGCGAGCGCGCGGATGTCGTCGGCGGTGATGTTGGCGCCGTCCTCGGTGCGCAGGAGGTTCTCCAGCAGGATCTTCAGGGAGTACGGCAGGGACGCGACGTCGAGCCCCTCCCCCGTGACGGCGTCCAGCCGGAAGATCTCGTACTCGCGACCCTCCACGTCCAGGGTGCTCAACGCATTGAAGCTGTCCACGCTCGCCATGGGCGCTCACTCCTCGTCGGTCGGCTCCTCGGTCCATCTTGCCCCCGGGTGCGGGCGGCCAGACACCGGGCATATCTCTTGACATCAAGATACATGACGTCGTGCGAGCTGGGAAGCCCGGACCGGGTCGTCGCGCCGTCGGGTGGTTTCGAGACGGGCTCGCAAGCTCGCCCTCCTCAACCACCGGGGAGGTCGCGGGTTCGCCCTCCTCAACCACCAGGAGGCCGCGCGCACCGCGAGCACGACTGCGGGGCCCGCGAGAGCGGGCTACTCGAGCTCCTGCTCGCGCTCGAGCCGGCTGCTGCGGGTCCAGCTGGCCGTGGCCCCTCGCCGTACGTCGCCGGCCTGCACCTGCTGCTCCTGGCGTTCCGCGCGCTCCTCGGCCAGCGTGCTGGACCGGAGCTGGTAGGGCACGGAGGTCACCATGACCCCCGGCGTGAACAGCAGCCGTCCCTTGAGCCGCAGGGCGGTCTGGTTGTGCAGCAGCTGCTCCCACCACCGGCCCACGACGTACTCGGGGATGAACACCGCGACCACCCCGCGCGGGTTCGCGCGCCGGATGGCCCGCGCGTACTGCACGATGGGCCGGATCACCTCGCGGAACGGCGAGTCCAGCACCTTCAGCGGCACCTCGATGCCACGCCGGTCCCACTCCTCCAGGATCTGGTCGCGGGTCACCGGGTCGGTGGCCACCATCACCGCCTCGAGCACGTTGGGTCGCGACGCCTTGGCATAGGCCAGTGCCCGCATCGTCGGCTTGTGCACCTTGGAGACCAGCACCATGGCGTGCACGCGGGTGGGCAGGAACTGGTCCTCGTCGCGGATCTCGAGCTCCCGGCCGACGTTGTCGTAGTGACGGCGGATGCTCTTCATGATCACGAAGAACACCGCCATCGCGGTCAGCGCGATCCAGGCCCCGGCGAGGAACTTGGTGATCAGCACGACCACCAGCACGACCGCGGTCATCCCGAGCCCGAAGGTGTTGATCGCCCGGGAGCGCATCATCCGGCGCCGGACCGCCGGGTCGGTCTCGGTTCTGAGGTGGCGGGTCCAGTGCCGGATCATGCCCAGCTGGCTGAGGTTGAAGGAGACGAACACCCCGACGATGTAGAGCTGGATCAGCCGGGTCACCTCGGCGTCGAACGCGACGATGAGCACCATCGCCATGGCGGCGAGGATCAAGATGCCGTTGCTGTACGCGAGCCGGTCGCCGCGAGCGCCGAGCTGCCGGGGCAGGTACCCGTCCTGGGCCAGGATCGAGCCCAGCACCGGGAAGCCGTTGAAGGCGGTGTTCGCAGCCAGCGCCAAGATGATGCCGGTCATCGCGACCACGAAGTAGAACCCGAGGTTCGCGTCGTCGAAGACGGCGCGCGCCAGCTGCGACACCACCGAGTGCTGCTCGTAGTCCGCGGGAAGCCTCGAGCCGTCGGCGTAGGTGAGCCGGTCGAGGTCCGCGGTGTCGACGTAGCGCAGGCCCATCTCCTCGGCCAGCACGATGATGCTCATCAGCATCGTGATCGAGATGAGTCCCAGCATGAGCAACGTGGTCGCGGCGTTGCGGCTCTTGGGCTTGCGGAACGCCGGCACGCCGTTGGAGATCGCCTCCACGCCGGTCAGCGCCGCGCAGCCCGAGGAGAACGCCCGGGCCAGCAGGAACACCAGCATGATCCCGCCGAGCGGGCTGGCGTAGCGGTCGTCGGGCTCGATGGCCAGGTCGGCGCTCTCCACCTGGGGCAGGGTCCCGTTGAGGTAGCGGAACATCCCGACCACGGCCATGCCGAGGATCGCCACCATGAACCCGTACGTCGGGATGGCGAAGAACGCCCCGGACTCGCGGATGCCGCGCAGGTTCATCGCGGCCAGCACCGCGACGACGATGCACGCCCAGGTGGCCTCGTGCTGCTGCATGAACGGGAGGGCCGACTTGGCGTTGTCGATGGCGGAGGAGACCGAGACCGCGACGGTGAGGACGTAGTCGACGAGGAGGGCGCTGGCGACCGTCACGCCGGCCGTGGGGCCGAGGTTGACCGTGGCGACCTCGTAGTCGCCGCCGCCGCTGGGGTAGGCGTGCACGTTCTGCCGGTACGACGCCACCACGGTGATCATCACGACGGCGACGGCGATGCCGACCTTCCAGGAGTAGGCGTAGGCGGACACCCCGGCCAGCGACAGCATCAGGAAGATCTCCTGGGGGGCGTAGGCCACCGACGACAGCGCGTCGCTGGCGAACACCGGCAGCGCGATGCGCTTCGGCAGCAGCGTCTCGCCGAGCTGCGAGGAGCGCAGCTTGCGGCCCAGGATGAGCCGCTTGGAGACGTCGCCGACACCCACGGTTGGCAAGGCTAGTCCCCCCGGCCGGCGTACCCCGTCCCGCCTCGCGGAGCGTGCGGCGGCGCCTCGGCGGACCGCTCGCGACGAGCGCCTGAGGACCTCGGCCGCGGTGTAGCGTCTGTGCCGTGCATGTGGTGATCATGGGCTGTGGCCGGGTGGGCAGCACGCTGGCCCGGGGTCTGGAGGACCGGCAGCACACGGTCTCGGTGATCGACAGCAACCCCGACGCGTTCCGCCGGCTGGGGCCGTCGTTCAGCGGCACCAAGGTCACCGGGATCGGGTTCGACCAGGACGTGCTGGAGAAGGCCGGCATCGACGGCGCGGACGCGTTCGCAGCGGTCTCCAGCGGCGACAACTCCAACATCATCGCGGCCCGGGTGGCCCGCGAGACCTTCGGCATCCAGCAGGTGGTCGCGCGCATCTACGACCCCGGCCGGGCCGAGGTCTACCAGCGGCTGGGGATCAGCACGGTCGCCACGGTCCGGTGGACCGCCGACCAGATCATCCGCCGGCTGCTTCCCGCCGGGGCCGAGCCGGACTTCCGGGACCCCAGCGGAACCATCCGGCTGGACGCGATCATGGTTGCCGACGCCTGGGTGGGCATCCCGACGGTGCGGCTGCAGGAGGACACCGGCGCGCGGATCGCCTGGATCGACCGGCTCGGTGAGGGGATGATCCCCAAGCGGGACACGGTGCTGCAGGAGGGTGACCTGCTGCACCTGGTGATGCGGGAGGAGCGGGCAGAGAAGGTGTACGCGGTGTTCCACTCCGGACCGGAGGCCGAGTGATGAGAGTCGCCATCGCAGGAGCAGGAGCGGTCGGGCGGTCCATCGCCCGCGAGCTCATCGAGAACGGCCACGTCGTCCTGCTCATCGACAAGAACCCGGAGGCGATCCATCCCGAGCGCGTGCCCGCGGCGGAGTGGCTGCTGGCCGACTCCTGCGAGCTGTCCTCGCTGGAGGAGGCGCACCTGGAGACCTGCGACGTCGCGATCGCCGCGACCGGCGACGACAAGGTCAACCTGGTCACCTCCCTGCTGGCCAAGACCGAGTTCGCGGTGCCGCGCACCGTCGGCCGGGTGAACCACCCCAACAACGAGTGGCTGTTCACCGAGGCCTGGGGCGTGGACGTCAACGTCTCCACGCCGCGGATCATGTCCGCCCTGGTCGAGGAGGCGGTCACGATCGGCGACGTGGTCCGGCTGTTCACGTTCCGGCAGGGCAACGCGGACCTGGTCGAGATGACGCTCCCGCAGGACTCGCCGTACATCGGCAAGCCGGTCGGCCTGATCCCCTTCCCCGAGAACTGCTCCCTGGTCACGATCCTGCGCGACGGCATGGTCTACACCCCCGACCCCGAGCAGCCCATCGAGGTCGGCGACGAGCTGCTGTTCGTGTCCTCCCCCGAGGCCGAGCCCGAGCTGGCCACGCTGCTCAGCCCGCGTGGGGTGGACCGGCACCCGTAGCCGGCGAGCCTGCGAGCCGGCTACGGGTGCCGAGCCGGCGAAGCCGGCTGCCCGGCGAGTCGGCGGATCTGCCCCGCGGCGCGCAGCGCCCTCTCCTGCGGATGCGCCGACTCGCCGTCCAGGCAGCCGCCGGCGGCTCGGGCGCCGACCGTCGCGCGGGCCGCGCGAACGGTGAGTCGGCCTCGCCAGTGCTCAGGCGGGGGCGACGCCGCCGTCGGACCGCACCGGGATCCGGTTGCGGGCCAGCAGCCACACCATGACCGCGAAGGCGGACAGCTGCAGCGGCCAGCCCATGGCCAGCTTCGCGACCCCCAGGGCGGCCACGTACGACTCGGCGTTCTCCGCCTGTCGTCCGGCGACGTAGATGGGGACCTGCACGGCGACCCGCAGCAGGCACGGCACCACGAGGACCCAGGTGAGGGTGCGGCACAGCCGGACCACCTGGGGGTCGCGATGCCATTCCGTCGGGTCGCCGGCGACCGAGCCGACCATGAACCCCACGACCGGCCAGGTGGCCAGGATGCTGAGCACCATCACCACGGCGTACCCGGCGTTGTAGATCAGCCCGGGCAGGAAGTAGGCCAGCGCCTGCTGGTCGGCGTCGCCGCCGTTGCGGCCGCCGAGCCAGACGAAGAAGCAGCCCACCCCGATGCCGAGCACGCTGTTCAGCACGAACTGCACCGTGCTCCGCTGCAGCAGCCGGAGCGCGAGCAGCAGCCCGGCGGCACCGAGGCTGACCGAGATGGCCAGGCGGACGTCCTTGGTGGTCACGTAGGTGGCGGTGAAGCAGATCGTCGGCGTGGCGGCCTCGGCCATGCCGCGGCGGCCGCCCAGCGCGCGGGCCATCTGGCTGCGCACCACCGCCTCGACGGTCTCCTGGTCCACCGGGTGGCGGGCGGGCCTGTGCTCCGCCTCCCCGGGCAGACCGCGGCTCTCCGGCCGGTCGGCGGTCGAGGCGTCGGGCGCGCTCACGGCCTCAGCTCGTAGCGCGGGTTGTACATCAGCCGGACGCCGTCTTGGACGCCGACGCGACCCTCGACCTTGACCGCGCGGCCGGGCTGGACGCCGGAGATGCGCCGCCGACCCAGCCAGACCAGGGTGATCAGCCCGGTGCCGTCGTACAGCTCGGCCTCCAGGGCGGGCACGCCGCCTCGGGGGCGCAGCGTGACGGTGCGCAGAGTGCCCTGCAGGGTCACCCGCTCCCTGTCCTCGGTCTCCGCGACGGGGCAGCACCCGGCCTTCACGCTGGTGTCGCGCAGCTCCTGCGCCTCGATCGACTCGCTGCTGGCCCACCGGTGGAGGCTCTGCCGCAGCCGGGTCCTGACGTCTGCCATGCCACCAGCGTAGCCGCGGCAGGTGTGCCGCGGGTGAGGTCTGAAGACGGGTCCCGGCGGTCGAACTGCGGGTCCCGGTGGTTGAGGTGCGAGCCTGCGAGCCTCGAAACCACCGGCACCCCGGGGCTGGGACACTGTCACCCTCCCGCTGGTCGGCTTCGTGAGGCTCGCAAGCTCGCTCCTCAGCCCGAGTCGGGACTTCAAACCGTCCAACGCTTCGGCTCCTCGACCAGCGTCGGGTACAGCAGCCCGCGCGCCGTCCCAGCCCGGGTCCCCGGGGTGTCTGCTCGGGCTCGCCCAGCGGCTCGCCCGGTGGTTCCCAGCCTGTCGCAGGGGTCGACCGCCGCGCCACGCTAGGCGTCGGACGGGTCGGCCGGTCGGGCCCCGGCGGGCATGGTGAGCCCGATGGCCTCACCGGGCAGCATCGGGGTGCTGCCGCGGACCACGACGACGTCGCGCACCGCGGACTCGAGCAGCCCGTCATCGGCGTACTGCACGGCCGGCCGGCCGAGCAGGGTGGCGCGCAGCAGCCAGCGTGGACCGGAGATGCCGAGCACCAGCGAGGGCTGGGTGACCGCCTTGCCGTCGGGGGTGCGGCCGGTCATCAGCACCGACAGCGCGGGGCCGTACGGGCCCTCCACCTCGGTCGCGGTGCCGCCGCGGCGGGCCGTCTCCGCGGCGATCTGGCGACGGACGTCGTCCCAGAGGTCCTCGTGGCGCGGGGCGGCGAAGGGGCGCAGCTCGACCGCCCCGTCCTCCGCGACCAGGAGCACCGCGGCTACCTGCCCAGAGGCCTCGTCGACCTGGAGCCGGACCTCGAGCCCTTCGCGTCCCGTGACCACCAGGCCGCCGAGGTGCAGCCGGTTCTCCTCCGGCACGTCGACCTCGGACTCGTCCCAGGGGCCCCGGGAGCGCGGGTCGTCGGTGACCTCGGACCCGGCACCCGCCTCGGCGCCGGCGTCGGCTCGCTCGGGACCGGCGTTCTCCGGACCCGGCTCGCCGGGACGCTTCCGACGCAGCCTCACGCCGGCTCCCCGGAGCGGGCGGCGGAGAAGCCGCCGGTCGAACCGTAGCCACCCGCGGCCCGGGCCGAGACCGGCAGCGCGTCCACCTCGACGAACCGGGCCCGCGACACCTTCTGCAGGACCAGCTGGGCGATCCGGTCGCCACGTCGCAGCGTGACCGACTCGGTGGGGTCGAGGTTGACCAGCAGCACGGTGACCTCACCGCGGTAGCCCGCGTCCACGGTGCCCGGGGCGTTCACGATCGAGACCCCGCAGCGCGCTGCCAGACCGGACCGCGGGTGCACGAGCGCGACGTACCCGTCGGGGAGCGCCAGACTGATCCCGGTCGGCACCATCGCCCGCTCCCCCGGCGCCAAGGTCACGTCGATGGTGGTCGCCAGGTCCGCGCCGGCGTCGCCGGGATGGGCATAGGCCGGCAGCCCGAGCGCCTCGTCCAGCCGGCGGACCAGCACGTCCACGGCGTCCACCGGGTCGACCCCCTCGGTCTCGACGAGCCTGCCGCCGGCTGCGTCGTCTCTCGGCACGGCCATGACACCGGAGCCTACGCACCCGTCCGGCCGCCGGCACCGGCGCGTCGGTGCGTCCAGATGACAGGATCGGGCGCGTGAGCGGACCCGCCAGCGACCGCGCCGCGGGGCCCGGAGGGCCCGGGGGGCATGGCGTCGGCTACGCCGAGCGGCTCGCGGTGCCGCTGCGGTGGTGGGCCCTGGCGACGATGCTCCTGGCCTCGATGCTGCTCGCGTTCCTGGTCGCGCTGCCCGCCTCGGTCGCGTTCGCCGCAGCCGGGGGGCTGGCCGCGGTGACGGTGGCCGTCCTGGCGGGGTACGGCGCCGCGACGGTGGTGGTCGGCGACGGCCATCTGGTCGCGGGGCGGGCCCGGATCCCGGTGACCGCCCTGGCCGGTCCCGAGGCGCTCGGGCACGACGCCACCCGCCGGGCGCTCGGGCCCGACGCTGACGCGCGCGCGTACCTGCTGGTGCGGCCCTACGTGCGCGGGTCGGTCCGGGTCAAGGTGGTGGACCCCGACGACCCGACGCCGTACTGGCTGGTGTCGACGCGGCACCCGGGCCCGTTGGCCGCCGCCATCGACGACGCGATCACCGCCCATGGCGCCGCCGAGGCGTGACCACCGGCGCCTCCGGCGCCCCCACGCTGCCACCGGTCCCCCGAGGGGTTTGGCAGACTGTGCGGGGACCGCAGCCGCGCGCGAGGAGGTCCCTGTGGCCGGAACGTCGAAGACCGTCGTGCAGGTCCTCGGAATGCTGGTGTCCGGCGCCCTGGCCAAGAAGGCGGTGGACGCCACCTGGCGGCTGGGCTCGGGCCGCAAGCCGCCCAGCGACCCCGCCGACCCCGACGTGGCCATTCGCGAGGCGGTGCTCTTCGCCGTGCTGACCGGCGCCGCGGTCGGCATGGCGCGGCTGTTCGTCGACCGGAGGCTGGCCGCCGCCGCCCGGCACCGGGCGGCCGGCAAGAAACCCGCGCTCACCGGCTGAGGTCGGATCCACGACGGCCGCCCGAGCCGGGCAGAGCCCGCAAAGCCAGTCCCCCGGACTACACGAGACGACTCCCGGCCCTCCTGGACGGCTCGACCCGCCAAGACTGACGGCTCGACCCACCAACACTGACGGCTCGACCCACCAGGATGGGTGGCTCGGCGTCGTGAGGACATCTGGCCGCTCGGCGGGCCGGAACGCCGCACCGGGGCGGCGGCGCGGGTGCGTGGATGGGACTGGCCCCCTTCGCGAGGTACGAGCGAAGGGGTGGTTGGCCCGCG
>JBIOUF010000173.1:0-7414 GCA_044866695.1 Nocardioidaceae bacterium | reverse complement strand
GGCCGTCGACCACTCACAGGTTGATCATGTGACCCGCGATGCCTTCGACGGCCTCCTTGACGGCCTCGGTGAGGGTGGGGTGGGCGAAGACGTTGCGGGCCACCTCGTCGGCGGTGAGGTCCCACTTCTGGGCCAGCGTCAGGACGGGTAGCAGCTCGGTGACCTCGGGGCCGATCAGGTGCGCGCCGAGCAGCTCGTTGTGCGTCGCGTCGGCGACCACCTTCACGAAGCCGACCGCGTCGCCGAGCCCCCACGCCTTGCCGTTGGCCGAGAACGGGAACTTCGCCGTCGTGACGTCGTAGCCGCGCTCCTTGGCCTGCTCCTCGGAAAACCCGAACGAGGCGATCTGCGGCTGGCAGTACGTCGCTCGCGGGATCATCTCGAAGTCGACCGGCATCGTCTCGGCGCCGGCGATGGTCTCGGCGGCGACCACGCCCATCGCCTCGGCGACGTGGGCGAGCATGAGCTTTCCGGTGACGTCGCCGATAGCGTAGATGCCGTCCACGCTGGTGCGGCCGTAGTCGTCGATGGTGATCGCGCCGCGCTCGGTGGCCACGCCGAGGCCCTCCAGCCCGTAGCCCTCCAGACGCGGCGCGAAGCCGATCGCCTGCAGCACCTTGTCGGCCTGCAGCACCCGCTGGTCACCGCCCTTGGCCGGTGAGACGGTGACCTTGACCTGGTCGCCGGAGTCGTCGATCGCCTCGACCTTCGTGCCGAGCAGCAGGTTGACGCCGAGCTTCTTGTAGTGCTTGAGCAGCTCCTTGGAGATCTCGGCGTCCTCGGTGGGCACCATCCGGTCGAGGAACTCCACGATGGTGACGTCGACGCCGAAGTTGCGCAGCACGTAGGCGAACTCCACGCCGATCGCGCCGGACCCGGCGATGACGATCGAGCCGGGCAACGAGTCGTCGAGGATCTGCTCCTCGTAGGTGACCACCCGCTCGGACAGGCCGGTCCCCGGGATCAGCCGGGTGGTCGCGCCGGCGGCGATGACGGCGTTGTCGAAGGTGACGGTCTGCGTCGAGCCGTCGTCGGCCTCGACCTGCATCGACTTCGGTCCGGTGAACGTCCCCCAGCCGTGGACCTCGGTGATCTTGTTCTTCTTCATCAGGAAGTGCACGCCGTTGGACATCCGCTGCGAGACGGCCCGGCTGCGCTTGTGGGTGACCCCGAAGTCCATCGTGGCCTCGCCGGAGATGCCGAACGTCTCCTTCTCATGGGCCAGGATGTGCGCGAGCTCGGCGTTGCGCAGCAGGGCCTTGGACGGGATGCAGCCGACGTTGAGGCACACCCCACCCCAGTACTTCGCCTCGACGACCGCGGTGTTCAGGCCGAGCTGGGCGGCGCGGATGGCGGCGACGTAGCCACCGGGGCCCGCGCCGAGAACGACGACGTCGAAGTGCTGGCTCACGCTGGTCTCCCTTGTCCGGTTCCGCCGTGGCTCGCCGGCTGACGGCGGCCTGGGCACGCCCTCGGGCGTCGGGCTGGTGGTCGCCGGCGCCACGGTGCGGTGGTCAGGGGTAGTCCAGGCAGAGTTGCCGGCTCGCTCCGCTCGCTCATGCGGCCGAGCCTATCCGCACGGGACCGGCGGTCGCCCGGCCGGCAGGCTCAGACCGGGACCAGCTCCACGGCACCGACGGCGTAGCGGGCGAGCACCGTCCGGGCGATCTCGGGGTCTGCCCCCAGCGGGTCGGCGACGGCGACCGCACCGGCCTCCAGGGCCAGCTCGGCGGCTCGGTCCGGAAGGTGCCCGGGCGCCAGGAACAGCGACCCCACGGCGACGTGTCGCCGGCCCTGGGCACGGAACGCCCGCACCGCCTCGCCCGTGGCGGGCGGTGAGGAGGAGGCGTACGCCGCCGACGTCGGCAGCCGGTGGCGGGCCCCCCACTGGCGGGCCAGCCGGGCGACCGCCTGGTTGGCCAGCGGGTCGGAGGATCCGGCCGCGGCCAGGACCAGCGCGTCGAGCTCGCGGACCCGGCTCGTCCGCAGCGCCACCCGCATCCGCCGGTCCAGGACGTCGAGCAGCGTGGTCTCCAGTCCCAGCACGCCGCTGGCCCGGATGCGCAGGCCTTCGTGGTCGGCCATCGCGGCGGCGACGGCCGAAGGTACGTCGACCTTGGCGTGATAGGCCTGGGTGAGCAGCAGCGGCACCACGACGACCTCCTCGACGCCGCAGCGAGCCAGGCGGTCGACGACCACGGCGAAGGACGGTTCGCACAGGTCCAGGAACGCCGGCTCGACCCGCAGGTCGGGACGGAACGCGCGGACCTCGTCCACGAGCGCGCGTACGGCTCTCGCCGAGCGCGGGTCGCGGCTGCCGTGGGCCAGGGCCACCAGGGCGGGTGCGGCCATCGTGGCGGCTCCTCTCAGCTTGCAGGGGGTGGTGCGGTGGCTGTGCTGCCGACTCCGTCGTCGGCCGGTGTGGTCGGGGACGAGATGGTGGGGCCGGGATCAGGAGTGGATCCCGCACTCGGTCTTGCCGGTGCCTGCCCAGCGGCCGCTGCGGGGGTCCTCGCCCGGCGCGACCCGGCGGGTGCACGGCCAGCAGCCGATGGAGGGGTAGCCGTCGTAGACCAGTGGGTTGACCAGGACGCCGTTGTCGGCGATGTAGCGCTCCACCTGCTCGTCGGTCCACCGGGCCAGCGGCGACACCTTGACCTTGCGCTTCTTGGCGTCCCAGCCGATGACCGGGGCGATGACCCGGTTGTGGGTCTCGGCCCGGCGCAGCCCGGTCGCCCAGGCGTCGTACTCGTCCAGGGCGTCCTGCAGCGGCTGCACCTTGCGCAGCGCGCAGCATCGGTCGGGGTCGCGGGCGAACAGGTCCTTGCCGTACGTCGCGTCCTGCTGCTCGACGGTCTGCGTCGGGGTGATCGTGATGAGGTTGACCGGAACCGTCGCGGCCACGGCGTCGCGGGTGCCGATGGTCTCGGCGAAGTGGTAGCCGGTGTCGAGGAAGACCACGTCCACCCCCGGCGCCACCTGTGAGGCCACGTGCGCGAGGACGGCGTCGCCCATGGATGAGGTCACGCAGAACCGCTCGCCGAACGTGGCCACCGCCCACTCGATGATCACCTCGGCGGGAGCCAGCTCTAGCTCGGCGCCGGCGTGCCGCACGAGGTCGCGCAGCTCGGCCTCCGAGCGCCCCTCCGTGTCCGTGCCGCGAGCGTTGAACGCCGCGGTGGCGGTTGCGGCTGTCATGGCAGCCCCTCCTGGCCATGGCGCGCGTCGGGGCCGGTCCGTCCCGAGCCGGCCGGCCGGAGCAGGCCGATGAACCTCAGCGAGAACGCCCGCTGGCACGAACGGCACTCCCAGTCGCCGTGCCGCTCCCCGTGCGGGCGCAGGTCCTCGTCGCCGCAGAACGGGCAGTGGAAGGGGACCGCGCGCTCGGTCATGACACGGCCTCGAGGGTCCGCTCGCCGCGAAGGGCGTCCTCGTCGGCACGCGCGACCCAGGCCGCGAAGCTCTCGCCGTCCTCGCGCTGGCCCAGGAAGGTGCGCACGACGTTCTCGACGTAGTCGTCGAGGCCGGCGCTGGTGACCTTGTGGGCGCGGAGCTTGCGGCCGAACCTCGCGTCCAGGGCGAGGCCGCCGCCCAGGTGCACCTGGTAGCCCTCGACCTGGTTGCCGTCGTCGTCCATCACCAGCTGGCCCTTGAGCCCGATGTCGGCGACCTGGACGCGCGCGCACGAGTTCGGACAGCCGTTGAGGTTGACCGTGATCGGGGTGTCCAGGCCGGGGAGCCGCCTCTCCAGCTCCTCGACCAGGGACGCGGCGCGGGCCTTGGTCTCGACGATCGCGAGCTTGCAGAACTCGATGCCGGTGCAGGCCATCGTGTTGCGGCGCCAGCCCGAGGGCGCCGCGGAGAGCCCGATCTCGTCGAGGTCGGCGAGCAGCCCGGGCAGCTGCTCCTCGGCGACGTCGAGCACGACCAGCTTCTGGTGCGGGGTGAGCCGGACCCGGTCCGACCCGTGTGCGGTGAGGACGTCGGCGAGCCGGCCCAGCAGCGTCCCGGACACGCGGCCCACCATGGGCGCGACGCCGACGTAGAACCGGCCGTCCCGCTGCCGGTGCACGCCGATGTGGTCGCCCTGCTGGACCGGGGGCTCGGCGGCCGGGCCGTCGACCAGCCTGCGGTGCAGGTACTCCTCCTCCAGCACCTGGCGGAACCGCTCCGCACCCCAGTCCGCGACCAGGAACTTCAGCCGGGCGCGGCTGCGTAGCCTGCGGTAGCCGTAGTCGCGGAAGACCGAGATGACGCCCTCCCAGACGTCGGGCACGTCCTCCAGCGGCACCCAGGCGCCCAGCCGCTGCGCGAGATGGGGGTTGGTGGACAGCCCACCGCCCACCCAGAGGTCGAACCCGGGCCCGTGCTCGGGGTGTACGACGCCGACGAAGGCGACGTCGTTGACCTCCGGGGCGACGTCGTGGCTGGGGTGACCGCTGATCGCGGTCTTGAACTTGCGCGGCAGGTTCGCGTACGCCGGGTCGCCGATGAAGCGGCGGCGGATCTCCTCGACGGCCCACGTGCCGTCCACGATCTCGTCGGCCGCGACCCCGGCCAGCGGCGAGCCCAGGATGACCCGAGGGGAGTCGCCGCAGGCCTCGACGGTCCACAGCCCGGCGTCCTCCAGGCGGCGCCAGATCTCGGGCATGTCCTCGATGCGGATCCAGTGGTACTGGATGTTCTGCCGGTCGGTGATGTCGGCGGTGTCGCGGGCGAACTCCACCCCGATGTCGCCCAGCGTGCGCAGCTGGTGGCCGGTCAGCGCGCCGCCGTCGATGCGGACCCGGAGCATGAAGTACTCGTCGTCGAGCTCGTGCGGCTCGAGCGTGGCGGTCTTGCCGCCGTCCAGGCCGGGCCGGCGCTGGGTGTACAGGCCCATCCAGCGGAACCGCCCGCGCAGGTCGTTGGGGTCGATCGAGCCGAAGCCGCGCTTGGCGTAGACGTTCTCGATGCGGGCTCGGACGTTGAGGGGGTTGTCGTCCTTCTTGAACTGCTCGTTGGGGTTGAGCGGCTCGCGGTAGCCCAGCGCCCACTGGCCCTCGCCGCGCCTGGGGCGCGGACGGCCCGACCGGCCGGCGGGTGGCGGTGCGGTGGAGGTCATGGGGGTGCGGTCCTCGTGGAGGGGGACGCACGCGCCGCGTGCCGGTGTCCGACGGCGGTGTCGGAGCGGCGGTCGGCGACCGCGCGCCCGCTAGCGAAAGGTCAGCGGGGGGTCAGGCCGACATACAGATCATGCTGGAGGCGCGACCGAGGTCCACGTGGCGCCGGGCCACGAGGTGCTGGGTCGTCGCGACGCTGATCATGGGCCCAAGTGTCGGCGAGGGGCACCGGTCCAGACAAACGCGCCTCTCAGAATGTGAGACGTATGTCCAACATTTGGTACGACGAGCGAGCGCGGGACCGTCTCCCCGCGTCCTGATGACACTACGCTGGCCGGCATGAGCGCCTCCCCCGAGTCCACCACGGCCGCCGCACTCCGGGCATACGACGCAGCTCTGGAGGTCATCGGCGCGGTCGAGCCGCGCATCGCCGAGGCGACCCGCAAGGAGCTGGCCGACCAGCGGTCGTCGCTCAAGCTGATCGCCAGCGAGAACTACGCCTCGCCGGCCGTGCTGCTCACGATGGGCAGCTGGCTCAGCGACAAGTACGCCGAGGGCACGGTCGGCCACCGCTTCTACGCCGGCTGCCAGAACGTGGACACGGTGGAGGCGCTGGCCGCCGAGCATGCCCGCGAGCTGTTCGGGGCGCCGTACGCCTATGTCCAGCCGCACTCGGGCATCGACGCCAACCTGGTGGCCTACTGGGCCGTTCTGGCCCACCGCGTCGAGGCCCCTGCGCTGGAGAAGCGCCAGGTCCGCAACGTCAGCGAGCTGGGCGAGGACGACTGGGAGGAGCTGCGCCACCAGCTCGGCAACCAGCGCATGCTCGGCATGTCCCTGGACGCCGGCGGGCACCTGACGCACGGCTTCCGGCCGAACATCAGCGGCAAGATGTTCCACCAGCGCTCCTACGGCACCGACCCGGAGACCGGGCTGTTGGACTACGACCGGGTCCGTGCGGCCGCGCAGGAGTTCCGGCCGCTGATCCTGGTCGCCGGCTACTCCGCCTATCCCCGGCGGATCGACTTCGCGAAGATGCGCGAGATCGCCGACGAGGTCGACGCCACGTTGATGGTGGACATGGCGCACTTCGCCGGCCTGGTCGCCGGGAAGGTGATGACCGGCGACGAGGACCCGGTGTCGCACGCCCACATCGTCACCACCACGACGCACAAGTCGCTGCGCGGCCCGCGCGGCGGGATGGTGCTGGCCACCGAGGAGCTCGCGCCCGAGGTCGACCGCGGCTGCCCGATGGTGCTCGGCGGCCCGCTCTCGCACGTCATGGCCGCCAAGGCGGTGGCGCTGGCGGAGGCGCGGCGGCCGGAGTTCCGCGACTACGCCCAGCGCGTGGCCGACAACGCCAAGGCGCTCGCCGACGGGTTCCTGCGCCGCGGCGCGACGCTGGTGACCGGTGGCACCGACAACCACATCGTGCTGCTGGACGTCACCTCGTTCGGCCTGACCGGCCGGCAGGCCGAGGCGGCCCTGCTCGACTCCGGCGTGGTCACCAACCGCAACTCCGTGCCCGCCGACCCCAACGGGGCCTGGTACACCTCGGGCATCCGGTTCGGCACCCCCGCGCTCACCACCCGCGGCTTCGGCGCCGACGACCTCGACCGGGTCGCCGAGCTGGTGGTCGGGGTGCTGTCGGGTACGTCGCCGGGCACCACCGCCGCCGGCGCGCCCTCCAAGGCGTCGTACGCCCTCGCCGACGGCCTCGCCGAGCGCACCAGGTCCGCCGCCGCGGAGCTCCTCGACCGGCACCCGCTCTACCCCGGCCTGGATCTGTCCTGAGCGTTCGACCCGAGGACCCTCCGCTGGTCGAGGAGCCGGAGCGCCAGCGGAGGCGTCTGGAGGAACCCGCCGGTCGAGGAGCCGAAGCGCCAGCGGAGGCGTCTGGAAGAACCCGCCGGTCGAGGAGCCCGAGCGCCAGCGGAGGCGTCTGGAAGAACCCGCCGGTCGAGGAGCCGGAGCGCCAGCGGAGGCGTCTCGAGACCTGGTGACCTGGGCACGGTCTGAGCCCGGCTGCCCGCCACTGGTCGAGGACGGGAGCGCCAGCGGAGGCGTCTCGACTCGGGCTGAGGAGCGAGCTTGCGAGCGTCACGAAGCCAACCAGCGACACCCTGGCAGAGACTGCGCCCAGGCACCGGTGGTTTCGAGACGCTCGCAGGCTCGCTCCTCAACCACCGGCGCGCTCGCTCCGCAGCCACCGGGGCGCTCGCTCCGCGGCCACCGGGGCGCTCGCTCCTCGGCCACCGGGGCGCTCGCTCCTCGGCCACCGGGGCGCTCGCTCCTCGGCCACCGGGGCGCTC